>DASTVO010000322.1:0-7610 GCA_035759075.1 Actinomycetes bacterium
GCCCGGCTGGTCGCGTCCTACGACGACGGTGACTGGGTCGCGCTCGTCCTCGACGACGTCGAAGGCCGACGGCCGCCGGTGCCGTGGACGACACCGGACATCGACGCCGTCACACGCTCACTGAGCCGCGTGGCTGCGACTGCGGGGCACCCTGAGCTGCCGCCCTTCGCCGACGTGGTGCTCGCCTTGTCGGCGTGGGATGACGTCGCCGCGAACCCGGACGGCCTCGACCCCGGCCTGACGGCGCGGCTGCCTGAGATGCTCGACCATCAGGCGCGGGCGCGGGAGGTGACCCGCGGCGACGCGCTGGTGCACTGGGACGCCCGCAGCGACAACATCCTGATCAGACCTGACGGCGAGGCCGTGCTCCTGGACTGGGCATGGGCCTGCCGCGGGGTGACGTGGCTGGACACGCTGCTGCTGGCCGTCGACTTCGTCGTCCAGGGCGGCCCCGATCCCGACGACTTCCTCCGGTCGGCCGGGGCGACACGGGACGTGCCTGGCGTGCACCTGCAGTCCGTGGTGGCGTGCATGGTCGGCGTCTGGTCCGACCGCGCCCGCCGTCCGGCCCCGCCCGGGCTGCCCACCATCCGCGCGTGGCAGGGGCACTGCGCGCGCGGCGCGTTGCGTTGGCTCGACGAGGGGACCGTCTGGGACTGAGCAACGAAGAGGCCCCGCCGGACAGTGCGTCCGGCGGGGCCTCTACAGGCGACGCGGCTACCGCGGCGCCACCGTCACCTGCATGAAACCGGTCGAGCTCACGCTGTTCACCCGGATGGTCGTGCCGGTCTTCGGCACGTCGACCCCGACCCAGCCGGGCTGGTACCGCCCGACATGACTGCCGGTCGACGCGTGCCCGTCCTGGTCGAACCACCAGGTCTGGGTGTCGTCGAACAGCGGCACAGCCGGCTGGGACGCGATGGTCGTCGGCTGGCTGTTCTTGTGCACCGTGACCTTGTCGGTCGGCTCGAGCCCGAAGGTCGAGTCGAAGGACAGGATCCGTGGGCGCAGCAGGTGCCCGTCGTAGCTGTGGTGGAACGTGGGATGCGCGTCCACCGGCAGCAGGAGACCGCCACCGGGGTGGTCGCCGACGTTGTTGTCGCCGTACGAGTCGTCCCAGTAGTTGATCAGCAGACCGTCCTGGTAGGGGAAGGACTCCACCCAGTCCGGCCTCTGGTCCACGAACCCGAAGTTGTACGCGGTGCGCAGCGACCGGTCGTTCTTGACGTACTGCCGGTTCTCTGCCACGTACGCGTTGAAGAAGCGCTGCGTGTCCGACCCGGTCGTGGTGCGGAACCCGTCGAACACCCAGCCCTCGTCAGTCTCCGCGGTCCCCACCAGCGTCCCGCCGACGGCGATCTGGTCGACCTGGAACCCGGGCTCGGCCACCGCGCCATCGGTCTGGTAGCGGAACCGGATCGCGTTCGTACCGGCCGGTAGCGTGGCGGTCAGTGCCGTCCAGGCACCGCCGGTGCTCCCGGTCATGCCGGTACCGCTCTGGTTGAAGCCGCTCTGGTCACCCGAGGTGTCCGACAGGTTGGTCGGCACGGACGCCCAGCTGGCGCCGCCGTCCGTCGAGGCCTCGAGGAACGCGTAGTCCCAGTCGGTCTCGATGTCGTAGCGGACCTGTGCCGTGAGCGACGACCCGGACACCCCGGTCTTCGCCATGGTGTTGTTCAGGTCGTCCCCGGAGCCGCTGTAGAAGTACGTCGACCCGCAGCCGGCGCACGGCGCGCCCAGGTCGAGCGGCACCTCCTTGTCGGGCAGCACGACGAACAGCGCCTGCGCCTGCTTGTTGGCGCCGCCGCCGTGCGGGCCGAGCCGGTGGTCGGACTTCTGCCCGGCGAACGCGACGTCGTAGAAGCCGTCGAGCCAGCCGAGCTGGAACTTCTCCCACGCGCCCATGTCGGTCGGGGCGTCCCCGATCCCGTCCGGGCCGCCGTCACCGATGTTGGCGCCGGAGCTCATCAGCGTCCAGAAGCCGGTCGAGTTCTCGGCACCGCCGGTGTTGCCGGACGTGTCGTACAGGTCGGGCAGACCCAGGTCGTGGCCGTACTCGTGCGCGAAGACGCCGAGCCCGCCGTTCTCCGGCTGGATGGTGTAGTCGCCGACCCAGACGTCGGTCGGGTTGCTCGGGATGGCGACACCCGACGAGTCGCCGCCCTGACCGGCGTTGACGCCGCCGAAGGGGGCGAGGCCCGTCGGGCCCGACGACCCGATCGGGTTCACCGCCGCGTACCAGCGGTGCGACCAGATCGCGTCGGTGCCCTGGTTCGGGTCGCCAGCCGCCTCGTCACCGCCAGCGTGCACGATCTGGAAGTGGTCGATGTAGCCGTCGCGCTCGTCGAAGTTGCCGTCGCCGTCGAAGTCGTAGCGGTCCCACTCGTCGAACGTCTTCAGGTACTCCTGCACCTGCGCCATCGTCTGACCCTCGGCCAGCCGGTCGTTGACCCAGACGGCCATGGCGTCCCGGATCAGGAACCAGGTGTTGTTGCAGACGATGCCGCCGCAGTAGTTGCGGCCGTAGCGCGCCTCGTTGAAGGGGACCTTCACCCACTCGGTCACGTCACCGTCGACGGAGTAGCGACCCGAGGACTGGTCCTCGTAGTAGCCCGCCATCCGGTTGAAGTACATGTCCTCGTAGTGGGCCTTGTCGTAGTCCGGCTGCCACAGCGTGGTGTTGTCGACGCTGCGGTCGGGCTCCGGGATGGCGTTGTGCAACGGCCCGTCGTACGTCGCGGCGCTTCCGTCCGGGGGGTAGGCGCAGCTCTGACCCGGGTCGCAGAACGACGAGTGCCGCGTCGTGCCGAACTCGGCGATGATCACGAACACGCGGTCGGTGTCCTCGCGGGCGAGCTCGACGTACTGGCCCTTGGCGATCTTGACGACCTTGCCGTCCGCCTGGCCCTTGAGCTTGCGCTCGAGGCCCTTCTGGCGCAGCGCGTCCTGCTTGATCCGCATCGGGTTGGGCAGGTCGTGCTTGCCCGCGCGGTCCTTGTCCACCTTCTGTGCGGCCGGCGGCGGGTCCGACTTGGGTCCCTTGCCGCGCGGCGCCGCCGTTGCCGGGCTGGCGGCCAGCACGCCTGCGGTCAGCAGGCTGCCAGCAGCGAGGGCGGCGAGCGCTCGGCGCGCTCGCCGCCCCGACATGTGATGACTCAATGCGATCCCCTTCGATCGGGTGGCCGGGCACCGGCCGTGACGTTGATCACCTTGGAAGGCGATCACATGACACAGCACTGACCCGTTAGGCGCGGGGTCGCTTTGGACAAACTTGTGGTGATCTCGCCGAACCGGACGATGTCTGTAGCGGAAAGTGTCTAGACCAGTGCGCAACGTAATCGCAGCGGGCCCCGCAGCGTGCTCGGCCGAGATTTTGACCGCGTCCCTGGCCTTGGTAGCCTGCTCTGTCGCAGGACAGGCGATCTGCCCGGCCCTGCGCTGACTCCCGACGACAGACAGACCGAGGCTTCTTCGTGGCGAACATCAAGTCCCAGCTCAAGCGGATCAAGACGAACGAGAAGGCGCGCCAGCGCAACAAGGCGGTCAAGTCCTCGCTCAAGACGTCGATCCGCAAGTTCCGCGAGGCCGCGGACGCCGGTGAGCGCGAGACCGCGATCGAGGCCATGACCGTCGCCTCCCGCCAGCTCGACAAGGCCGCCGGCAAGGGCGTCATCCACGCCAACCAGGCCGCCAACCGCAAGTCGGCGATGGCCAAGCGCGCCGCGTCGCTCTAGTCGCCACCCGCGCCCCCGGGCGCGCAGGACCGAGGGCGTCACCCGTCGAGGGTGGCGCCCTTCGTCATGTCCCCACCCGCCCCGCGTGACCCGGGCTCGGCCCGGGCCGCAGGCGCCGAGCAGCCGCTCAGCCGGCCCGGGCGGCCACGATCGCGACGATCGCGCGCTCCAGCGCGTACACGGGGTCGGTCCCGGCGCCCTTGATCTGCTCGTCGGCCACAGCGACGGCCGAGATGGCCTGGGCAACGCCGTCGGGGCTCCAGCCGCTGAGCTGTCCGCGGGCCTTGCGCACCTGGAACGGCGCCATGCCCAGCTCGCGCGCGACGTCGTCCGGTCGCAGCGTGCGGGGCACTCCGGCGACCCGTGCCAGGTTGCGCAGCCCGGCGGCGAAGGCGGCGTTGACCGGCACCGGGTCGACCCCGGTGGCCAGAGCGTGCCGCAGCAGCCGCAACGCCTCGTCGGCCCGGCCCTCCACCGCCGCGTCGGCCACCTTGAAGCCACTGACCTCCACCCGGCCGGCGTGGTAGCGCTCGACCACCGCACGGTCCACGGTGCCCTGCGTGTCGGCGATCAGCTGGCTGCACGCGTTGGCCAGCTCACGCAGGTCGCTGCCAAGTGCGTCGACGAGCGCCGACGCGGCGTCCGGTGCGATCTTGCGCTTCGCGCGGCCGAACTCCGACTGCACGAACGACATCTTGTCGCTCTCCCACTTCACCGGCTTGCAGTCGACGGTGGCGGCGCCGGCCTTGCGGGCGGCGTCGAGCAGGCCCTTGTTCTTGACCCCGCCGTGATGGACGAGGACGAGCGAGACGCCCTCGGGCGCGGCGGCGACGCAGGCCTTGAGCTCGGCGGTCAGCTCCTCGCCCGACTCCCCCACGTCGCGCACCACGATCACGATCGGCTCGCCGAACAGCGACGGGCTTGCGAGCGCGGTCACCTTCCCCGGCTCCAGCCCGACCGCGGTCAGGTCGTGCACCTCGGTCTCCGGGTCTGCCCGGCGGGCCCGGTGGACGACCTGGGCGACGGCGCGGTCGCGCAGCAGCTCCTCGGGCCCGGTGACAAGGGTGAGCGGGGCGGGGGCGTCGGCAGCCATCGGTGGTCACGCTACCTGCCGGCGCCGACCAGCCGGAGAGCCTGCCTGGAGCCTGCCACGACCACGGTCCCGTCCTGGTCGGTGCGCGCCACGAGCGCGCCCGCCCGGCGCAGCGCGCGCAGCGTCGACGGCGCCGGGTGACCGTAGTCGTTGTCCACTCCCACGGAGACCAGCGCGACCCGAGGCCGTACGCGGGACAGCAGCTCGCTCGCCTGGTCGGCGGAGCCGTGATGGGCCACCTTGAGCACGTCGACCGCCCGCACGACGCCGGTCGACAGCAGCGCGCGCTGGCCCTCTGGCTCGATGTCGCCGGTGAGCAGGAGGGAGACCCCGGCGCTGTCGACCAGCAGGACGGTGCTGGCGTTGTTCGGCACCGACCCGGCGTGCACCACCCGTGACGGCCACACCACCGTCCAGGCCAGCTGCCCCAGTCGGACCCTGTCGCCGAGGCGCGCCCGGGTCACCGGCACCCCCGCCGCGGCGGCCCACCGGCGCACCCGTTCGAGCTCCTCGGCGGGCTCGTCGTGCAGCCCGACCTGCACCTCCCCCACGTCCCGCCCGCGCAGGACGCCGGGCAGCCCCTCGACGTGGTCGGCGTGCAGGTGGCTGAGCACGACGACCGGCACGCTGCGCACGGCCAGCCCGCGCAGGCAGGAGTCGACCGCCCGCGGGTCCGGCCCGGCGTCGACGACCACGGCGCGGTCTCCGCCCGCCGACAGCACCAGGGCGTCGCCCTGGCCGACGTCGCAGACCGCCAGCCGCCAGTCCGGTGGCGGCCACCCCGGCGTGGTCGCCGGGACGACGAGTGCGATGCCGACCACGCCCACGGCCGCGGCCGCCAGGACCGGTCGCCCGTCGAGCCGGCCCGCCAGCAGCCGGGCGAGCAGACCACCGGCCACGAGCAGGACGGCCAGCAGCAGCGCCCCCGGCACCGAGTCGGACCAGTCGACCGCGGCCCACGACACGGTGGCGCACCGCTGGGCGACCACCACCACCCACCACACGAACAGGCCGGCGAGCCACGCGAGCCCTTCCGCGGTCGGGCCGTGCACGACCGATGCCAGCGTGGCCAGCACCCCGAGCACCGTCGCCGGCGGCACGGCCGGAGCCGCCAGCAGGTTCGCCGGGACGGCGACCAGGCTCACCTCGCCGCTGAGCATGACAATGACCGGCGCGCACGCCAGCTGCGCCGCCAGCGGCACCGCCAGCGCCTGTGCGAGCGGTCGCGGGAGCCCGCGCCGGTGCCAGCGCCGCGCCCAGCCGGGCGCGATCAGCACCAGCCCGCCGGTGGCCAGCACCGACAGCGCGAAGCCGTACGACCGGGACAGCCACGGGTCCAGCAGCAGCAGGACCACCACCGCCGTGCCGAGCGCCGACAGGCTCCGCCGGGGCAGCCCGGAGGCCAGCGCGGCCAACCCGACCAGCCCCATCGCCGCCGCCCTGATCACCGACGGCTGCGGCCGGGCGAGCACCACGAACCCCACCATCGCCACCGCCGCGAGGACCGGCAGCCACCGCCCGCGGACCCCGACGTGACGGCCGACCAGCAGGACGAAGCCGGTCACGATCGCGAGGTTCGCGCCGCTGACGGCGGTGAGGTGCGTGAGTCCGGCGGTGCGGAAGTCCCCCTCCAGCTCGTCCGGCATCCGCGAGGTGTCCCCGACGACCAGGCCGGGCAGCAGCCCCCGCTGTGCGGTCGGCAGGTCGTTGCTGGCGCGCCGCAGCCCGCTGCGCAGCTCGCCGGCTGCGCGCTGCACGACCGACGGGCGTCCGCGCAGGCTGGGTGGTCCGCGTACCGAGAGGACGGCGGCGACCGGCTGCCCGGCCCGGGCCGGGCCCAGCCGACCCGAGAGCCGGACCCGCTGCCCGGGCAGCAACCCGGACCAGGCCCGGTCCCGGGCGAGCAGCAGGACCGGGACACGCATCCGCAGCGACCGGCCTCTCGCCGTCAGCCGTTCCAGCCGGGCCGCCACGACGAAGAGCGGGTCCGGCCGCTGCGGGCCGCGCAGCACCGTCCGGGACCGTCTCGGGTCGGCAGTCACCACGGCGGTGGCCGTTGCGGTGACCCGCTGTCTTCCCAGCTGCTGGACCTCGCCCACCGCGACCGCCTCCCGGTGCAGGCCCCCGACGAGCAAGCCGCCGACGAGGCAGAGCGCGACGACCGCGACGAGCGCGGCTCCGCGCCGGCTGCGGACACGTCGGGAGGCGAGGACCGCAGCGGCGACGACCAGCAGCACCGGGGGCACCACCCACCACGCGCCGCGCCCGGTCGCCACGAAGGTTCCGGCCCAGACGGCGGCGGACGGGGCGACAAGCCGTAGGTCGGCCGGGGCTTGGCGCTGAGTGACGTCGCGATGGCTCACACGGTCACCGACTGTCGCAGCTCGCCAAGGGTGACCTCGCCGATCCCGTTGACCTCGCCGAGCTCGTCCACCGACGAGAACCGCCCGTTGGCCGTGCGCCAGTCGAGGATCCGCTGCGCGAGGACCGGTCCGATGCCGGGTAGCCCGTCGAGCTGCTCCAGAGTGGCGGTGTTCAGGTCGACCGGGCCCCCCGCCGCACCCGGGGCAGCTGGTGCCCCGAGCACCGGACCCTGTCCGGTGGCCACCGATCCCGCGCCGAGGCCGCCGCGGCGCAGCACGACCACCTGCTCGCCGTCGACGAGCGGTCTGGCGAGGTTCACGCTTGCCGGCTGGGCACGCGCGGTGGGGCCGCCTGCGGCCTCGACCGCGTCGGCGACTCGGGAGCCGGCGGGCAGCTGGACGAGCCCGGGTCGTCGCACG
>DASTVO010000323.1:0-2829 GCA_035759075.1 Actinomycetes bacterium
CGGGAGCGACACGGCGATCAGCAGCCAGCCGACCACCTGCGAGGTGAGGGCGAGCGCGACCAGCCAGCCGTGCGCCGGCCACGCCGGCACCAGGTCGATGCCGCCCGACCACGGACCCATCGCTATCGACACGACGGCGGCCACGGCGGTGGCGTCGAACAGCGGCCCGGCCGCGCGGCGCAGGTCGTGGGACCCGCGACGCAGCAGCAGCAGGAACCCCGCGTACGCGATCGAGGTGCCCACGCCGAAGACCACGCCCATGGCCGGGTCGTCGCCGTACGCGTCCGCTCCGACCACGCCGGAGATGAGCACCACGCCGACAAGGACGACCGGCACGGCCGCGACCAGCCGCGGGCCGGGGCGCTCGTGCAGCAGCCACCACGCGATCAGCCCGACGAAGACGACCTGCAGGTTGCCCAGGACCGTCGCGATACCGGCGCCGACCGCCGCGATGGCGTGGTGCCAGAGCACCAGGTCGATCGCGAAGAACACCCCCGCGGCGGCCGCCAGCCAGCGGTCCCGGGCCGGGCGGGTGCCGTAGCGTCGGTCCTCGCGCAGCATGATCAGCGCCAGCACCGGCAGGGCGTACAGGCAGCGGAAGGTGGCGGCGGTGGCGGGAGCGACGTCGGCGAGCCGTACCAGGGTCGCCGAGCTCGCGATGCACGCTGCCCCGGCGGCGGCGGCGAGGACCGGGCGGTCGGTCAGCGGCACGCGCCCTCCCTCCGACAGCAGCATTGTGCGGTTACACTCGTGACAGCGGGAGACCCTAGCAGCGGAAGGAGCGCCGGTGGACTTCGGTCATGACACCGAGTGCGCCCTGGCCACGGTGGTCGAGGTCGTCAACACCGCCCCCGGGCCGGGCTCGGACGAGGGGCTCCCGGACGTCGCGGCGCTGCAGGCGCTGGTCGAGCGCCAGGCCGTGTCCGACACCGGCCAGCTCGGCGCGGACGACCTGGCGGCGGTCCGGCGGCTGCGCGACCGGCTGCGCGCGGTGTTCGTCGCGGAGGACGAGAAGACCGCGGTCCGGCTGGTGAACGACCTGATCGCCGACGCCCGCACGACCCCCCGCCTGACCGACCACGACGGCTGGCCGCTGCACATCCACTACTACGCGCCCGGCTCACGGCTGGCCGAGCACCTCGCCGCCGACGGCGGGATGGCACTGGCGTTCGTGATCGCCGCCGGCGAGCGGCAGCGGCTGGCGACCTGCGCCGCCCCGGACTGCGAGCGGGTGCTGGTCGACCTGTCCCGGAACCGCTCCAAGCGCTACTGCGACAGCCGCACCTGCGGCAACCGGCTGCACGTCGCGGCCTACCGGGCCCGCCAGCGCACCGGTTAGATACCGGCGTGGAGATCAGCCGGCCGGTCAACCTGCACGAGCTCGAGCCGCTGGCCCGGGAGCGGCTGACCGAGCAGGCCTACTCCTACGTGGCCGGCGGCAGCGGGGACGAGCACAGCCTGCGCTGGAACCTCGAGGCCTGGACGCGGCTGCGGCTCGCGCCGAGGTTCCTGGTCGACGTCTCGACGATCGACACGCGGCTGACGCTGCTCGGCCACGACCTGGCGGCGCCGATCCTGCTCGCGCCGACGGCCGCGCACGCCCTGTACCACCCGGACGGCGAGCTGGAGACGGTTCGCGGGGCGGCCGCCGCGGACACGCTGCACGTGCAGTCGACGCTGGCCTCGGTCGGGGTCGACGAGGTCGGCGCGGCCGCGACGGCGCCGTGGTGGTTCCAGGTCTACGTGCAGCGCGACCGCGGCTTCACCCGGGAGCTCGTGCAGCGGGCGACCTCGGCCGGGGCGTCGGCGCTGGTGCTCACGGTCGACCTGCCGGTGCTGGGTGCGCGCGACACCGACCGCCGCAACAGCCTGGGCCTGCCGCCGGGCGTGGAGTACGCCAACCTGCGGGGCCTCGCCCTCGTCCCGGACGAGCTGCCCCCGGAGCGGCGGGTCTACAACCCGCACCTCGACCCGTCGGTCACCTGGCCGGACCTGGACTGGCTGGCGTCGCTGGTCGACGTCCCGGTGGTCGTCAAGGGCGTGCTCCGCCGCGACGACGCCCGCCGGTCCGTCGACCACGGTGCCGCCGCGGTCGTGGTGTCGAACCACGGCGCCCGCAACCTCGACACGGTGCCCGCGACGGCCGAGGCGCTGCCCGGCGTGGTGGCCGAGGTGGGGTCCGAGCTGCCGGTCCTGGTGGACGGCGGGATCCGGCGCGGCACGGACGTCGCGAAGGCGCTGATGCTGGGGGCGAGCGCCGTGCTGGTGGGGCGGCCGTACGTGTGGGGGCTCGCCGTCTACGGCGCCGACGGCGTCAAGCTGGTCGTCGACATGCTGCGTACCGAGCTCGAGATGGCCATGGGGCTGCTCGGCGCCCCCACGCTCGCCGACCTGACACCCGAGCTGCTCTGGCGCGACTGACGACCTGTCCTTCCGTCGCCATCAGCCCCCGGGGTGCTGAGCGAGCGGGTGGGGCAGCTGTGGGACCGCATCAGCCCGGGCCGTCCCTTCCGAGGTGATGGACGGCACCTCTGCGGGGCAGCCGACCGGTCCGCTGAGCAGCCAAGATCGTCCCGTGGCCACACAGTGCATCCGCAGCCTCGGCGGACTGGGTTCTGGTCGCGCACGACGTCGCTGAATGTGTGGCTGAGAACAGGGCCCTTGTGTGGCCGCGGGACGATCTTCGGGCGATTCAGGGTCAGGGCTGCCAGGGCGGGGCGTGGGTGCCGTCGAGCATCGGGATGCGGATGCCGACCTCGCGGGCGGTCCGCTCGGCGATCTCGTAGCCCGCGTCAGCGTGCCGCAGGACGCCGGTGCCCGGGTCGTTGG
>DASTVO010000324.1:0-4613 GCA_035759075.1 Actinomycetes bacterium
TCGACAGGCAGACGCTGACGGTGTCGAAGAGCCGGCCGTACGCGGCGAGCGGCTGCCCCGTGACCACGTGCGCGTTCCACAGCCGCGCCCCGTCCAGGTGCATTGCAACCCCGGCGGCAGCGGTCACCTCACGCAACGCCGCCATCTCCGCCAGCGGCTGCACCGTGCCACCACCGAAGTTGTGCGTGTCCTCGACCGAGACGGCCGCGGTCGACACCAGGAAGGGGCCGGCGTCCGGGCGCAGCATGCTCACGACCTGCTGGGCGTCCAGCCGGCCCCGTGGCGCTGTCCAGGTGCGGGTGGTGATGCCGGCGAGGGCGGCCGCCGCCCCCAGCTCGGCGCGGACCACGTGCGCGTCGGTGTCGCAGACCAGCTCCTGGCCGGGCCTGACCAGCAGCCGCAGACCGAGCTGGTTGGCCATCGAGCCGGTGGGCGTGAACAGCGCCGCCTCGTGACCGAGCAGCTCGGCGACCCGGTGCTCCAGCTCGATGACGGTCGGGTCCTCGCCGTAGACGTCGTCACCGACCGGCGCGGCCGCCATGGCCGCGCGCATCGCGTCGGTGGGCCGGGTGACGGTGTCGCTGCGCAGGTCGATCGGCATGCGCCGACCCTAATGTCAGCGGCTCGGCAGCGACATCCGGACGAGCAGGGCCGGCACGTTGCTGTCCGTCGCGAGCGCCAGCCCGTCCGCGCGCAGGTCGAGCGGCACGTCCATCAGCAGCGAGCGGACGCTCATGGCGGCCTCGGCACCGTCGCCGACCCGGATGTCGCCCACCGCGGCGACCTCCATCGCCCGGATCGGTGCCTCGGCGCTCTCGGCCGGACCGCGCTGGAAGGCCACGACCTCCAGCGACGTCCGCTCGAGCACGGCGCCGATCAGGTCCATCAGCCGGGCGTCCACGTCGCCCTCGACGAGATCCGTCCAGGCTGCGGACGTCACCTGCAGCCGTGGGTGGGCGACCAGGTCCTGCCCGGTGCTGCGCCGCTCCTCCCGGGCCTGCGCCCAGCCGGTGCTCCCCGGTGGCTGGCGCACCTCGAGGCTCCCGAACGTCGCCAGCAGCAGGTCATCGCCTCCCCCGCCGCCGGCCGGCGCGACGACGAGGTCGTACGCGGAGCCGCTGTGCTGCCCCAGCGACACGATCTCGCGGCCGGGGAGCACCGCCTCGACCGACGCACGCAGGTCCGGGTGCACGACCAGCCGGGCGTCACCGGCTACGTTCCCGGCCAGCCAGCCGACCACCTCGGCCCGGGTGGTCGGCGCGAGGTCGAGGGACTCGGTGCGGTGGCTCTCCAGGACCAGCCGGGATCCGGCCAGCGCTGCCAGACTCAGCACGAGCACGACCGCCGTCGTGACGAGCCGTCGGCCGACGCCGCCGCTGAGCCGGGCCAGCCGTGGCCGGCGCCGGGCCGCCCTTCGCGGCGGCGGACTCGGTCGGGCCTTGCGGGACAGCGCGGGGCGGAGCCGCAGGACGACGAGGACCGCGACCGCCCGCACGGTGCGCGCCAGCACGGAGCGGACGGGGTCGTCGAACTCCACCGGTGGGGGCGGCGCGCTGCGATCGGGACGCGGTCGCCTGGGGCGGGTCGCCGGGGCGAGGGGGTCCACCCGGCCCTGCGGCACTGCGGGGCTGCCGGGCGCGTCCGGCTCGTGGAGGGGCTCCTGGACCTGGTCGGTCGCCGTGCCGTCCAGCTCCCGGAACCACTCGGCGAGCTCCTCGTCCGCGCGCGCGAGCACGTCCTGGGCGACGGCGCCCTGCCGGAGGGCGTCGTGCAGCTCCAGCCAGGCCGCAGTGCGCTCGCGCACCGATCGCTGCACTCCCCACCCCCCACGTGCCGGCGCCGTGCAGACGGCTCCATCGGGATGCTCCGACGAAGACCGCCGCCCGGACAACCAGCATTTGGATGATGTTGGACGGGCTGGATGGGTGATCCCGCGAGCTCGCCGGTCGGAGTAGGCCGGCCTCAGCGCGCCGCGAGCATCTCCGCCACGAGGAAGGCCAGCTCCAGCGACTGCTGGTGGTTGAGCCGGGGGTCGCAGGCGGTCTGGTAGCGCATCGGCAGGTCCACCTCGCCGATGCCGCCCGAGCCTCCGAGGCACTCGGTGACGTCGTCGCCGGTGAGCTCCATGTGCAGGCCGCCGGGGTGGGTGCCCAGCGCCCGGTGCACCTCGAAGAAGCCCTGCACCTCGTCGATGACGTCGTCGAAGCGGCGGGTCTTGAGCCCGTCCGGCGCCTCGAAGGTGTTGCCGTGCATGGGGTCGCAGACCCATGCGACGACGGCCCCGCTGGCGGTGACCTTGTCCACCAGCGGCGGCAGCGCGTCCCGGACCCGGTCGGCGCCCATCCGGCTGACGAACGTGAGCCGGCCGGGCTCGGAGTCCGGGTCCAGCCGCTCGACCAGGGCGAGGGCCTCCTCCGGGGTGGTCGCCGGCCCCAGCTTCACCGCGAGCGGGTTGCGGATCGAGGCGGCGAACTCCACGTGCGCCCCGTCGAGCGCCCGGGTGCGCTCCCCGACCCAGAGCAGGTGGCCGGAGACGTCGTACGGCAGCCCGGTGCGCGAGTCGATGCGGGTCAGCGCGCGCTCGTAGTCGAGCAGCAGCGCCTCGTGCGAGGAGTAGAGGTCGACGGTGCGGAACTCGTCCGGGTCGACACCGCAGGCATGCATGAAGTCGAGTGCCCGGTCGATGTCGCGGGCCATGGCCTCGTAGCGCTGGTGAGCGCCGTTCCCGCGTACGAAGCCCTGGTTCCACGCGTGCACCTGGCGCAGGTCGGCGAGCCCGCCGTGGGTGAAGGCCCGCACGAGGTTCAGCGTGGCGGCCGAGGTGTTGTAGACGCGCAGCAGCCGGTTCGGGTCGGGGGTGCGGGCGGCCGCGGTGAACTCCAGGCCGTTGACGGCGTCGCCGAGGTACGACGGCAGCGTGACCCCGTCGCGAGTCTCGGTCGCGGCGCTGCGCGGCTTGGCGAACTGCCCGGCGAGCCGCCCCACCTTCACGACCGGCACCCGCGCGCCGTAGGTGAGGACCACGGCCATCTGCAGCAGGGTCTTGATCTTGTTGCGGATGGCGTCGGCGGTGGAGTCGGCGAACGTCTCGGCGCAGTCACCGCCCTGCAGCAGGAAGGCCTCGCCGCGGGCGACGTCTCCGAGCCGCTCCTTCAGCAGGTCGCACTCCCCGGCGAAGACCAGGGGCGGCAGCACTCGCAGCTGCTCGACGACGCTCGCCAGCTCGTCGGTGTCGGGCCATTCCGGCTGGTGCAGCGCGGTGCGGGGGGTCACCGGTCAAGGTTACGCGTGACCTCTCCGGTCCCGCCTCGTTGCTCAGCCCGTAGGACCCTGCACCGGCAGCCCCGACCCTCAGGAGTGTCATGCGTCTCGCCCGACCCGTCGCCGTCGCGGCGGCTGCGTTCACGGCCGTCGCGCTGACGGCCACGCCCGCCAGCGCCGCCCCCAACGACCCCCTCTACGCCGACCAGTACGGCCCGCAGCAGGTGCGCGCCGAGCAGGCGTGGGCCACCAGCACCGGCGCCGGTGCGGTCATCGCGGTCGTCGACACCGGGGTGGACCTCAGCCACGAGGACCTCGCGGGCAAGCTGGTCGCGGGCGCCACGTTCGTCGACTGCGGCACCACCTCGTGCGGCAACGGCGACTACCGGGGCCCGAACGGCGTCAACGACAACGACGAGCACGGCACCCACGTGGCGGGCATCGCGGCCGCCGCGACCGGCAACGGCGTCGGCATCGCCGGCGTGGCGCGCGACGCGAAGATCATGCCGGTCAAGGTGCTCGAGGACGGCAGCGGCAGCTTCGAGGACATCGCCCTCGGCATCCGCTGGGCCGCAGACCACGGCGCAGACGTCGTGAACCTCAGCCTGGGCGCCCTGCAGGGCGTGCAGGCACTCGTCATCACCGGCGTGATCACCGACGTGCAGGACGCGATCGCCTACGCGAACAGCAAGGGCGTGGCGGTCATCGCGGCGGCCGGCAACGACTCGGTCCCGATCTGCAACGAGCCGGCCTTCGACGCCGGTGCGATGTGCGTGTCGGCGACCGACAAGCGTGAGGCGCCCGCCGCGTACAGCTCGGGCACCGTGAAGCCGGACCTGATGTCGGTGTCCGCCCCGGGTGGCTCGCTGCTGCCCGTCTGCGGCGAGGACATCGTGTCGACCGTGCCGGCCGGCACCAGCTCCGCCGGCGAGACCTGCGGCTACGGCAACAACTACGACGAGTACGCGGGTACCTCGATGGCCACCCCGCACGTCGCAGGTGTCGCCGCGCTGCTGGCCGCGCAGGGCCGGTCGGTCCAGAACATCTACGACACGCTGATGGCAACGGCCCGCACGCCGGGCAGCACCGCGCGCGGCGTCTACACCACGCAGTACGGCTGGGGCATCGTCGACGCCGAGGCCGCGGTCGCCGCCCCGGGTGCCGCCGTCACCACCACGAAGAAGCGCGGCGCCAGAAAGGGCTGACGCCACAAGACTCCTCCGGCAGGGGAGATAGTGAGAGGCCCGGGACGGGCGCGCAACCGTCCCGGGCCTCTCCATGTCAGGCGCGACCACCCGCCGGGGGCCGTGCGGCCTTGCCTTCTGTGTCCCTGTTCCTGCCGATCAGGCGAT
>DASTVO010000325.1:0-5012 GCA_035759075.1 Actinomycetes bacterium
TCAACGTCGGGCAGGTCTACACGACGCTGGCCCGGCTGGAGCGGGACGGGCTGGTCGAGTCCGCCGGCGAGGACGCCGAGGGTCACGCCATCTACCGGATCACCGCGGCCGGCCGGTCCGAGGTCCGCGACTGGTTCGGCACGCCGGTGAGCCGCACCAGCCCCCCGCGGGACGAGCTCGCGATCAAGCTCGCGATGGCAGTCACCGTGCCCGGCGTCGACGTCCGGGCGGTCGTCCAGCAGCAGCGCACCGCGACCATCCGGGCCCTGCAGGACTACACCCGGCTGAAGTCGCGCGCCGGCACCGAGGAGCCGCACGAGATGGCCTGGCTGCTCGTCCTCGACTCACTCGTCTTCGCCGCGGAGGCGGAGGTCCGCTGGCTCGACCACTGCGAGGCACGGCTGGCCCGCGCCGCCGCCGAGCGATCCGCCGAGGTTCCCCGCGCCACCGAGAGCCACCCCGTGAGCACCGAGAAAGGCGTCCGTCGATGAGTGCCGTGCTGGAGATCACCGACCTGACCCGCGTGCACGGCAGCGGCCCGAGCGCGGTCCACGCACTGCGCGGCGTCTCGCTGACCGTCACGGCCGGTGAGCTGGTCGCCGTCATGGGGCCCTCCGGGTCCGGCAAGTCCACGCTGCTGACCTGCGCCGGCGGCCTCGGCTCGCCCACCGGCGGCACCGTCTCGGTCGAGGGGACCGTGCTCGGCACCCTGTCCCGGTCCGAGCGGGCCACGCTGCGCCGCCGCGCGGTCGGCTACGTCTTCCAGGACCTGAACCTGATCCCCGTCCTGACCGCCGCCGAGAACGTCGCCCTCCCCCGCGAGCTCGACGGCGAGTCGTCCCGGGCCGCTCGGCGGTTGGCTCGGGCCGCGCTGGCGGAGGTCGGCATCGCCGACCTCGCCGACCGGTTCCCCGACGACATGTCGGGCGGCCAGCAGCAGCGCGTCGCGATCGCGCGGGCGGTCGTCGGTGACCGGCGGTTGATCCTGGCCGACGAGCCGACGGGAGCCCTGGACACCGAGACCGGCGAGGCTGTGCTGCGGCTGCTGCGCGCCCGCATCGACGCCGGCGCGGCCGGGGTGCTGGTCACCCACGAAGCGCGACACGCGGCCTGGGCCGACCGGGTCGTGTTCCTGCGCGACGGGCAGATGGTCGACGAGACCGGCCGCACCGATCACCCCGAGGTGCTGCTCGGGGCCGCCCGATGAGTCGTTGGCTCGCCGGCTGGGCACCGCTGCTGCGCATCGCCCGCCGCGACGCACTGCGGGCACGGGGCCGCAGCGCGCTCATCGTGGTGATGATCGCGCTGCCGGTCGTGACCCTCACCTGGCTCAGCGTGCTGCACCGCACGCAGGAGCTCGACCCGGACGAGCTGGTGGACCGCCAGCTCGGCCAGGCCCAGGCCTTGGTGCTGCCGGCGTACAGCGGCGGCCCGGTGCTGCAGGCCCCCGACCCCTTCACCGGCTCGCTGCCGGTCGACCCGACCGTCGAGGTCGGGGAACCGGCGGACCCGCGCGATGCCGTCGCCGGCCTCACCGGCTACCGCCTCCTGGTCAGCCAGGCGGGGACGGTCGAGGCGCGTACGCCCAGCGGCGTGGCGGCCGCGGAGTGGACCGAGGTGACGGTCGGAGACCCCGCCAACGCCGGCAGGTACGTCCGCGAGGCCGGTCGCGCGCCCCGCGAGCCGTCGGAGGTGGCGGTCACGCCGACTCTGCTCGATCATCTCGGTGCGCAGGTCGGCGACACCGTCGAGCTCAGCAGCCCCGCGCGCGAGCTGACCGTGACCGGGGTCGTCCGGGTCACCGGCAACCGCACGGCCGAGGAGTTCTTCGCCCTGCCCGGCACCCTGATCGGCAAGGGCGTGCCGGCACACGGACCGGCGACCGTGCGACTGGTCGGTGACCGGCCGGTCAGCTGGGCGGACGTCCAGGCGCTCAACGCCCAGGGCGTCATCGTCTACTCGCGCCATGTCGTCCTCGACCCGCCGCCGCGCCCCGACGTCCCGTTCTACGAGGTGAGCGGCGAGTCCGACAACCCGTCGTGGGTCTTCGCGCTGCTGGCCGGCGTCATGATCGTCGCTTTGGCAGCGCTGGAGGTCACCCTGCTCGCCGGAGCGGCCTTCGCGGTCGGCACCCGGCGGCAGGCGAGGGCACTGGCCCTGGTGGCCGCGGCGGGCGGCTCGCGCCGGGATGTGCGGCGGGTGGTCCTCGCCGGCGGGCTGGTGCTGGGCGGCGCCGCGAGCATCGCCGGCATCGCCACCGGCGTCGGGCTGGCCGCGGCGTCGAAGCCGCTGCTCATGGCGTGGTCGGACAGCTTCGACTTCGGTCGCTTCGACGTCCCGCCGTGGGAGCTGGCCGGCATCGCGGCGCTCGGCGTCGTCACCGGCCTGCTCGCCGCCGTGCTGCCGGCTCGCAGTGCCGCGCGCCAGGACCCGGTGGCCGCGCTCGGCGGGCGGCGAGGGCAGGTGCGCACGCCGCGCAAGGTGCCGGCCATCGGGCTGGTCATCACCGCGGTCGGTATCGGCATGGCCGCTCTCGGGTCGAGCCTGGCGCTGGCCATGACGACGGGGCTGAGCTCCGCCGGCGGGATGGCCGCGCAGGGGGTCGCGGCGCTGCTCGCCGGGGGCGCCGCGCTCGCCCAGCTCGGGCTGATCATCTGCAGCCCGGCGGTGATCGGGCTGGCCGCGCGCTGGTCGGGCCGGCTCCCGCTGGCAGCACGGCTGGCGTTGCGCGATGCCGGCCGCCACCGTGGCCGCAGCGCCCCGGCGCTGGCGGCGATCCTCACCGCCGTCACCGGTTCCACCGCGCTGCTGCTCTACGTCGCGGCCATCGACGCGAGCGACCGCGAGGCGTACCAGCCGAGCTGGCCCGCGGGGCACGCCGGGCTGAACCTGCAGTCGGTGCACTACGACCCGGTGAAGGGCGTGGAGACCGTCCGCGAGCTCGACCCGGACCGTGCGGTGGCCGCGCTGCGCGGCGTGCTTCCCGGCTTCGACGCCGAGGTGGTGCCCGCGACTGTCGAGGGCTGCTTCGACCAGTGCGCGGAGCCAGCCGGCACGGCGCTGGCGCTTCCGGTTCACCGCGCCAGCGGCGGCTACCTGCAGGGAGGGTCGTACGGCGCGATGCCGGTGGGCGGCGCTGCCACGCTGAGCGCGGTCACCGGCGGGGTGAGCTCACGGCAGGCCGAGCGGGTCCTGGACCGGGGTGGCGTCGTGTCCTTCGTCCCCGGGGTCGTCCGGCCCGACGGCACGGTGCGCTTCGAGGTCCGCGACGCAGCGGAGGACGTCGAGATGCGCCACGTGTCCCTGCCCGGGGCCTACCTGCGCGGGGTGCCCGACACCGGAACCACTGGGTTCTACTCCCCGCAGGCAGCCGAGCGGCTCGGCCTCGACGTGCGCCCGTCCACCCTGCTGCTCGACCTCCGCCGGCTGCCCACCCGCGGCGAGGAGGAGGCGGCGAGGGCCGCGCTGGTCGATGCCGGGATCGACGGGTGGCTCACCGTCGAGCGGGGCTACGTCAGCGACTACGCGCTCGGCCTGATGCTGCTCGTAGGGGCGGCGGCGGTGATCACCCTCGGTGCGACCGGGATCGCCACCGGGCTGGCGCAGGCCGATGCCCGGGCCGACCACGCCACCCTCGCGGCGGTCGGCGCGGCCCCTGGCGTGCGCCGCCGGTTGGCCTCCGCGCAGGCGCTGTCGCTGGCTGCGCTCGGGTCGCTGCTGGGCATCGCCTCGGGCTTCGTCCCGGCGCTGGCTCTCATCGGCGCGGTCCGTTCCCTCGAGGTGACCGTTCCGTGGCTGCAGCTGTCGCTCGTGCTGGTCGGCATCCCGCTGCTGGCGGGGGCACTCGCCTTCGCCTTCACCCGCTCGCGGGTGCCGCTGGAGCGGAGGATCGCATGACCCCGATGGCCCTGCGCCGGCACCGCCTGGCGGCCCGCCGGCGGATCGCGGAGCTACTCGTGCTTCGCCGGCTCGACCGTCAGTCGGCGTGGACGGGCGAGCGCTTGGTCCAGGCGTCGATGGTGAGGACCGGGCGCATCCCGACGGACTCGTAGAGCCGCAGCGCGCCGGTGACGTTGCCGACGTCGACGTGGAGCAGCACGGCGGCGCGGCCAGCTCGCTGCGCGACGTCGAAGTAGCCGCGGAGCAGAGCCTTGCCGACCCCGCGGCCACGGGCGCCGGGCATCGTGCCCAGCGTGCGGACGTACCCCGCGTTCTCGTCCTCCACGAACTGGCGGGTGCCGACGAGGACACCCACGGGCTCACCGTCGAGCTCGGCCAGCCAGACCTCGGCGAAGTCCTCGCCCTGCTCGGTGAGCCGCCGGCGCCACGACTCGTGGGACACCTGTACGTGGTTGTAGTGCTCGCCGAACGCGTCCTCACTTATGCGGTGCGCGGTCCGCAGGTCGGCCTCGGCGGTGTCCGCGCGCCGGAGCACCAGCCCCGGGACGGTGGGCGTCGCGACCGGGCCGTCGAGATCGATGCGCATCCGGACGAAGCTGGTCGGCGTCTCGAACCCGCGCGACCGGAGCCAGGACTGCGACTGCTCGTCCTGGCGGTAGAGCCCGATGTCGAACACGACCTCCGCGTGGCCGGCCTCCGCGACCAGCGCGAGGCCGCGGCGCTCGAGGAAGTCCAGGATGTCGAGCCCGAGCGCCGGGTCGTGACCGGGCCGCACGTAGGCGTCCAGCTCGACCTTGGCCGAGGTGTCGACGCGCTCGACCCAGCCGTAGCCGACGAGCAGCTCCCCCGCGTACCAGCCGTACGACTCCAGGGTTGTGCTGCGCAGGTCGGCGGCGATCTCGTCCTCGGTGAAGTCGGTTCGGCCGATCACCGCGGTGTCGCAGAGGGTGAGCAGCTCGCAGACGGCGGCGAGGTCGCCGCCGGCGAGGACACGTCGCTGCGGCACGTCGGTCGTCGTGGTCACGGTCGACGAGGGTGGCAGCCAGGGCCGCCGGGGGCCAGGCGTTTTCCGGTGGGTAAGGATGGGCGCATGACGGAGCAGCCGGAGAACA
>DASTVO010000326.1:0-3642 GCA_035759075.1 Actinomycetes bacterium
GCGGCCGATCGTCAGGGCCACCGGCTTCGAGGTCTCGGCGAAGAAGTCGTTGCCCTTGTCGTCGACGACGATGAACGCCGGGAAGTCCTCGACCTCGATCCTCCAGACCGCTTCCATGCCGAGCTCGGCGTACTCGAGCACCTCGACGCTCTTGATGCAGTCCTGCGCGAGCCGGGCGGCGGGACCGCCGATCGAGCCGAGGTAGAACCCGCCGTAGGTCTTGCAGGCCTCGGTCACCTGGGCGGACCGGTTCCCCTTGGCCAGCATGACGAAGGAGCCGCCGGCCGCCTGCAGCTGTGCGACGTAGGAGTCCATCCGTCCTGCCGTCGTCGGTCCGAAGGAGCCGGAGGCGTAGCCCGCAGGCGTCTTGGCCGGCCCGGCGTAGTAGACGGCGTGGTCGCGCAGGTACTGCGGCATCGGCTCACCGGCGTCGAGCCTCTCCTTGATCTTCGCGTGCGCGATGTCGCGCGCGACCACGAGCGGGCCGGAGAGCGACAGCCGGGTCTTCACCGGGTATCGCGTCAGCTCGGCGCGGATCTCGTCCATCGGCCGGTTGAGGTCGATCCGGACGACCGGGGACTCCTCGCCGAGGTGCTCGTCGGTGGTGTCCGGCAGGAACCGTGCCGGATCGGTCTCGAGCCGCTCCAGGAACACGCCGTCGGCAGTGATCCGGCCGCGGGCCTGCCGGTCGGCGGAGCAGGACACCGCGATCGCGACCGGGCAGGACGCGCCGTGCCGGGGCAGCCGCACGACGCGTACGTCGTGGCAGAAGTACTTGCCGCCGAACTGCGCTCCGATGCCGAAGCCACGCGTCAGCTCGAGGACCTGCTCCTCGAGCTCGACGTCCCGGAAGCCGTGCGCGGCGGGCGATCCACTGGTGGGCAGCGCGTCCAGGTACTTCGCCGACGCGTACTTCGCGGTCTTCAGGGCGTACTCCGCGCTGGTCCCCCCGACGACGATGGCGAGGTGGTACGGGGGGCAGGCGGCGGTGCCGAGGGAGCGCAGCTTCTCGTCCAGGAACTCCAGCATCCGCGTCGGGTTCAGGACCGCCTTGGTCTCCTGGTAGAGGAACGACTTGTTGGCGCTGCCGCCACCCTTGGCCATGAAGAGGAACGAGTAGGACGGGTCCGGCCCGGAGGGCGTCGAGTAGATCTCCACCTGCGCCGGGAGGTTGGAGCCCGTGTTCTGCTCCTCCCACATGGTCAGCGGCGCCAGCTGGGAGTAGCGCAGGTTCAGCCGGGTGTACGCGTCGAAGACGCCCTTGCTGATGGCCTCCGCGTCGTCTCCGCCGGTCAGGACCCGCTCACCCTTCTTGCCCATGACGATCGCGGTACCGGTGTCCTGGCACATCGGCAGCACACCGGCAGCCGAGATGTTGGCGTTCTTCAGCAGGTCCAGGGCGACGAACCGGTCGTTGCCCGAGCTCTCCGGGTCGTCGACGATCCGTCGCAGCTGTGCCAGGTGAGCCGGTCGAAGGTAGTGCGCGATGTCGTGCATCGCCTCGTCGGTGAGCCGGGTCAGAGCGGCGGGGTCGACCCGCAGGAACCGCTGACCGCCTACCTCGAACGTCTCCACTCCCTCGCTGGTGACGAGCCGGTACTCCGTGTCGTCGGAGCCCAGCGGCAGCAGGTCGGAGTAGGCGAACTCGGGCATGACTGGGCGGCTCCTCATGGCGACGCGGGGACGCTGTCCAGCGTACGGTGCTGACCATGACCGTTCCTCCTGCCGGCGGCCGCGGGCCCGATGACGAGGAGCCGCGCGGGGGAGCGGACCCACGGGACGCGGCTCATCTGGACAGCGATCCGGAGGCCCTCGAGGACCCTGTCCACCGCGGTGACGCGGAGCACCAGCGGCAGGGTCACCAGCACGACGACGAGCCGACGGCTCCGGTAGAGCCGTCCGACTGAGCCGGCACGGGGAGGGGGCCATGCGGGGGGTCCGAGGACGGGGTCGCGCGACGGCCGGTGCGGTCGCCCTGGCACTGCTGGCCGCCGCCTGCACGAGCGAGCCCGCCGAGCCCCCGAGCGGGACCGAGGTCTCCGGGGTCGCGATCGCTCCTCCAGGCCGCATCGTGACCGTCGAGGTCGGGGAGCTGGAGTTCTCCGTCCGCTGCGCCGGCACGCCGAACCCGCCGCAGCCGCCGGTCGTGCTCGTGTCCGCGCTCGGCGTCGGGCTGCAGCAGTCCTGGGACGCCGTGCAGGGCCGGATCGCCGACTTCGCCCGGGTGTGCGCCTACGACCGGCTGGGAGTCGGCCAGAGCTCCCGAGGGCCGAGGACCCAGACGTTCGAGGACATGGCCAGCCAGCTCGACGGGCTCGTCACCGAGCTCGGTCTCGACCGACCGATCGTGCTGGTCGCGCACTCCCTCGGCGGCTACGTCGCGGCCTCCTTCGCGCAGCGCCGACCCGACGACGTCGCCGGCCTGCTGCTGCTGGACGCGCCCGGCCCCGGCTACCCGCAGTCGGTGCTCGACCTGCTGCCGCGCAACGCGTCCAAGCGCGGCGCCGAGGAGCGCGACCTCTGGGAGAGCCTCCTGGAGCCGAAGGACAACGCGGAGAACCTGGACGGCCGCGAGGCCTTCGCGGCCACCGCGTCCCTGTCACCGCTCGGCGACGTGCCGCTGGTCGCGCTGTCGCACACGATCACGACCCACCCGGACTCCACGGGGCCGCGGCAGCAGGCCAACCTCGAGTCGGCGTGGGAGGAGGGGCAGCAGCGCTGGCTGGCGCTGTCGTCGCGAGCGAGGCTCGAGCGGGTCGACCTGGCCGGTCACGACATCCAGAACGACCAGCCCGAAGCCGTGGTCCAGGCAGTCCTCGACCTCGTCGACTGACGCACTGCGCGATCTCCTGCTGCGTTCACCTCGGCCAGGCACGAGTCGCGAACCATCGGATGTCCTTTGTGACGGCGCGCATGCTCGTCTGGCCATCCGATCCTGCCGAATCTGCAGCCGAGCGATGGCTACCGACGTCGCTGGCCGACGTTCACCGCGGACAGAACCGGTCACTACGTCGTGATGGGAGAAATCCGGGCAGGGCGCCTGGCACTGAGCCGCTCCGATCTCGCGGTGACGACCCGCTGCGCACAGGTGTCGCCGCCGGCCCTGTAGGCGACCCCCCTCCATCTCACCCCGCACCGGACCGGAGGTCAGCCCGCGGTCAGCCAGGCGAGCACGTCGCCCGCATGGGTGTCCGGCGGGAAGACCGGGTACCAGACCTGGCTCACGGTGCCATCGTCGACGAGCAGGGTGAGCCGGCGGTGCAGCGTCTGGCCGGCCACCTCGAACGTGGGGAGCCGTAGGGCGTCGGCCAGCCGCAGCTCGGCGTCGGAGAGCAGCGGGAACGGCAGGTGCAGCCGGTCGACCGCCTCGCGCTGGTAGTCGGTGCCCTGCGTGGAGAGCCCCAGCACCCGGGCGCCCGCGGCGCTCAGCTCGCCGTGCAGGTCGCGGAACGCGCACGTCTCGGGTGTGCAGCCCCGGGCGCCGGGGATGGCGTCCCAGTCCGGGACCAGCGGGTCCTGACCCGGGACCCCGGTCCGCGGGTAGGCGAACACGACGGTCCGGCCGCCGAGCTGCGCGAGGTCGACCGTGCTCCCGTCGGTGGCCGGCAGTGGCACCGACGGCAGCCGCAGGCCGGTCAGGTG
>DASTVO010000327.1:0-6897 GCA_035759075.1 Actinomycetes bacterium
TCGTCGGCAGCAGCGCGATACCGCCGTAGAAGGTCAGACCGCCGGCGTAGAGCGCGACATCGTGGCCGCGCATGCCGGCCACGACCTCCCGGGCGATCTGCCGAAGCGCGAAGCCCCGTCGCACGCGGCCGCTCAGCTCGCAGCGGGGCGGGCGAAGGTGCGGCGGTAGGCCTGCGGCGTGGTGCCGACGCGGCGGGTGAAGTGGTGACGCAGCACGGAGGCGCTGCCGAAGCCGACGAGGTCGGCGATCGTCTCGACCGGCTGCGAGGTCTCCTCGAGCAGTCGCTGCGCGTGCAGGATGCGCTGGTCGGTCAGCCAGTGGTGCGGGGTGGTGCCGGTCTCGGCCCGGAACCGGCGGGCGAAGGTACGCGGTGAGAGGTGCGCTCGCGCCGCGAGCTGCTCGACCGTCAGCTCCTCCGCAAGGTGCTCCTGCATCCACTGCAGGGTGCCGGTCAAGGTGTCGGCCTCGTACGGCATCGGCTGGTCGACGAACTGCCGCTGCCCACCGTCGCGGTGCGGGGGAACGACCATTCGCCTGGCCAGCCGGTTCGCCGCCTGGGCGCCGAACTCCTTCCGGACGAGGTGCAACGCGGCGTCGATGCCCGCAGCCGTGCCTGCGCTCGTGAGCACGTTGCCGTCCTCGACATAGAGCACGTCGGCGTTCACGTGCGCCGACGGGACGCGGCGCCGCAGTTCGTCGGCGTGCATCCAGTGGGTGGTGCAGACACGACCGTCCAGGACACCCGCATCGGCCAGCAGGAAGGCACCGTTGCACACGCTGAGCAGCCATGCGCCGCGGTCGGCGGCCGCCCGAAGGTGGTCGAGCAGAGCCTGGGGCGCTCGCTCACGCAAGCGCATGGCCGGTACGGCCACCAGGTCGGCCTCCTCGATCGCCGCCAACCCGTGCTCGACCGTGATGTCGAACCCAGAGACGGTGCGCACCCGGCCGGGGCGCTCGGTGACCAGGCGGAAGTCGTACGTGGGGAGGAGTGGGTCGTCAGGCCGCGGGGTGCCGAAGACCTCGCACAGGACACCGAGCTCGAACGGCAGGACGTCATCGAGAACGGGGACCACGACGGTACGGATCACTCCGGCAGTATGGCAGGAACTTGGTGGTTGTTGTCAATCCTGCCACTGGTGGCTGGATCTCAGCGACCGCATAGTTACTGCCATGACCGCTTTCCTGATCCTCCTCGCCCTGATCGTCGTCGTCGAGCTGGTGGCCGGCGTGCGCGCCCTGCGTGACCGGCCGGCCGCTCCCCCGGCCAGCCACGCGGACTGGACGTGGGGCAACCTGCCCTCGGCGCCCTACTCCACCAGCCACTGACTCCCCTCGTAGGCTCGGCGGGTGCTGATCCGCCCCGCCGAGCCGCGCGAGCTGGAGGCCGTGGGCCTGCTGACGCTGGCGGCCTACGTCGCCGATGGCCACCAAGAGCCGGACGGCCCGTACGCGGGTGAGCTGCTCGCGGCCGACCAGCGTGCGGCACAGGCCGACCTCGTCGTCGCGGTGGCGCACGACGGGACGTTGCTCGGCACGGTCACCTTCTGCCTGCCCGGCTCGCCGTGGGCGGAGATCTCCCGCCCCGGTGAGGCCGAGTTCCGGATGCTCGCGGTGGCCCCGGAGGCCCGTGGCCGCGGCATCGGCGGGGCGCTCGCCGCGTGGTGCGTCGACCGCGCCCGCGAGCAGGGCTGCACGGCGGTGGCGCTGAGCTCGCTGGAGGAGATGCACGCCGCGCACCGGCTCTACCAGCGGATGGGGTTCACCCGCGCACCGGAGCGCGACTGGCAGCCGGCGCCGGACGTCAGGCTCATCGCGTACGTCCTCGACCTGGTGTGACCCTGCTCAGCCGGAGCCGGCGACCACCCGGCTGACGAAGTCCAGGACCGCCGGGTCCGCCGGGTAGATGAGGTGGCCACCGGGGACGAGCACCGACTCCGTGCGCGGAAGGGCGTCCGCGAGCCGGGCGGTGACCCGCCGGAGCGGCTCCGGTGAGTCCTCCGCGGAGACCAGCAGGGTCGGCTGGTCCATCCGCGCCAGGTCCTCGACGTGCAGCACCAGCGCGTCCTCGCTGAGGTCGAGGCCGCGCCCCCGGACCTCGGCCAGGACGGCCGGGCTGGTGTCGGCGAACATCTGGCGCAGCTCCTCGGGGAAGGACTCCCATGCCGCATCGCCCAGAACATCGCGGCAGACGGCCTCGGCAGCGCGAGACAGGTCGTCGTCGGCCGTTCGCAGGATCACGTGCCGGAGCCGGTCGGCGTAGGCCACGCCCTCTGGGTCGATGCTCAACAGCGCCGGCTCCAGCAGGACCAGCGCCCGCACCGTCTCCGGACGCGTGTGGGCGAGCGCGAGAGCGATCTGGCCGCCGGTGCTGCGCCCGATGACCACAGCGGGGACGGCCTGGAGCTCCTCCAGCAGCGCGGCGGCGTCCTCGACGTGGGTGGCGAGGTCCACCGCGTCGAACGGCTCCGGCCGCTCGCTGCGGCCGAAGCCCCGCCGGTCGTAGATGACGCACCGACCCACGGCGGCCAGCTCGCCCGCCGCGTCCTCCCACATCACCGCAGTGCTCGGCGTGCCGTGGATGCCGAGGACGGCCGGCCCGACACCGTGCACCTCGTAGTAGAGCTCGACCCCGTTGACCTTCGTGCGGGCCACGGCCCGAGAATAAAGCCGGGAGTGCCCGCCGGAAAGACTGTCAGCGGGTGGCGACCCCCGCGCGCGCCAGGAAGCGCTCACGGTCGACGAGCAGGCGGGTGACCTGCCCGCGCGCCACGACGCCGGACCCGTCGTCGGTGTCCTGCTCCGCCACCACGTCGAAGCGCAGGAGACGCCCGTCGACGTGGACCAGATCCGCCCGCACGGTCACGACGGCGCCGACGGCGCTGGCGCGCTCGTGCGCCACTTCGACCCGGGTACCCACCGTCGACCGAGAGGCGGGCACATGCGGCGCGAGCGCGGCCATGGTGGCCTGCTCGCACCAGGCCAGCAGCCTCGGAGGTCCGAGTACCTCGAGATCCCCGCTGCCGAGAGCGAGCGCGGTGTCCTCCGGGCCGACCTCACGGCGGACGCTCGCGGTCAGTCCCGGCTCGATCGGCACCCGGCCAGCCTACGGAGCGGGTGGAACCCGGTGTACGGCAACCAGTGCACGTCTCGGGCCGCGGCACGAAGGAGTGGTGGCTCGCGGGAGGGACACTGAGCGCTTGATCCCTGATTCGGTGCGCCGTGACGCAGTTGACTGGCCCATCGCGCACCGAAACAGCGATCTTGACCTGTGGACGCTGGCGCCAGCCGTCTCGCCGCAACCGTCGCTCGGGTACGGTGCGCCGGGGCCGCCCGGACCAGGTCGGCCGAGCCAGTCACACGGGGAGAGGTGTCGTCATGGGCGCTTCGCTCACGACGGTCAGCGCGATGAGCTTGTTCGTGGAGGACCTCGAGGAGGCGTCGGCGTTCTACCAGGACGTCTTCGACGTCGAGGTCGTCCATGCCGACGAGGTCTCGACGGCCGTCAGGTTCGACAACCTCATCGTCAACCTGCTCGACACCTCAGCGGCCGCGGAGCTCGTCGAGCCTGCCCCCGTCGCCGGCCGCGAGGCGGGTGCGAGCTTCCAGCTCAGCATCTGGGTCGACGACGTGGACGCCGTCTGCCAGGCGCTCCAGCAGAAGGGTGTCCCGCTGCTGATCGGGCCTACCGACAAGGAGTGGGGCATGCGAGTCGCGACCTTCACCGATCCGGCCGGCCACAGCTGGGAAGTCGCGCAGAGGCTGGTCGGCTGAGAGCTGCCGCAGCAGATCGACTGACCCGGACCCGCAGCGCGCGGCTCAGGCGACGAGACCGAGGCGACGCAGCTCGACGGTGAGGTCGTGCGGGTTGGTGGACGCACCCATGGCCGCCTCGAGGGTGATGACGCCGTCCCGGATGAGCGCGACCAGGTGCTGGTCGAAGGTCTGCATGCCGTAGTAGGCGCCCTCTTTGATGAGGTCGGTGATCGTCCCCGTCTTGTCGGGGTCGGCGATGGCGTCGGCGATGCGGCCAGTGGCCACGCAGACCTCCATCGCGACGCAACGGCCCTGACCGTCCGCCCGCGGCACCAGCCGCTGGCAGATGATGCCACGCAGCGCACCGGCCAGCGACAGGCGTACCTGCTTCTGCTCGTGCGGCGG
This sequence comes from Actinomycetes bacterium, assembly GCA_035759075.1. Taxonomy (GTDB): domain Bacteria; phylum Actinomycetota; class Actinomycetes; order JACCUZ01; family JACCUZ01; genus DASTVO01. Next base: position 4,160 of record DASTVO010000327.1, read on the forward strand.
GAAGAAGTCGATGACGCGGGTGATGGTCTCCGCGGCGTCGGTGGTGTGCAGCGTCGACATGACGAAGTGACCGGTCTCGGAGGCCGCCAGGGCCGCCTTCACCGTCTCGTGGTCGCGCATCTCGCCGACGAGGATGACGTCGGGGTCCTGCCGCATCGCCGCACGAAGGGCCACGGCGAAGTCGGCGGTGTCCAGCCGCACCTCGCGCTGGTTGATCATCGAGAGCTTGTCGAAGTGCAGCACCTCGATGGGGTCCTCGATCGTGACGACGTGGACCTCGCGGTTGTTGTTGATCTGGTCGATCATGCCCGCGAGCGTCGTGGTCTTGCCCGAGCCGGTCGGCCCGGTGACCAGCACCAGCCCGCGCGGCTCCATCGCGAGTGCGCTGATGACCGGCGGCAGGCCCAGGTCGTCCAGCGGGATGGCCCCGACGCTGACCCGACGGAAGACCATGCCGGCCGAGCCGCGGGAGCGGAAGGCGTTCACCCGGAACCGGCCGAGGCCGGGCACCGAGTAGGCGAAGTCGGCCTCGTTGGTGCGGGCGAACTCGTCGACGAGGTCCTCGCGCAGCACCTCCGACACCATGTGCTCGGTGTCGGTGGGCGTGAGGTTGGGGGCCTGCAGCTTGCGCAGGCGGCCGTCGATGCGCACGCGGGGCGGCGACCCCACCTTCACGTGCAGGTCCGACCCGCCGACCTCGCTGAGGGCCCGCAGGAACGGCACGACAGACTGAGGCTGTTCCGATCCGCTCACGAATGGTTGTTTCGGGCCACCACCGGCCCACCTTGAGCCGGAAGCTAGCCGATGACGGCGATCACGTCGCCTTCCTGGACGACGTCACCCTCCGACACGTGCATCGCGGAGACGGTGCCGTCACTCTCCGCGAGGACGGGGATCTCCATCTTCATGGACTCGAGGATGACCAACGTGTCGCCGTCGCTGACGGAGTCACCCTGGGTCACGAGGACCTTCCAGACGTTTGCCACCATCTCCGCACGGATCTCAGCCACGGGGTGCATCCAACCACAGGGCCGCGGACGAGCCGGTCACGAGCGCATCCGGGCCACGAGACCGGTGTCGTAGTCGCCGGAGACGAACTCGGGGTTCTCCAGCAGCTCGGCGAAGAACGGCAGGTTGCACTTCGGTCCCTCGACCCGGAAGCTCGCGACGGCGGCCCGGGCCCGCGCCAGCGCCTGCGCCCGGTCGGCGCCGTGGACCACGAGCTTGGCCATGAGCGAGTCGTAGTGCGGGGTGACGGTGGTACCGGCCGCGTAGCCGGAGTCGACGCGCACCCCCTCGCCGTGCGGCTCCTCCCAGGCCGTGATGGCACCTGGTCCCGGCAAGAACCGTTTCGGGTCCTCGGCGTTGACCCGCAGCTCGATCGCGTGGCCGGACGGCGTCAGGGCGTCGGGGTCGAAGGTGACCGGCTTCCCAGCCGCGACGAGCAGCTGCTGCTCGACGAGGTCGATGCCGTACACCAGCTCGGTGACCGGGTGCTCGACCTGCAGGCGGGTGTTCATCTCGAGGAACACGAACTCGCCCGTCGAGGTGTCCAGCAGGCACTCCACCGTCCCCGCGTTCCGGTAGCCGACGGCCTCGCCGGCGCGGATCGCGGCCTGCACCATCCGGTCCCGCAGCTCCGGGGTGACGGCCGGTGACGGGGACTCCTCCACGAGCTTCTGGTTGCGGCGCTGAACCGAGCAGTCGCGCTCCCCGAGGGCGACCACCCGGCCGTCCGCGAGCCCGAGGATCTGCACCTCGACATGCCGTACGCGGGGGAAGAACCGCTCCAGCAGGACCGCCGGGTCGCCGAACGTCCGGTCGGCGAAACCCTGTACCCGCTCGAACTCGGTGCGCAGCGCCTCGGGGTCGGCGGCGACCGCCATCCCCATGCCGCCGCCGCCCGCGGACGCCTTCACCATCAGCGGGTAGCCGATGCCCTCGCCGGCGGCGAGCGCCTCGTCCACCGTCTTGACCGGGCTCTTCGTGCCGCGGGACACCGGAGCCCCGGCGGCGGCCACCAGGTTGCGCGCGCGGATCTTGTCGCCCATCTGCTCGATCGCCTCGGCGGGCGGCCCGACCCAGACCAGCCCGGCCTGCTGCACCCGCGCAGCGAAGGCGGGGTCCTCGGCCAGGAAGCCGTAGCCCGGGTGGATCGCCCGTGCGCCGGTCTGCCGGGCGGCCTCGATCACGGCGGCCATGTCGCGGTAGCTCTGCGCCGGCGGCGCGGGCCCGATCAGCACCGCCTCGTCGGCCTCCCGCACGAACGGCAGGTGGGCGTCCACCTCGGAGTAGACGGCGACGGCGCGCAGGCCCATCCGCTGCACGGTGCGGATGATCCGCCGGGCGATCTCGCCTCGGTTGGCGACGAGCACGGTCTCGAACACGGCGTGGGGCCTCCAAGGTCTGGCGCTGTCGGCACGCGAGACTAACGGGCGTGGTGCTGGTCCTCGTCGTCGCCGTCATCGCGGTCGCAGCGGCCCTCGTCACCGGCGGCCGACGTCTCGCGCAGGTCCGGCTGCGCGCGGTACGGCTCCTCCTCGCGGCGGCCGTCGTGCAGCTCGCGACCTCGACGTTCGCCCCCGGCTCGGCGGCTGCGCGGTTGACGGCACTCGTCGTGACGACGGTGCTCGTCGGGCTGTTCGTCGTCGGCAACCGGCGGGTCGCCGGAACGCCGCTGATCGGCCTCGGGCTGCTGCTGAACGTCGTCGTGGTGTCCGCGAACGGGGCCATGCCGG
>DASTVO010000328.1:0-8952 GCA_035759075.1 Actinomycetes bacterium
CCTCCGCGAACGACCCCGGCCGTCCCTGGCTCACGGCGACGAGCCGGAGCAGCGACTCGGCGAGGTCGTCGTCGCTCGCCGACAGCATCCGCTCGACCAGCGCGGCCACCGGCGGCGAGGACACCGATGCCAGGGCCGGCGCCCCGGCCGGCACAGGTGCTCGCGTCACCTCGCCCTCGACCGACACGCCCCGCGCGGCGAGCAGCCGGGCGAGCTCGGTCCCGGCGGCGACGGCCGGGTCGGCCACCCGCTCGTTCACCGAGGGACGCACCCGACCCGCGTCGACCGACAGGGCGCCGACGGGTGCGACCTCGCCCGACCCGACGTAGCTCGCCGGCCAGTCCGGCGACACCGCCGAGCCGGAGAACAGGCTGTCGTCGACCCGCACCGTCACGCCCGTCGGGCCGGCCCCGCGCAACGCGGCGGCGGTCGCGTCGGCGAGCTCGACGAGGCTGGCCGTCCGCGGGTAGTCGTCACCCCGGGGGCGCCGGCTCGTGAGCGTCGCGTCGCCGCCGCCGACCAGCACGACCTCACCCGGGGCCTCCCCCTCGACCACACGGGTCTCCAGCCGGTGGTCCGGGCCGAGGCCGTGCAACGCGGCCGCCGCGGTGGCGAGCTTCGCAACCGAGGCCGGCGTACGCGGCGCGTCTCCCGTCCGGTCGAGCAGGGTCGCTCCCGTGGTGACGTCGAGGACGACAGCGCCGGGCTCCGGACCCAGAGCACCGGAGGTGAGCACCGCGTCCAGAGCGGCCTCCGGCAGCTGCGGCGGCGCGCCGGGCGGACCCTCCTCGACCGTCAGCACGGGTGGTGCCTCGACGGCCGGCGGGTCGAGCGGCTGGACCGGTGACGGCGCTGGGCCTGCCGCGCCGGTCACACGTGACGGCAGCCGCCCGGTGAGCCCGAGGCCCGCGACCACCATGGAGGTGAGCACCAGCAGGGCGAGGGCGACCGCGGCCGACCGGCGCAGCGGCGTCACGCCCTACCTCGATTCGTCGACCTGCCCGGCGTACGGGAGACTAGCCGTCGGACCGCGACGCGCGCCCGGCCGCCGTGACCTCAGGAGGAGCACCGTGGACTTCGACGTCCTCATCGAGATCCCGAAGGGGAACCGGAACAAATACGAGGTCGACCACGCCACCGGCCGGATGCGGCTGGACCGCATGCTCTTCACCTCGACGCGCTACCCGGCCGACTACGGCTTCATCGAGGACACCCTGGGCGAGGACGGCGACCCGCTGGACGCGCTGGTGCTGCTCGAGGAGCCGACGTTCCCGGGGTGCCTGATCCGGGCCCGCGCGCTGGGCATGTTCCGGATGACCGACGAGGCCGGCGGCGACGACAAGGTGCTGTGCGTCCCCTCGACCGACCCGCGGATGGAGCACCTGCGCGACATCCACCACGTGTCGGAGTTCGACCGGCTGGAGATCCAGCACTTCTTCGAGGTCTACAAGGACCTCGAGCCCGGCAAGTCCGTCGAGGGCGCGACCTGGGTGGGCCGCACCGACGCCGAGGCCGAGATCATCGCGTCCCGCAAGCGGCTCGAGGACGCCACGGCCCGCGGCGAGGTCCACCACTGACGGTCCGCCCGGTGCAGTTCAGAGCCAGCCGAGCTCGCTGAACTCCGGGAACCCGTCCTGCCAGACGCCGAAGCCGGCGAAGAGCAGGAGCGAGAGGCCGTACGACGACAGCAGGTAGCGCCCCATGCCGTCGCGGGTGAGCAGTCCCCAGCCGGCGAGCAGCACCGCCGTCCCGATGCCGAGCTCCGGGGTCTGGCCCTCGACCGAGTTGGTGAAGTGCGTGAAGCCCACGACCGCGGCCAGCAGGTGCCCCCAGGCGCCGCCGCGCGGGCGCCGGTCGGCCAGCGCGATCGCCAGCGCGACGACGAGCAGCGCGAAGCCGGTGTACCAGAGGTAGTGCCCGGCCACCTCGTCCCAGACGGTCACGACGTCCGGGTGCGGACCGTCGATCGTGTTCCCGATCGAGTTGCCGGCGAGGTGGATGCCGTGGCCCTGGGTGTAGAGCACCGCCCCGAACCAGAAGAGCGTCCAGGTGCCGCGGGAGGCGCCGCCGCCCCGGAGGGCACCGGCCACAGCGCCCGTCACCGCGTACGGCGTGAGCAGGTCGATCCAGTCCGCCCACCGGGTCTCGCCCACCTCGCCCAGCCCGACGAAGATCGTGCCGGCGTGGTGCAGCACGCCGTAGGAGACGGCGAGGACCACCAGCCAGCCGCCGAAGCTGCGGGCGTGCCGCTCGGTGTACGCGCTCATGGGTGCTGCCTCACGGATTCGTGGCCTTACGGCCGGGTCGCGCCGAAGAGGCTGCCACGCCAGATGCTCGAGACCCGCACGTCCTGGCCGGTGTACGGCGCCTCGATCATCTGGCCGTCGCCCACGTAGAGGGCGACGTGGTAGATCGTGCGGTGGTTGCCTGGGTCGGACGCGAAGAAGACGAGGTCGCCGGGCCGGATCTCGGTGAGCGGGACCTTCGTCGTGCCCTCGTACTGGGCCACGCTGTAGTGCGGCAGCCCGACGCCGCCTTGCTGCCAGGCCCGCATGGTCAGCCCCGAGCAGTCGAAGCTGTCCGGCCCGTCGGCGCCCCACCGGTAGGGCTTGCCGAGCTGGGCGCGGGCGTAGTCGATCGCGCGCTCGGCGCCGGACGCGGTGCCGGACGAGGACCCAGCCGGCGGAGTGGACGGGGCCGGCGCGGGCGCCGGCGTCGGAGGTGAAGTGGCGCCACCGCCCGAGGACTGGCGCTCCTGCTCGCGCCGCTGCTCGTCCGCGCGACGTTGCTCATCTGCCTGGCGCGCCTCGTCCGCGCGACGTCGTTCTTCTGCTTGTCGCTGCTCGTCCGCCCGACGCTGCTCGTCCGCGCGCCGCTGCTCGTCGGCACGCCGGGCGGCGTCCGCCTCGGCTGCTCGAGCCACCTCGGCTGCTCGAGCCGCCTCCGCCTGGCGCTGCGCCTCGGCGGCGCGCGCCGCCTCGAGGGCGCGGGCCTCAGCGGCCCGCCGCGCCGCCTTTGCCCGTCGCCGCTCGAGGTCGTCCTGCCGGGCGCGCTCGAGGCGGACGGTGGTGTTGCGGGCGGCGGCGAGCTCGCGGACCAGGGACTCGCGCTGCACGGCGATCTCGGCGACGGCCTGCCGGTGCGCGGTGAGCCGCGACTCGGCCGCCGCCCGGGCCTGCGCGACCCGGCGCGTCGCGCGCTCCTGCGCGACGACCAGCCGGCGGGCCTGCTCCCGCAGCAGTCCGGCGTGCACCTGCGCCGAGCGCAGGTCGTCGAGGGCGTGCCGGCGGCTGGTGCCGACGGCCTGCAGGGCAGCGGCCCGGCTGATGAGGTCGCGGGGCCCGTCGGCGGCCAGGAACGCGGACAACCCTCCGACGTCGCCGCCGGCGCGGTAGGCCGCGGCGGCGAACCGGCCGAGCGTCTCGCGGGAGCTGTCCACCGCGGTCCCGGCCTCGCGGGCGCGTCGCTGCGCCTCGGCGGCCTGGTGGCGGGCCTCGGCGAGGCGGACCCGGGCTCCGTTGTAGTCCTCGACCGCCCGGCCGACCTCGGCGGCGAGCCGGTCCGAGCGGGCACCCGCCGCGGCGAGCTGGGCCTCGATCCGGCCGACCCGGTCAGCGACGGACTCGGCCGCCTGTCGGCTCGCCGCGACGTCGCCGGCGCTGGGCGGTGGTCCGGTCGGGTCGGCGAGCGCGGGGACGGGGGACGCCAGCGCCAGCCCGAGCAGGGTCAGCGCGGCTGTGGCACGCCGGAGGGAGAGCGACGCCATGAGCGTTCTCCTCTCGCCACGCCTGCCGGTCGCAGCGCGGAGCCGTGTCACGACGATTGGTCACAACAGCCCCGATAGAGAACACCTGTCACACCCGTAACGTCAAGTGCCGGCTCTCGCCCAGCCGACCACGAGGGGCGCCGCCGGGAGCGACCTTCTGGGCGCAGACACGCCGGCGAGTCGCGCCACAAGGTCGCTCGCGCGGACGCGGTGGACCCGCGGCGAGCCGCTGGCGAGGGGGTGTGGCTAGGACTCCAGCGCGGCGTTGAGGCGGTCCCTCAGCTGGACCGCGGCGGCGGCGACCTGGTCGCGCTCGTCGCGCAGCCGGTGGATGGACCCCTCGAGCTCGCTGACCTGCGCCCGAGCGTCGGCCAGGATGCGCTCGGCCTCGCCGAACGCCTGGTGGCGGGTCTGGGCGCTCTCCCGCTCGGCGTCGGCCCGCAGCCGCTGCCCCAGCTCCTTGGCGTCCCGCTGCACCTGCTGCGCCCGTTCGCGGGCGGCGGCGAGCAGCCGCTCTGCCTCGTCCCGCGCCTCGGCCACGGTGGCGTCAGCGACGCGGCGGGCGTTCTCGAGCAGCCCGAGTGCCTGTTCCGGCCCCTGCGCAGGCGGACTGTCGTGCACGACCCTGAGGTCGGCGCGCTGGTCGCTCCCCGGCAGGTGCATGGTCATTGGGCCTCCTACGACAGGCGACGGCGCGGGATGCGTGGGGCTCCCCGTGTGGGCCGTAACGGTACGCCGTCCGCGCCGGTCGCGGCACCCCACGATCGGCTGAATCATGGACCGGCAGCGGCAGTACGCCTCTTGGCGGTGACCCGCCCACCGCCGCTGGGCGCCCGGGCAGCCGCCGAAGATCGGCAATACTGTCGCGATGCGAGCGCTCTGGCACCGGCTGTGGCAGCGCTTCTGGGTGCTCCCGGCTCTCTGCTGCGTCGTAGCGTTCGCGCTCGGAGCGACCCTGCCCGAGCTCGACGACGCGCTCGTGAGCGGGAGCGTGCTGGTCTTCGGCGGCGGCCCCGACGGCGCCCGCAGCCTGCTGTCGGCGATCGTCACCTCAATGATCTCGGTGACGGGCCTCGTCTTCTCGATAACCGTGGTGTCCCTGCAGCTGGCGAGCAGCCAGTTCTCCCCGCGGGTCCTGCGGACCTTCCTGGACAGCCGGATCACACAGCTGACCCTGGGCTTGTTCGCCGGGACCTTCCTCTACTCCCTGGTGGTCCTCCGGTCAGTGCGGGGCGACTCCGACGTCCCGGCGTTCGTCCCGCAGCTGTCGGTCACAGGGGCGTTCGTGCTTGTGGTCGCCAGCGTCGGCATGTTCGTCGTCTACATCCACCACATCACCAACTCGATCCGGGTCGTGACGATCATCTCCGCGGTGGGTGACGAGACCCGATCGCTGATCGCGCGACTGAAGGACGGGGATGACGACGAGAGCCGCCGCGACCCGAAGCTGGGCGAGCCGACCAGGGTGATCGCGAGCTCCGGGCACGGCGTGGTCACCGAGGTCCGCCACCGGGCCCTGGTCCGCCGGGCCGAGAACAGCGGCGCGGTGCTGGAGGTGCTGCCGGCGATCGGAGACTTCGTGGCGAGCGGCATGCCGCTGGTGGCCGTGCACGGCGACCAGGGGAACGGCAACGAGCTGGACGACGAAGCCGTACGCGACGCGGTGCGGCTCGAGCCCGAGCGCAGCATGCAGGAGGACATCGGCTTCGGCTTCCGGCAGCTCGTCGACATCGCCGAGCGCGCTCTGTCCCCCGGCATCAACGACCCGACGACGGCCATCCAGGTCATCGACGAGCTGCACGACCTACTTCGCAGCCTGGCGGTCCAGCCGGACCCCGGGCACGTCCGCACCGATGGCGACGGCCAGCCGCGGCTCGTCGTGCGCCGGGTCCCGTTCGCCGGGGTCCTGCGGCTCGCCGTCGAGGAGATCGCCCACTACGGGCGGGACGCCGTGCGCATCGGGCCGCGCCTCGGCGACATGCTCGACGACCTGGCGTCCGTCGCCGCGCCCGAGCACCGCTCCGACATCTCGGCGGTCCGCCAGCAGATGGCGTCCGCGAACACCTAGCCGATCTCGCGGGCTGCACGGGTCTCGACGTCGTGCAGCACCTCGTCCGCAGCGGCTGGGCTGACAGCACCGGTGCTGCGGGCCTCGAGCACGACCTCGCGCTCTGCGTCGGCCGCCCGCTCGAGCACCTCCTCCAGCTCGTCGACGTGTCCGGGTCGGCCGTCTGGGCCGGCGGAGCGGGCCTCGCCCAGCGCCTCCTGCGCCGCGAGGTACCCCTCGTACTGCAGCTCCGCCGCGCGTCGCACCACGTCTGGCGTCGACGCGGGGTCAAGGGCGCGCACGGTGCGCAGCCCGGCTCGGGCCGCCAGCTCACGCAGCTCCTGGACCTCGCGGCGGGTGTCGGCCTCGGTCCCGACGCCGAGCGCCCGCACCAGCGGGCTGAGCGTGAGTCCCTGCACGGTCAGCGTGACCAAAACGGTGAGAAGCGCGACCAGGACCAGCTCGGACCGGCGCGGGAAGTCGGAGCCGTCGTCGAGGGTCATCGGCAGTGCCAGGGCGGTCGCGACGGTCACCACTCCGCGCATCCCGGCCCACGAGAGCACGGTGGCCTCCGGCCAGCTGTAACGGGGTATCGCCGGGTGCTCGGACGGCCACGCTCGTGCCGCGCCGGACGCGGCGAAGACCCAGAGAGCCCGGAATCCGACCAGCGTGGCGACGACGGCCGCGGCAAGCCGGACGGTGGACAGGTCGGTGTCGCTGTCTTCGAGGACGGTCGTCAGCTCGAAGCCGATGAATGCGAAGGTGAGGCTGGCGATGACGAAGTCGGCGTAACCCCAGACGGCGCGACCGAGGAGCCAGCCGCTGGACGTGACGGCGACGTGGCCGAACGTGCGCAAGTACAACCCCAGCGCGAGCACAGCCAGCACCCCGGAGCCCATCAGGTGCTCGGCTCCGAGGTAGACCGCGAAAGGCATCGCCGCGGTGACCGTCATCTCCGCGGCCGCGTCGTGCAGCCGCGACAGTGCGAGACGGGTCAACGAGCCGGCGGCCAGTCCGACCGCGATCCCGACGACGACGGCCAGCACCAGCTCGAGAGCGACCCCGCCGGCGGAGACCTCACTCGTCACCACCGCCGCGACGGCGACCTTGTACGTCACCAGAGCGGTGGCGTCGTTGAACATCCCCTCGCCCTCGAGCAGGGTCACCAAACGGTGCGGCAGCTTGAGCCGACGGGCGACTGCGGTCGCCGCAACGGGGTCCGGCGGAGCGACGATCGCGCCCAGGACCACAGCCGCGCCCCAGCCGAGCCCCGCGAGGTGGGCCACGACGGCCACCGCGCCGACGGTGGCGGTGGTCAGGCCGACCGCGAGGAGCAGGACCGACCCGGCATCCTTGCGGAACTCCCGCTCGGTCGTCCGTTGCGTCGCCGCGAACAGCAACGGCGGCAGGACTATCGGCAGGATCAGGTGCGGGTCGATGCTGAGCTCGGGGACAACGGGGACCAGGGGCACAAGCAGCCCGAACATCGTCACGAGGACGGGCTGCGGGAGGCCCGAGCGGTCGGCCAGCGGGGTCAGGACGACCACGCCAGTGACCAGGACACCGACCACGAACAGCTCAGCCACGGGCGCTCCTTACCCGGGTCGGCTCGGCCGCACGCGGCCGCCAGCGCTGCGCCGGTTGACAGGTGGGCGCCCGCGGAGCGAACGCTCTTGACATGTCAGACTCCGCCGTGATTGATATATCACATGTCACTGTCTCCGGTGCCACGACGACTGCTGCGAGACGAGGCCTACGAGGTGCTGGCGGCGGCCATCGTCAACGGGGACCTGCGCCCGGGCGCGGTGATCCGGGACGCCGACCTGGCGGAGCAGGTCGGCCTCTCGCGCACCCCCGTGCGGGAAGCGTTGGCGAGGCTGGCGGACGAGGGGCTCGTGGAGTCCAAACCGAACGCCTACACCCGCGTGACGCCACTGGACCGGCGAGCGTCGTACGAGGCGTTCGTCATCCTCCGTGAGCTGCACGTGCTCGCCACACGCGAGGCGGTCCCGAAGATGTCGCCCGGCGACCTCGACCGTCTGCGGCACGCCAACGCGGACTTCGCCGCGGCGCTCGCCGCGGCCGACGTGGACGCGGCACTGGCTGCGGACGACGCCTTCCACTCGGTCGTCGTCGAGGCAGCCGGGAACCGCACGCTGCACGCCACGCTCGACCGGCTCACTCCGCGCATCCGGCGCCTCGAACGGCTGCGCTTCGGCTCCTTGCCGGGACGGCGGTCGATCGACATGCACGAGCGGATCATCCGGGCCTGCGCCAGGGGCGACGTCGCACGGGCCTGCCGAGTCGTCCACGACAACTGGGACACGCTGGGGCGGCTCATCACCACTGCCTTCGACGAGGACGACACGACCACCGACTCATCGACCTGAAGGACTCCCATGGCACTCGCGGACCACCCCCGGACCACGCTGCTCTTCGGCCCGTCGCCGATACACCCGCTGGACCGGTTGAGCGACCACCTCGGCGGTGCCCGGCTGTGGGCCAAGCGCGAGGACTGCAACTCCGGGCTGGCGTTCGGCGGCAACAAGGTGCGCAAGCTCGAGTACCTGGCCGCCGACGCGCTGGCGCGAGGCTGCGACACGCTGGTCTCCATCGGCGGGGTGCAGTCGAACCACACTCGCGCGGTGGCGGCGGTCGCGGCGCACCTGGGTCTGCGCTGCGTCCTCGTCCAGGAGTCCTGGGTGGACTGGCCGGACCCGGTCTACGACAAGGTGGGAAACATCCTCCTCAGCCGGCTGATGGGGGCGGACGTCCGGCTGGTGCAGGCGGAGTTCGGGATCGGCTTCAAGGAGAGCTGGGAGAACGCCCTGGCCGAGATCGAGGAGCGAGGTGGCAAGCCGTACGCGATCCCGGCCGGTGCCTCGGACCACCCGCTCGGCGGACTCGGCTTCGCGTCCTGGGCCCGGGAGGTCGAGAAGCAGGAGAGACGGCTCGGCGTCTTCTTCGACACCGTGGTCGTGTGCTCGGTGACCGGGAGCACCCAGGCGGGCATGGTGGCCGGCTTCGCCGACCGCGACCGGCCGCGGCGCGTCATCGGGATCGACGGCTCGGCAAAGCCGGCCGAGACCCACGCCCAGGTGCTGCGGATCGCCCAGCGCACCGCGAACCTGCTAGGCCT
>DASTVO010000329.1:0-7818 GCA_035759075.1 Actinomycetes bacterium
GCCGGTGCCGGCTGGCGGGCGCCCGACACCGCGGCCCTGCTCCGCGAGCACGACGGGTTCGTCGAGCTGCTCGACGGCCTCGGCGTGGACGTGGTCGTCGCCGACGCGCCGGACGGGCAGGTCGACGCCTGTTTCGCGTACGACCCGGTGTTCGTGACGGGGCAGGGCGCCATCGAGCTGCAGATGCGCAAGCCGGCCCGGCAGCCGGAGCCTGCGTTCCTCGCGGTCGAGGTGGAGAAGGCCGGTGTGCCGGTCGTCGGCCGGCTGACCGGGTCCGCGACGGCCGACGGTGGCGACATGTGCTGGCTGGACGAGAACACCCTGGCGGTCGGGCGCGGCTACCGGACCAACGCGGCCGCGCACGCCCAGCTCGCCGTGATCCTCGGCGCGGAGCGGGTCACCGTCGAGCGGGCCGACCTCCCCCACCACCTCGGCGCGGCGCACGTGATGCACCTGATGAGCGTCGTCTCACCGGTCGCTCCGGACCTCGCCGTGGTCTTCGAGCCGCTCGCGCCGGTGCCGCTGCTCGAGCTGCTCGCCGAGCGCGGCTACCGCACGGTCGCCGCCGACCCGGACGAGCTCGACGACCAGGGCTGCAACGTGCTCGCGGTCCGCCCGGGCGTCGTGGTCATGGCCGACAGCGCGCCCCGTACCCGCGCCTCGCTGGAGCGGGCAGGGGTCGAGGTGCACACCTACCCGGCGCGCGAGATCAACAAGGGGGACGGCGGGCCCACCTGCCTGACCCGGCCGCTGCTGCGCGGGTAACGGAACACTCCGCTCCGAGACGGAGTTGCGAGTAGCGGAGGTTCACCCATGATCTTTGGCAGCAGGAAGTCCACCATGGTGTCGCCGAACGAGGCTCTGCCGGGGCGCGCCGAGAAGATGCCGGTCGCCGACCGGCACGTCGTCCTCGGCAGCCCGCTGCAGGGGCCCTGGCCGGAGGGCCACGAGGTCATCTACTTCGGCATGGGCTGCTTCTGGGGCGCCGAGCGCATCTTCTGGCAGATCCCCGGGGTCTATTCGACGGCCGTCGGCTACCAGGGCGGCACCACGCCGAACCCGACGTACGAGGAGACCTGCACCGCCCTCACCGGGCACACCGAGGCGGTCCAGGTCGTGTACGACCCGGCGCAGGTCGACCTCGAGGTGCTGCTCAAGGCGTTCTGGGAGAACCACGACCCGACCACGCCGAACCGGCAGGGCAACGACGTCGGGACGCAGTACCGGTCCGCGATCTACCCCACCACCGACGCGCAGCTGGCCGCGGTCGAGGCCTCCCGTGCGCGCTACCAGCAGGCACTGAAGGAGGCGGGCTTCGGCGAGATCTCGACCGAGATCCGGCCGGCGTCGGAGGCCGGCGAGTTCTACTACGCCGAGGACTACCACCAGGGCTACCTCGCGAAGCACCCGTACGGCTACTGCAACCACGGCTTCTGCCAGGTGTCCTACGACGCGGGCGCGCACGGGCAGGACGCCCCGACGAGGGTCGATCTCCCCGAGGCCTGACCGCCGGGCCCGCCCCAGAGCGACCTTGTCGAGGAGACACGCCGGGGTGTCTGCGCCACGAGGTCGCTCCTGCCCTACATCTCGTACTTTCTGCGTGTTGTTGACGTCCGCGGCCAGGAGTACGAACAAGTGGGCCTCACGGCCACCAACGGGGTGATCACACGGGGCCTTGGCGGCGAACGCAGTCGCCGCCCTGGGAGAGGGGTGCGCCGTGAGACCTGTTGTCGCCATGCTCGCCGCCGCTGCCGTCGCCGCGTCCTCACTGACGGCCACCTCCGCCCCGGTCGGCGCCAAGACGTCGGAACGGAGCGACGACGACCGCACTGCCATCGCCTGGGGTCCGTGCGACGACCCGCTGCTGCGGGAGTTCGGCGCCGAGTGCGGAACGTTGTCCGTGCCCCTGGACTACAGCGACGACGGGGAGGGCCAGGTCACGCTCGCCCTGTCACGGGTGCGGCACACAGTTCCCGACAAGGACTACCAGGGCATCATGCTCACCAACCCCGGAGGCCCCGGCGGGTCCGGTCTGATCTACTCGCTGCTGGGCGGCTTCATCCCGGGCGGTGCTGGGGCCGCGTACGACTGGATCGGCTTCGACCCCCGCGGCGTGGGCTCGAGCGAGCCGGCGCTGTCGTGCATTCCCGACTACTTCGTCGGGCCCCGACCCGACTACGTCCCTAGTTCGCCGCGGATCGAGCGCCTGTGGCTCGCCCGCTCCCGGGCATACGCACACGCGTGCGACATCAACGGCGGTGAGCTGCTGGAGAACCTGCGGACTGTCGACAACGTGCGAGACATGAACCGGATCCGCCGTGCGCTCGGCGAGCCGAAGTTGAACTTCTACGGGTTCTCCTACGGCACCTACCTGGCGCAGGTGTACGCGACCCTGTTCCCGAGCCGAGTGGGTCGCATGGTGCTCGACAGCAACGTCGACCCGACGCGGGTCTGGTACGGCGCCAACCTCGACCAGGACCACGCCTTCGAGACGGTCATCCAGGCGTTCTTCGACTGGGTGGCGAAGTACGACTCTGTCTACCACCTCGGTGCGACCGGCGACGTCGTCGAGAAGGGCTACTACACCGCCCTGGACGACCTCCGAGCAAAGCCGGTCGGCCCGCTCGGCCCGGCCGAGCTGCCCGACGCCATGCTCCTCGCTGGGTACGTGCAGTTCCTCTGGCCGGACCTGGCACAGGCACTGTCCGACCTCGTCGTCAGGGGTGACGCGTCAGCTGTCACCGCCTGGTACGAGGCAATCGACGCACCCGGCGACGACAACGGCTACGCGATGTACCTCGCCACCATCTGCACGGACGGGAAGTGGCCGACCTGGCGGGTGCAGCGCGAGGACGCCTTCCGGATCGCCGCCGACGCACCGTTCTTCACGTGGGGAAACACCTGGTTCAACGCACCCTGCACCTTCTGGGCCGAGCACGGCCGCCAGCCGGTTGACGTGGACGGCGCCGGAGTCCCGCCGGTCCTCCTCGTGGGCGAGACGCTGGACGCAGCCACACCCTTCACAGGCAGTCTCGAGGTGCGACGGCGCTTCCCGCAGTCCGTGCTCCTCGCCGAGCCGGGAGGCACCAGCCACGCGACGACTCTCTCCGGCAACGAGTGCGTGGACGGCGTCATCGCCACTTACCTTGCCACCGGGACGCTGCCGGCCCGCCGGCCGGGAGACGGCCCAGACCTGACCTGCCAGCCGCTTCCCGAGCCCGTCCCGGTCACGCAGGCCGCGTCAGGTGGCGGCGGCGGGACCAGCGCTCGCACGCACCTGCGCCGGCAGCTCCTCGAGGGCCTGGTCGGCTAGCTCCCGACTACCCCAGAGCGACCTTGTTGGGAGACACGCCGGCGTGTCTGCGCCACAAGGTCGCTCTCGGGGGGCGTCAGTCGACCTCGGCGAGGTCGACGACGTCGAACCGGGGCGGGTGGGCCGCGTTGGCCGCGTGACAGGTCAGCAGCCCGGGCTCGTCCCCGGCCGACGCCTGGACGGTGGCGATGAGGTTCCGCGGGGAACGTCGCAGCCGGACCTGCCACCTCCCGCCGCCGAGGTGGATGGTGCCGGCGGGGGCGAGCGCGTCGAGGCGCGGCTCGTCGAGCACCGTGCGCGCGTACGCGATGGCCGCCTGCGCCGCGGGAGGTGCGGTGCTCTGGCCGCGCAGCAGCCGCGGCAGCACCTCGCCGCGGTCGTGCGCCGCCACCAGCTCCTCGGCGTCCTCGGGCCGCACCCGGCCGTAGTAGAGGCCGTGCGGCATCGCGACGACGTTCGCGGCGAAGCGGTCACCTCCGACGTGGGAGCACTCCCAGACGACCTCCGGACGTACGCGGTCCAGCGCCGCCGCGACCGGGCGACCCTCGACGGCGCAGCAGGTGTCGTGGCGGCCGTGGGTGCAGACGAGGAAGAACGGCTGGTACGACGGCCGGCCGGCGCTCCCGTCGAGAGGGAGGGTCAACAGCTCGTCGTCCGAGCCGACGTCGCCCCACCAGCTCATCTCGCGTCCGGTGCGGGCGCTGACCACCGCCCAGCGGCGGCGGACGGACGCCTCGTGGCGACCCGGTCGGCGGATCAGCAGGGCGCGCAGCCCGAGCGCGATCGCGCGCGCGGAGACTGCCCGCCCCACGTCCGGGTCGAGCCGGGACCCTGTCAGGGCCTGCCGCCCCCATCCGCCGGGCTGCTCGAGCAGCAGGAAGCCCGCCGCCGGCGCGGCCGTGCCGGTCATCGGGTCGCCGCGCCGCAGCGACGCGACCGCGCAGCGTTCCGGTGGCACGGTCACGGGGCGGAGTGGACCACGACCACGGCCTCCCGGACCAGTCTGCGCGCCAGCGCCATCGCGTCGTCGGCGGCCAGGCCCGGCAGGTCGGCCACCCGGAGACGTTCCCCGTCCAGCAGCGCGCGCACAGCCTTCTCGCACGCCACGGGCAGCCGGACGGTCCGGTCGAACAGCCGCAGGGCGAGGCGGTCGTCCTCGACCGTGAGCCGGTACCGCTGGAACGGCCGCACCGAGAGCTCGGACTCCGGGGTCAGCCCGGCCAGCGCCGACGCCTGGGCCAGCGGCGCGACGGGGCCGGGCCGGTTGCCGGCGACCATCTGGCCGGCAAGCCGGTCCGCGACAGCTGCGACGTCGAGCGAGCCCAGCCGGTCCGTCAGCGCAGCGACGGTGGCCCGGACGTCGGCCTGCACCGACGCGGGATCGCCGACGTCGACCCCCATGGGCAGCGAGGCACGCAGCCGCGGGTCGTCCGCCACGACCGCGAGCAGCGCCTCGAGCACCGCGAACCGGGTGACCGGGTGGACGCCGACCGTCAGGTGGCACGAGACGCCGCCCAGGGCCTCCGCGGCATGGAGGTAGCCGCGGGGCAGGTACAGGGCGTCACCGGGGCGCAGCACCTCGTCGAGGACGGGCTCCCCCTGGGCACGTGCCTCGACGGCCGCCTTGCGGTCGGTCCACGGCTGGTCGCGCAGCGGCGCAGCGAGCACCGGCTCGTGGATGCGCCAGCGCTTCTCGCCGGCGACCTGCAGCACGAAGACGTCGTGGACGTCGTAGTGGGCGGAGAACCCCCGGGAGGAGCCCGGCGTGACGTACGCGTTGACCTGGACGGGATGGCCGAGGTCAGTCGTGAGCGCCCCGGCGAAGTCGATCAGCGGCGGCCACATCCGGTGCAGACCCTGCAGCACGACGGTGTGGCCGTCCAGGAAGAGCTCCAGCACCCGGTCGTCGGCGACCTGGTCGGCGACCTGCGCGCCCGTCCCGCCCGAGCGGGTGTAGCGGGCGGCCGGCACGACCGCGCCGTCCTTGGCGACCCGGATGAACGGGGTCCGCAGCCCGCGTCGCGAGAGCAGCTCGTCGACGGCGTCGAGGGAGAACAGGTCGTCGAACCCGCGGCCCAGCTCGGCTGCGGTGGAGAGCAGCGGTGCCCGCGACCAGATGTCGCGGGCGAACGTGTCCGGGTCGAGCCGGACGCAACGTGCCAGGGCGGGACGGGTGGTACCCGCCCCGCCCTGGTCGTCGTTCTCGGTCAGCGTCGTACCTCAGGCACCGCTGTCGGCGCCACCGTCGGCGCCACCGTCCGCGCCACCGTCGGCACCGCCGTCGCTCTCGCCGGGCACACCGCCGGCACCGCCGTCCGCGGGGCCGTGGGCACCGCTGTCCGCACCACCGTCGGCGCCACCGTCGGCGCCACCGTCCGAGCCGGAGCCCGCGCCGCCGTCGGCCGGACCGTGCTCGTCAGGGTTGGTCGTCATGTCGTCGTCGAGCATGGATGTCCTCCATCTGCTGAAGGGTCGGCCCCGGCCACCTGCCGGGCCCCTTGATCCGTCCTACCCCTACCGTTCCCCCGAAACCTCAGGCCGACGCGAGGTGGCTGAGCAGGTCCTGCCGGGTCAGCACGCCGGCCGGCTTGCCCTCGTCGTGCACCAGCAGCGCGTCGGACTTCTCCAGTGCCGCGATCGCCGCGGACACCGGCTCCCCGGCGCCGACGATCGGCAGCGGCGCCGACATGTGCCGCTCGAGAGCGTCGGCCAGGTGCGCCTTGCCGCTGAACAGCAGGTCGAGCAGCTCCTTCTCGACCACCGAGCCGACGACCTCGCCGGCGGTGACCGGCGGCTCGGCCTTCACGACCGGCATCTGGGACACCGCGTACTCGCGCAGGATGTCGATCGCCTCGCGGACGGTCTCGTACGGGTGCACGTGCACCAGCGCCGGGACCTCCTCGCCCTTGCCGGCGAGCACGTCGCCCACGGTCACGCCGCCGTGCGCGTCCTCGACGAAGCCGTAGTCCGCCATCCAGTCGTCGCTGAAGATCTTGGCGAGGTAGCCGCGGCCGCCGTCCGGCAGCAGCACCACCACGACGTCGTCCGGAGTGAGCCTCTCGGCGACCCGTAGTGCCGCGACGACCGCCATGCCGCAGGAGCCGCCGACCAGCAGGCCCTCCTCGCGGGCCAGCCGACGGGTCATCAGGAACGAGTCGCGGTCGGACACCGCGACGATCTCGTCCGCCACCGTCCGGTCGTACGCCGACGGCCAGAAGTCCTCGCCGACACCCTCGACGAGGTACGGGCGCCCGGTGCCGCCGGAGTAGACCGAGCCCTCGGGGTCGGCGCCGATGACCTTGACCCGGCCCTCGCTGACCTCCTTGAGGTAGCGGCCGGTGCCGCTGATGGTCCCGCCGGTGCCGACGCCGGCCACGAAGTGGGTGATCCGGCCCTCGGTCTGCGCCCAGAGCTCGGGCCCGGTGGTCTCGTAGTGGGAGCGCGGGTTGTCGGGGTTGCTGTACTGGTCGGGCTTCCAGGCGCCGTCGATCTCACGGACCAGGCGGTCGCTGACCGAGTAGTACGAGCGGGGGTCCTCGGGGGCGACGGCGGTCGGGCAGACCTCGACCTGCGCGCCGTAGGCCGTCAGCACGTTGATCTTGTCCTGCGACACCTTGTCCGGCAGGACGAACACGCAGTGGTAGCCGCGGCGCTGCGCCACCAGCGCCAGCCCGATGCCGGTGTTGCCCGACGTCGGCTCGACGATGGTGCCGCCGGGTCGCAGGGCGCCCGACTTCTCCGCGGCCTCGACCATGCGCAGCGCGATCCGGTCCTTCACCGAGCCGCCCGGGTTGAAGTACTCGACCTTGGCGAGGACGGTGGCCGGGACGTCCTTCGCGACCGACGACAGCTTCACCAGCGGGGTGTTGCCGACCAGGTCGATGACCGACTCGTAGTAGTGCATGTCGTGGAGCCTAGAGCCCGGCGGAGCGGACGCCGCGGGCGAGGCCGTGGGTTAGATTTCCGGGCGTGACCAAGGCACGGGTGGCGCGGCGGATCGCCATGGCCGCCGCCTACGGGGGCGGCGGCCTGGGCCTGCTCTCCGCGGGCGCCTTCGGTCTCATCCGCGCCGAGGCGGCCCTCGCCCGGCGCACCATCGGCGAGCCGACCGGCACCCCTCCGGACGCCGACGCGGTCTACGGGTCGCACCACTCCGGCGAGCCGTTGACGCTGGCGCTGCTGGGTGACTCGAGCGCCTGCGGGCTCGGGGTGGACCACCCGCACCAGACCCCCGGCGCGATGCTCGCGGCCGGCCTGTCCGAGTTCGCGGACCGACCTGTGCGCCTGCGCTGCACCGCCGTCGTGGGTGCCCGCAGCAGCGACCTGCCCGGGCAGGTCGACCAGGTGGAGGACCTGCGGCCCGACGTCGCCGTGATCATGGTCGGCGCCAACGACGTGACGCACCGGGTGAAGCCGCCCACCGCGGTCCGCCACCTCGACCACGTCGTGCGCCGACTGCGCGAGCTCGGCGCGGAGGTGGTCGTCGGCACCTGCCCGGACCTCGG
>DASTVO010000330.1:0-3107 GCA_035759075.1 Actinomycetes bacterium
CGGCCCGCCGAGCCGCAGTCCGTGAGCGGCTCACGGTCAACGGGCGCCAGGTCGTAGATCTGACCGAGCAGCAGGTCCGCGAGTTCGCGGGAAACGCTGTCGAGCTCTGTGGTCGAACGCCGGAGGGGCAGCGGCACTACATCATGGCGATGTCGTCGCGGGCGCGGCGCAGTCTGCGCCCGGATCAGCTGGCGGTGATCGAGCAGTCGTGCACCATCGTGGACGTCGACATCCCCACTATCGAGCTGGCCGGGGGCTCGGTGCGCTGCATGATCGCCGGCATCCACCTCGACCGTCGGCGGCCAGTCCTGGAGTTCGAGCCCACGTCCGCTGTCGAGGCGATCGACGAGGACCCGCACACGGCTGACGGGCGCGACATCGTGGGCGGCTGACCCGGTCTGCTGGTTGCCCGGGCGCCACAGCCCTGAGCGTCGCGCGACCAGGGCTGCCTGGGCGTACGGCGTCGACTCGGCCGTCATGCAGTCGCGGTCGGCGCCGCGCCGGCGGTCAGACCGAGGTGCCACGCGGCGTACTCCTCCCACCTGTGGTTCGCCAGATAGGCGTTCTCCGCGGCTGCGTCCGGCTGGACCGCTCCCCAGTCGCTGTCCAGCACGTACTGCCGCTTGTCGATCAGGACCCGGCAGCGGGCGACGGCTTCATCGTTGACGGTGTAGCTGGCCACGGTCGGCTGCTACCCCGCCGCCGGCTGGACGAACGCGGCCGCAGTTTCGGGATCGAGGCGGCCTTCGAAGTCCTCGTTCCGTGCGACGCGGAGGGCGGTCGGGCCGCGCAGGAGCTACCGCTGCTTCGGCACGAACGTGACCCGGGTCCCGCCGGGCAGCGCCCGCATCCGCACCTGCAGCGGTCCGGTGCTGGCGCCCAGGTGCCCGCGGGCCTGCTCGACCAGCCGACGTACGTACGCGTGGTGCGCCGCGAGACGTTCGTCGTCACCGCCGGCGCCCGGGCCGGGCCACCGGACGAAGAAGTCGGGCAACCGGTCCTCCAGCCCGCTGTCCTCGAGCCGCTCCAGCACCGCCTGCAGCGCTTCCCGGAACGCGGCAGCCGGATCCGGTGGCGCCAGCAGAGGCACCGCGACCCATCGCTGCGGTGTCCGGTAGCACTCGACCGGCACCCCGACCACCTCCCGCACATGGTGATCGCGGCCGTGTCCATGCCGGGTGACTGCGACGCGCTCGCCAGGCGGGGTCAGCGGGTGCCCGGCAGTCCGCCCGGCCGCGGGGGCGGTGCGCTGCAGCTGGTCCAGCAGGGTGCCCGCGAACACCGCGGCGCTGAGCCGATCGGACAGCACCAGCGACCACACCGTCTCCCCGCCGGGCAGCGCCGGCGGTCCGTAGGGATCGGACACGCTCGCGTGCAGCTGCTGCACGTGCGGCACGCGCGGCGAGGGCCCGTACCGCGTCACGCGCGGCAGCGGGACGCGGGTCACAGCCCGCCCGTCGGCGATGAGGACTGCTTGGTCCGTCAGGAACAGATCGACGTCCTTCGACCAGTCCGCGCCGTCGTCGGGGAGCACCCATTGGGCGGCGACGGCGACCAGCCGCTCTTCGCCGGCGCCGAGCCGGTCATGCACGCGCTGCCAGCGCAGCGACTCCTCCCGCAGCGCGGCGCTGGTCGGTCCGGCCACGAACCGGTGCGCGAACGGGGCCGCCGGAGCTGCGCCGGTCGGGGCGCCGCGGCGCTGCTGAGATGCGGCGCCAGACGTCCCTGCTGACGGGCTACCGGTGCCTCGGAGCCGTCGGCGCACCCACCGAAACACCGCATCGCCCCCTTCCCCACGCGCGACGGTAGCGCGAATCGGCGTCCGACGGGCCCACCAGCATTTCGGGCAGAATGACCGGGAACGGTCCAAGCACCGTCGAGTTCCTGGCTCGGGCCCACCGCCACTCTCGCCTCCTGGGACGTGCAGCCCTCGGTCGCCGCAGACGTCGCGCTCATCGTGAGCGAGGTCGTCACCAACGCGGTCCTGCACGGGCGACCGAGCCTCACCAGCCTGGGCTCCACGCCATGGTCAAGTGTGGCCGATAGGGCTACCGTTCGGCGGATCGTGGGCTGCCACATGGGAGGCGTCGTGGGTCAGGATGTGGTCACCGCTGCGGTTGTTCAGCGCCCGCCGGTGCTGCTCGACCGGGACGAGACGGTCAAGCAGGTCGTCGACGCCGTCGAAGAGGTCGCGTCGGCGGGGGCGGGGCTGGCCGTCTTCCCGGAGACGTACATCCCCGGCTACCCGGTGTGGATCTGGGGCCTGCGGCCGCAAGGTGATTACGACACCACCTCGGAGATCCACGCTCGGCTGCTCGCCAACAGCGTGGACCTCGCGGGGGACGACCTGAGACCGGTGCAGGAGGCCGCGGCGAGCCATGGCGTCGTGGTGGTCGTCGGTGTGCACGAACGCGAGGGCTCGTTCAGCCGCGCGACCATCTACAACACGCTGGTCACGATCGGCCGCGACGGGTCGATCCTCAACCGGCACCGCAAGCTCGTGCCGACGAACCCGGAGCGGATGATCTGGGGCCAGGGAGACGCCTCCGGGCTGCGCGTCGTGGACACGTCGTTCGGTCGGTTGGCCGGGCTCATCTGCTGGGAGAACTACATGCCGCTCGCGCGGTACACCCTGTACGCGGAGGGGGTGCAGATCTACGTGGCGTCCACGTGGGACGAGGGCGAGGGATGGCTGGCCACGATGCGCCACATCGCCTCGGAAGGTCGCTGTTGGGTCCTCGGATCCGGCTGCGCCCTCAACTCTGACGACGTACCACCGACCTTGCCGGCGCGCGACACCCTGTATCCGAACCGGGACACCTGGCTCAACTCCGGTGACTCGGTGATCATCGATCCCCACGGCCAGGTCGTCGCCGGTCCCCTGCACCGCGAGTACGGCATCCTCTACGCCGACATCGACCCGGCAGTCTCTGCCAGCGCGCATCGGACCATGGACGTCGCCGGACACTACGGACGGCCCGACGTCTTCAACCTCACGGTCGACCGCTCACCACGGCCACCCATCACCTTCCTGGCGCCGGAGTAGGACCCGTCGACCACGCGCCATCGCCGCCGTGAGGCTGGCGTCCTGCTCGGTCAATGCGCTG
>DASTVO010000331.1:0-3909 GCA_035759075.1 Actinomycetes bacterium
GCCGCGATGGACCGCCGCACCTCGAACACGCCGTCGCACTCGCGACAGCGGTAGTCGTACGCGGCCATGGGCACATCGTAGGTCCTCTAGCCTGGCCGGCGTGCCCGACCGACCTCGCGAGCTGCGGCTCGTCGTCACGGCCGCCGACTACGACGCCGCGCTGCGGTTCTACCGCGACACCCTCGGCCTGACCGAGCAGGCATCAGGCGGTGACGACGACCGCTACACGATCCTGCACGCCGGCCGGGCCACGCTGGAGCTCGGCGACCCCGCGCACGCCGAGCTGATCGACGACCTCGAGGTCGGCCGCCGGGTAGCGGGTGCCGTCCGGGTCGCGTTCGAGGTCGGCGACGCCGCGTCGGTGACCGCGCGGCTGGCTGACGCCGGCGCAACCGTGGTGGCCGAGCCGACGCGTACGCCGTGGGGGTCGCTCAACGCCCGCCTCGACGGCCCGGCCGGGCTGCACCTGACCGTCTACTCCAACGACATCTACGTGCAGCAGCAGGCCCGGTTGGACAGCGCGGTGCTGCTCGCCGATCCCGATCCCGGCTGGGCGAGCACCGGCGCCAGCCTGGTCGCCGCGGTGCGCGGTGCGCTGGGCGACCGGGCGTCGCTGGTCGCCCACGTCGGCTCGACGTCGGTGCCGCACCTCGCCGCCAAGCCGGTCTACGACCTGGTGCTCACCGTCGACGACCCGGGCGCCGAGGACGGCTACGTGCCGGCCCTCGAGCCGCTCGGCTACCGACTGCACCTGCGCGAGCCGGAGTGGCACGAGCACCGGCTGCTCAAGCACGACGACCCGGCCGTGAACCTGCACGTGTTCGGCGCGGGTTCCGAGGAGGCCGACCGGATGCTCGCCTTCCGCGACCACCTGCGCGCCGACGAGCGGGACCGGCTGCTCTACGAGAGCACCAAGCGCGAGCTCGCGGCGCGGGAGTGGGCGGTGACGCAGGACTACGCCGACGCCAAGTCCGACGTGGTCGCCGAGATCCTGCGCCGGGCGCTGGACCGCCCGCGCCGGGCCGCGGGCCTCGTCGTCCTTGTCCGCGACGAGCCCGGCGGGGACACCCCGGTTGCAGCTCGCGCGCTCGCCGCCCCGCTCGGGCTTCCGCTGCTCGCCGCCGAGGGTGTGCGGGCCGTCCTGCCGACGGTCGACGGGGCGCTGCTCCGGACGGCGCTCGTCGAGATGGCGGTGCACGCCGGCGGTGCCGTGCTGACCGGAGTCCCCGAGCCGGACACGTCCGCCACGGTCGACGGTTACCCGGGCCGGGTCGTGACCGTCGACGCCTCCGCCGTCGTCGACGCCGAGGCGCTGGCCCGCCGCCTGGCCCATCTCGTCACCATCTGAGCTCTGAGCAAGGCTGTGTCATTGACTTGACCCGATCAGGCTCATAACCTTGACCGTATGTTCGTCCTCACCGTCGACCAGCGCGACAGCAGCCGCCAGCCGGACCGGGTGACCGCCCTGCTCCAGGACCTGGCCGCCCGACCGGGGTCGTTCCTGCGCGGCTTCGAGCGCACCGCCGGCGACGAGGTGCAGGGCGTGCTCGACGACGCCGGCCAGGTCGTGGACCTCGTGCTGCGGCTGGTCCGCGAGGACGCCTGGAGCATCGGGGTCGGCGTCGGCGCCGTCAAGGACCCCCTGCCGGAGAGCACCCGGGCCGGCTCCGGGCCGGCGTTCGTCCTGGCCCGCGAGGCGGTGAACCGCGCGAAGTCCCGCCCCTCGGGCCTCGCCGTGCACGGCGAGTCGGCCGGGGACGCGCACCGGGCGCAGACCGCGCTCGACCTGCTCGCCGCCACGCTGCACCGGCGCAGCGACCGCGGGTGGGAGGCGGTCGACCTGGCGGCGAGCGGGCTGAACCAGATCGAGGTGGCCGAGCGGCTCGGGATCAGCAAGCAGGCCGTCTCCCAGCGGCTGCACACCGCCGACTGGCACCTCGAGCCGGACGCGCGGGAGCTCGCCTCCCACCTGCTGGCCGTCGCGGATGGCAGGGTGTCCGGACCGTGACCGTCCTCGTCCTGCTGCTGCTCGCGCTCGCGGCAGCCTCGCCGCTCCTGGTGCTCCCCCTGCGCCGGGTGGTCACCGACCCGGTCGTGCCCGTCGCCGCCCTGGGCGTCCTGCTGCTGGGCGTCGCCGCGGCCGTCGCCGCCCGGGTCGACCCCACCGACGGCTGGCGGCTCGCGGCCGCGGTCGTTCTCGGCGTCGTGGTGGCCACGACCGGGGGCAGCCTCGTCGTCCGCGCCGTGTTCCGGCTGATGCGGCGCGAGTTCCTGCCGGCGCGGGCCGCCCGCCTCCCAGCACCCTCGGCCGAGACAGCGCCGGACGCCCTGCCCGAGGAGACGTCCTCCGAGCCGGGGACGGTGCTCCGCGGCGGCGCCTGGATCGGCTGCCTCGAGCGCGCGGCCGTCGCAGCAACCCTGCTGGCCGGCTGGCCGGAGGGCATCGCCCTGGTGCTCGCCGTCAAGGGGGTGGGCCGCTATGCCGAGCTGCGCGAGACCAACGCGCCGGAGGCCTTCATCATCGGCACGCTGACCAGCCTGCTCTGGGCGGCCGCGGCCGCGGGCACCGCCCACCTGCTGCGCTAACGTCCGCGCATGCGGATCCTCATGATCGGCGGCACTCGCTTCATCGGCCGTCACGTCGTCGAGCAGGCCCTCGCGGGGGGCCACCGGGTCACGGTGTTCCACCGCGGCAAGTCCGGCGTCGACGCGTTCCGCGACGACGACCGCGTCGAGGTGCGCATCGGCGACCGCAACAGCGACCTGTCCGAGCTGGCCCTCGGCGAGTGGGACGCGACCGTCGACACCTGCGCGTACGTCCCGCGCCAGGTCCAGGAGCTCGCCGACGCACTGGGCGGTCGCGGCGGGCGGTACCTGCTGGTGAGCAGCGTCTCCGCGTACGCGTCCCCGATCGGCTACGGCTACACCGAGGACTCACCGCTCGCGCAGCTCGACGACCCCAGCGTCGAGGAGGTCACCAACGACACGTACGGCGGGCTGAAGGTGCTCTGCGAGCGGGCGGCGCTCGACCGGTTCGGCCCGTCGACGCTGGTCGTGCGGCCCACCTACGTCATCGGACCCGACGACTACACCTGGCGGTTCCCCTGGTGGGTGGCGCGGCTCGCCCGCGGCGGCGAGGTGCTGGCGCCCGGCCCGGCCGACGCCCCCGCCCAGGTCATCGACGTGCGCGACATGGCCACCTGGATGGTCGGCCTTCTCGACGCCGACGTGTCCGGCGCCTTCCACGCAGCCAGCCCCGCGCCGCCGTTCACCTGGGGCGAGCTGCTGACGACCGTCAAGGACGCCGTCTCGCCTCCCGGCAGCACACTGGAGTGGGTCGACGGCGACTTCCTGCTCGCCGAA
This sequence comes from Actinomycetes bacterium, assembly GCA_035759075.1. Lineage (GTDB taxonomy): Bacteria > Actinomycetota > Actinomycetes > JACCUZ01 > JACCUZ01 > DASTVO01. The sequence continues at coordinate 3,364 of DASTVO010000331.1, forward strand.
GGTGTCGACGATGCTGCGCTGCCGCTGTGGAGCGCCGGCGACCCGGACGTGCTGATGATGACCGCCGACCCGGCGCGCGCGACGTCCACCGGCCTGCGACCACGGCCGCTCGCCGAGACCGTCCGGGACACGAAGGACTGGGTGGACGCCACCGTGATGCCCGAGGGCACGGGGCTGGGCGAGCAGCGTGAGCGGGAGCTGCTCGCGGCGTGGCGCTCGGCGAGGTCGCCGGCGTAGCGCAGGCTTCCGCCCCTCCTCGTCGGGGTAGACCAGGGCCGACGAACCACGAGGAGGCGCCTGATGCGCACGCCCATGTCCGGTGCCCCGACGGCACGCCGGGCCGCGAACAGCCACGCGCTGGACAAGGCGGCCCGCGGCGGGTTCGTCGCGAAGGGCCTGGTCTATGCCCTCATCGGGCTGCTGGCCCTCCAGGTCGCCACGGGCGACTCGCAGCAGGCCGACCAGAACGGCGCGCTCGCCGCGGTGGCCGAGAAGCCCGGCGGCACCCTGGTCCTGTGGCTGATGGTGGTGGGCTTCGTCGGCTAC
>DASTVO010000332.1:0-4734 GCA_035759075.1 Actinomycetes bacterium
GCCGACTACCTGGCGATCGTCACGATCGCCGCAGCCGAGATCGTCCGCCTGGTCGCTCGCTCGGTGACCTTCGAGGAGACCCTGGGCGGCTCGGACGGCCGGCAGGGCTTCGCGGGCGACTTCTACGCGCTCAACCCCTACTCGGAGGGCGAGTACAGCATCGGCTCGTTCGGCTTCAACGAGCGCGTCATGTGGGTGCTCACCGTCGGCTGGATCCTCGTGGGACTCTCCTGCCTGGTCGTCTTCCTGCTGATGCGCAGCCCGTGGGGCCGAGTGCTCAAGGCCATCCGCGAGGACGAGGACGCCGTGCGCAGCCTCGGCAAGAACGTGTACTCGTACAAGCTGCAGAGCCTGATGATCGGCGGCGTGCTCGGCTGCCTGGGCGGCTTCATCCTCGCCCTGGGCCGGGCGTCCATCCAGCCGGACATCTTCGGTACCGAGACGACCTTCTTCGCGTACACGATCCTGATCCTGGGCGGCGCCGCACGCGTCGCCTCCCCCGTCGTGGGAGCCATGATCTTCTGGGTCATCCTCTCGCTCACCGACAATGTCCTGAACGAGGCGATCGACGCCGGTTACATCGCCGACTCGGTCATCAGCAACACCCAGGTGGGCCAGTTCCGGTTCATGCTGGTGGGGCTGCTGCTCATGCTGCTGATGATCTTCCGGCCTCAGGGGATCTTCGGCGACCGAAGGGAGATCGCGCTCGATGCCCGCTGACGAGACGACAGGCCACAGCCCGGCCGGTACGGACACGGCGCAGCCCGCCGCCGGCACCCGGCGCGTGGGGAAGGACGCCGCCGTCGCCGCGCTGGCGGACGTGCCGCACCAGCCCGGGGCCCCCAAGCCCGACCCGATCCTGGTCGCCGACGACATCGTCCGGCAGTTCGGCGGCCTCACCGCGGTGGACGTTAAGCACGTCGAGATCCAGCGCGGTGCCATCACCGCGCTGATCGGGCCGAACGGTGCCGGCAAGACGACCTTCTTCAACCTGCTCACCGGGTTCGACCAGCCCGACCGCGGCAACTGGTCGTTCCAGGGCAAGTCACTGTCCGGGGTGCCCGCGCACAAGGTGGCCCGGCGGGGCATGGTCCGCACCTTCCAGCTGACGAAGGCGCTCTCGAAGCTGACCGTCATCGAGAACATGCGCCTCGGCGCGACCGGTCAGCGCGGCGAGAACGTGTTCCGCGCGCTGGTCAGCAGCATCTGGCGGGACCAGGAGCGCGAGATCACCGAGCGGGCCGATGACCTGCTGGCCCGGTTCAAGCTCGACGCCAAGCGCGAGGACTTCGCCGGCAGCCTCAGCGGCGGCCAGCGCAAGCTGCTCGAGATGGCGCGCGCGCTGATGGTCGGCCCGGAGATGGTGATGCTCGACGAGCCGATGGCCGGGGTGAACCCGGCTCTGACGCAGTCGCTGCTCGGGCACGTGAAGGACCTGCGCGAGGACGGCATGACCGTGCTGTTCGTCGAGCACGACATGGACATGGTCCGCGACATCTCCGACTGGGTCATCGTGATGGCCCAGGGGCAGGTGATCGCCGAGGGGCCGCCCGAGTCGGTGATGGGTGACCAGCGCGTGATCGACGCCTACCTGGGCTCGCACCACGACGCACCCCTGACCGAGGAGGAGGAGCAGCAGATCCTCGCGGAGGCCGAGGAGTCCCTCGAGCAGGAGCGGGCCGAGAAGGAGAGCAAGGCGTGAGCACCCACGAGCAGTCACCTACCGCCGGCCAGCCCGGGGACGACGGCCAGCCCGCGACCGCCACGCACGAGGTGTCCCAGGAGGACCGCAGCGCGCACGAGCGGGCCGCGGCGAACGCACTGCTGCGCGCCGACGAGGTCATCGCCGGCTACGTGCCTGGCGTCAACATCCTCAACGGCTGCGACTTCTACGTCGACGACGGCGAGCTGGTCGGCATCATCGGCCCGAACGGTGCCGGCAAGTCGACGCTGCTCAAGGCGATCTTCGGGCTGATCAAGGTCAGCTCGGGTTCCATCACCCTGCGCGGGGAGTCGATCACCGGCCTGAAGGCCAACCAGCTGGTGGCCAAAGGCGTCGGCTTCGTGCCGCAGACCAACAACGTGTTCCCGAGCCTGACCATCGAGGAGAACCTGCAGATGGGGGTCTACCAGTCCCCCAAGAAGTTCAAGCAGAGCTTCGACTTCGTCACCGGGCTGTTCCCGGCGCTCGGCGACCGCCGGGCGCAGCGGGCCGGGTCGCTGTCCGGCGGTGAGCGGCAGATGGTCGCGATGGGCCGGGCGCTGATGATGGAGCCCTCGGTGCTGCTGCTCGACGAGCCCTCCGCCGGCCTCTCCCCCGCCCTGCAGGACGAGGTGTTCGTCCGGACCCGGCAGATCAACCGGGCCGGCGTCTCGGTCATCATGGTCGAGCAGAACGCCCGGCGCTGTCTGCAGATCTGCGACCGGGGCTACGTCCTCGACCAGGGCCGCAACGCGTACACCGCCAGCGGCCAGGAGCTGCAGAACGACCCCAAGGTCATCGAGCTCTACCTCGGAACGCTCGCCAAGGCCTGAGCCCCGCGCCGCTTCCATGGCGCCGTGGTCGTCGACGGCCGGTTCCGGAGATCGACATCGACCACGTCGCCATGGAAGCCGACGACTCGTCGGCACACGCTGAAGGGCCCGACACCCTCGCAGGTGCCGGGCCCTTCAGCGTTCTTACTGGCTCAGAGGAGCCGAGCCGATCCTCGGGTGAGGATCAGATCGAGCCCTCCTTGGCCTCGAGGAAGGTGTACCGGTTGTCGGCGCCGTACTCGTAGATGCCGACCGATGCCTCACTCGGGTCACCAGCGTCGTTGAACTCGACCGGACCGCTCACGCCGTCGTAGTCGATGTCCGAACCGTCCTCGAGCATCGTCTTGCAGTCGGCGAAGGACGTGCACTTCTCGCCGCCCGTGCTGACGTTGACCAGCTCGGAGGCGATGGACTCACCCGAGTCGTCGCCGGCAGCCTGGGCCGCGAGCGCGACCAGGATCGTGGCGTCGTACGACTCGGCCGCGTACGCGAACTCGTCGAGGTCGGGGTCGACCTCCTTCAGGCGCTCACGGAACGAGTCGTCAGCGACGACCCCGGGAAGGGTGCCCTTGACGCCCTCGAGCGTGCCCTGCGGGAAGTCCTTGTCGTAGTTGGCGAGGTTGCCGTCGACGAAGTAGACCTTCTTCGTGTCCGGGCCGATGCCCTGCTTGACGAGCTCAGGAATGATCTTCTTGGTCTCGTCGAACGCGATGACAGCGATCGCCTCGGGGTCGGCGGCCTTGATCTTGCCGACCTCGGTGGAGAAGGACGCGGCCTTCGGGTCGTAGACGACGGTCTCGACGACCTGGCCGCCACCAGCCTCGATGGACTTGGTGGCGTTGTCGGCAAGGCCCGTGCCGTACGAGTCCTGCAGCGCCATGATGCCGACCGTGGCGTTGCCGTCGGCCAGGATCAGGTCACCGAGGACACGGCCCTGAAGGACGTCCGGCGGGGCGGTACGGAAGTACAGACCCTTGTCGTCGTAGTTGGTGAACTCGTCCGAGGTGTTCGCGGGCGAGATCTGCACGACGCCGTTGCCGGTGATCTTGTCGATGACGGACAGCGAGACGCTGGACGACGCGGCGCCGATGATGGCGTCGACGTTGTTCGACAGCAGACGGTCGACCGACTGCGACGCGGTGTCCGTGGAAGTGTCACCGGAGTCCGAGTCGACCTTCTCGACCTGGGTGTCGAGCACGCCTCCGGCGTCGTTGATGTCCTTGAGGGCGAGGTCGACGCCCGCGAACTCGGGCGGGCCGAGGAACGCGAGGGAACCGGTCTGCGGGAGCAGGGTGCCGATCTTGAGCGTGCCGTCGCCCTTGGCGCCGGCGGCCGGGCTGGTGCCCGAGTCCTTCGGCTTGGTCGTGGTCTCGTCGTCGCCACCGCACGCGGTGAGCACAAGACCAGCGACGCCCAGGACCGCGACCGACCGCCAGAACGGGGTGGGGCGGATCATGAACCATCTCCTTTGGAGGGATCCGGCGGACCCGGGGGTGGGCCGCACAGGCTTCCTGACGCACCGGAACCTATCCAATGCGGCCGCAATAGCAAGGGACCGTGGCACCAATGAGTGCCGCGTCGATACCAAGTCGTGACCTTTTGGCGCCAGAAACGCGTCCTGATGACACATGTACCCCTTGGCGCGACCGTCCGGGCGCCCGCCGGACCGCGTCGGTGGGCCGGCGGCGACGGGTCAGGCGCTGTCGTCGGTGAGGACCAGCTCGGCCACCTCGCGCATCGTCATCCGGCGGTCCATCGAGGTGCGCTGCACCCAGCGGTACGCCTGCGCCTCGTCGATGCCGTACCGGGTCTGCAGCACGCCCTTGGCGCGGTCGACCAGCTTGCGGGTCTCCAGCCGCTCCCGCAGGTCGAGGACCTCGCGCTCCAGCGTGACCAGCTCGTCGTAGCGCGACATCGCCATCTCCACCGCCGGCAACAAGTCCCCCTTGCCGAACGGCTTCACCACGTACGCCATCGCCCCCGCCTCGCGCGCCCGTTCCACGAGCTCGCGCTGTGAGAACGCGGTGAGCATCACGACTGGTGCGAGCCGGGCACCGGCGATGCGTTCGGCGGCCGAGATCCCGTCGAGGCGCGGCATCTTCACGTCGAGGACGACGAGGTCGGGGCGGTGCTCCTCGACCGCTGCGACGGCCGCCTCGCCGTCGCCCACCTCGGCGACGACGTCGAAGCCCTCCTCCT
>DASTVO010000333.1:0-3258 GCA_035759075.1 Actinomycetes bacterium
TCGATCTGCGACTTCTTCTTCGCGACGGCGGGCTCGTTGAGCGGGAACTTCACCCGGTGGTTGCCGTTGGCGACGACCTTCGACATCAGCGCCGAGTAGTCGGTCGCGATGTCGTCACCGATGAACTCCGCCATGTTCACGAAGCCCATGACCTTGTTGTAGAAGCCCACCCACTCGTCCATGCGGCCGAGCTCGACGTTGCCGACCACGTGGTCGAGGGCCTGGAAGAGCCGCTTCGGCGAGCCGTCGCGCTTGGTGTAGCCGGAGCTGCGCTCCACGTAGCCCGGCAGGTAGACGCCGTCGTAGCGGGACCGGTCGACCAGCGAGTGGACGGTCTCGCCGTACGCGGCGATGGCTGCCCTGCGCACGGTGCCGTGGTCGTCGGTGAGGTCGTGCGGCTCCTCGACGATGCGGGCGCCCTGGGCGCGGGCGTGCTCGACGCACTTGTCCACGTCCGGCACCTCGAGGGAGATGTCGACGACGCCGTCCCCGTGCGCGCGGTGGTGGTCCAGGAGCGGGCTGTCCGGAGCGACCCCGCCCTTGATGACGAACCGGCACGACCCGCTCTTGAGCACGAAGGACTTGTGGTCGCGGTTGCCGGTCTCCGGACCGGAGTAGCCGACGAGCTCCATCCCGAACGCGGACTGGTAGAAGTGCGCGGTCTGGGTGGCGTTGCCCACGACGAAGACCACGGCGTCCCAGCCGGTCACGGGGAACGGGTCGGTGCTGCCGTCGTACTCCACCAGCCCGACGAGCTGCTCGAGCTGCTCCGGCGAGAGCTCGGCGGCGCGCTCGGCGTCGGTCAGGGCAGGGATGGCGGAGTGCGCGGAGGTCGTCATGCGCTGATGGAACTAGGTCGGGACAAGTTGCGCAAGTTCTGCCACCATGCCTGAGCAGGTTGCTCAACCTTGACCGCGTACTGCTGGACGGAGTGTGCACTGTGCCCATCGACGCCCTGGACCAGCGAATCGTCGAGGTCTTCGCGGCCGAGCCGCGGGTCGGGGTCCTGGAGTGCTCGCGCCGGCTGGGTGTCGCGCGTGGCACCGTGCAGGCCCGGCTGGACCGGATGGTGCGGGACGGGGTGATCCGCGGGTGGGGTCCCGAGCTCGACCCGGTGGCGGTCGGCTACCCGGTGACCGCGTTCGTGACGCTGGAGATCCGCCAGCACCACCCGAGCCGAGCAGCCCACGACGCGGTGGCCGAGCACCTGGCCACGATCCCCGAGGTGCTCGAGGCGCACACGACGACCGGCGCCGGCGACGTCCTGGCCCGCATCGTGGCCGTCTCCAACTCCGACCTTCAGCGGGTCATCGACCAGGTCGTGGCCTTCGAGGGCATCGTCCGAGCCTCCACTGTGATCGCCCTGGACACCCAGATCTCCTACCGGGTGCTGCCACTGCTGCGGGCCGCGGTCGGCGCAGCGCAACCCGAGGGAGGACGGTGACGGTCGCCGGTCACGTGATGCACCTGGCGCGGTTCCCGGTGAAGTCGCTCGGCAGCGAGCACCTCGCCGAGGTCGAGTTGGACCGGAGGGCGATGGTCCCGACCGTCGTTGGGCGCTGCGTGAGCCGGACGGCAAGCTGGGCAGCGGGAAGAGCACCCGGCGGTTCCGGGCGATGCCGGGACTGCTCGAGCTGTCCGCGACCCTGGACGGGGACGGGCCGGCAGTCACCTTCCCCGACGGACGACGTCCGCGGGCTGGTGCCGCACTCGACGAGGCTCTCGCAGCGTACGTCGGGCGGGTCGTCCAGCTTGCCGAGGAACGCGAGATCCCCCACCACGACGCGGCTCCGGTGCACCCGGTCACCGACGCCAGCTGCCGGGAGGTCGGCGCCGAACCCGCCGCGTTCCGTGCGAACGTCGTGATCGACACCCACGGAGCAGACGGGCTGGTCGAGGACACCTGGGTCGACGCCGTGCTTCGGGTCGGCTCAGCCGGTGTCCGCCTGCGGGTCACCGGCACGACGGAGCGCTGCGTCATGATCGGCTCGGAGACCCTGCGCGCGGTGGCGGACCGCAACGACCTCCAGCTCGGCATCTACGCCGAGGTCCTTGAACCCGGACTGGTCCGGGAGGGCGACGAGGTCCGGCTCACCTGACCGCGTCCGGTGCCCACTCTTTTCATGATCGTGAGGGAATCCGAGCCCTGAGAGAGCCTGATCTCCCTCACGATCATGGTCGGGTGCGGGCCGGGGCTGGACCGACCGCTCCAGGCTCGGGCGCGCCGTGTCGCGCGACACGCCGGCGTGTCTGCACCACAAGGTCGCCCGCGCGGCGGCGGGGCACGGCAAAGTCGGTGTAAACGACCCGGTACGCGGGTCCCGCTCTCCGTCAGGATGTCCGGATGCTCCCCCGCCGAGGTCACCGCCCTGCTGCTGCCCGGACCGTGACCGCCGCCGCGCTGTCCGCGCTGGCGCTGGCCGGCGCGCTGCTGCCGGCGACCTCGGCCACCGCCGAGGCGCTGCCGCTCTCCCCCACGGACCAGACCGCGCACGACCGGTTGGCGATCCGGTCCAACATCGCCGAGCTGGGTCCCGACCTCGCGGGCGTGGTGGTCGACGCCGAGACCGGGCAGGAGATCTGGTCCCGGACGCCGACGGAGCGCCAGATCCCCGCCTCCACAGTCAAGATCATCACTGCGGTGAACGCCCTCGAGGTCTTCGGCCCGGGTCACCGCTTCGTGACCCGCGCCATGACCGGTGCGACGCCTCGCCAGGTGGTGCTGGTGGGTGCCGGCGACCCGTCGCTCTCCTGGTCCGACCTGCGTCGGCTCGCCGCCGGCACGGCCCGCACGGTGAAGGCCGCCGGGCTCACGCGCGTCCGGGTCCGGGTCGACGACTCGCTCTTCCCCCGGCCGACCAACGCCTACGGGTGGCGGTCGACCTACACGATCGCCGACGTGTCGCCGGTCCGGGCGCTGGTCGTGGCTCAGCACCGCGGCTGGGACACGTCCCTGCACGCCGGGCGGGCCTTCGCCGAGATGCTGCGGAAGAAGGGGCTGTCGGTCCGGAGGACGGTCGTCCGCGCGACGCGGCCCGAGGGCTCGACCGAGATCGCAGCAGTGCGCGGCGACGACGTGACCACCCAGGTCGTGGGCATGCTGCGCACCAGTGACAACGACGTCGCCGAGGGTCTGCACCGGCTCGTCGCCCTCCAGTCGGGCTACCCCGCCACCTGGGAGGGCGCGGCGGAGGCACAGGTCGCGGTGCTCGCCGGACTGGGCGTTCGTGTCGCCCCCGGCCGGCTGCACGACGGCAG
>DASTVO010000334.1:0-9398 GCA_035759075.1 Actinomycetes bacterium
GCTCGAGCGCGATCGCGACGGCCTCGTCCGGGTGTCGCCGGCCATGGCGCTCGACCCGTCGGGGCGGCCGGCACCCGGCCCGGCGGCGTCGCGCCTCGACGCGGTGCTCGGGCGGGCTCCGTGACCTGGCCCCCGGTCCTAGCGGCCGCGCTCGCCGCGGCGGCGGGTTTCCTGCTGCCCATGTCCGGCACCCGGCCGGTGCTGGCCCGACTCGACCCCGCTGGACGGTCCGCGCGCTCCCGTCTCCGCGGGCGCCTGCGCCGGCCGCGGCGGTCGGCGGCCGAGGCCCGGCGCGCCGTCGTGGCCGAGCTGCTCGAGGGGCTGGCCGGCGAGCTGCGGGCGGGCGCAGAACCGGCGCCGGCGATCGGCGCCGCGGCCCACGGCCTTGCGGGCCTCGCCGATGTCGAGGCCGCGGCCGCGCGGCCCGGCGGTGACGTCGCCGGGGCACTGCTGGCCCTGGGTGCCCTGCCGGGCGGCGCCACGGCGGCGGGCCTGGCGGTGTCCTGGCGGGTCTGCGAGGTCACCGGGTGCGCGCTTGCCGCGCCGGTCGAGCGGCTCCTCGCGGCGCACCGGGGCCAGGAGCAGGTGCACCGGGAGGTCGCCGGGCAGCTCGCCGGGCCCCGGGCGACCGCCCACCTGCTGTCCGCCCTTCCCCTCGCGGGCATCGGCATGGGGGTCGCGCTCGGCGCCGACCCGGTCGGCTTCCTGACCGGCACCGGGACCGGGCTGGTCTGCCTCGCGGCCGGGTCCGCGCTGCTGCTGCTCGGCGTGCGCTGGACGCGCGCCATCTCCGCGTCGGTCACCGCCGACTGGGCCGACCCCTGACCGGCCGGCTGCTGCCCGTGCTGCTCGCCGGTGCCGCCGGCTGGCTCGCCGGCCGACCGCCGCCGGGCGGGCCGGCGCGCCTGCGCCGGCTCGGTCGTCCGGGCCCGCGGCCGAGCGGCACCTCGCTGCGGCTCGCCCGCCCGCCGGACAGCCTGCTCGCCCGCCCGCCGGACAGACTGCTCGCCCGCCCGCCGGACGGCCTGCTCGCGCGGGTGCCCGCCGCCGGGGCGGTCGCCGCGTTCCTGCTCGCGGTGCTCGGGTCCCCCGGTGCGGCGGTCCTGGTGCTCGCCGTGGCGACCGCGACCGGCCTGCCCGCCCGGCGCCGGGAGGCCGCCGCGCAGCGGCGACGGACCCGGACGGCGCGGGACCTGCCGCGGGTCGCGGACCTGCTGGCGACCTGCCTGGAGGCAGGGGCGGCCCCGGCCGACGCGCTCGGAGTCGTCGCGGAGCACGTCGACGGGCCGGTGGCGCAGGGGCTGAACCCGGTCGCCGCCGCGCTGCGGACCGGTGCGGACCCGGCGGCCGCCTGGGCGCTGCTCCCGGCCGAGCAGGCGGCGGGCCTGCGCCGGCTGGCGCGCACCTTCGTGCGGGCGGCCGCCACCGGGGCGCCACTGGCGCAGAGCCTGTCCGCGTACGCCGAGGACGAGCGCGCCGTCCTGCGCGGTCGGGCGGAGGCGTCGGCCAGGCGAGCCGGGATCCGGGCGGTCGCGCCGCTGGGGCTGTGCTTCCTGCCGGCGTTCCTGCTGCTCGGGGTGGTGCCGGTGGTGGCCGGTGTCGCCGCACAGGTCCTGGGCGGCCTGGGTTGAGCGGCGTCCACATGCCGGCGTCTCGTCCGGGTCGTCCACATCTCGTCCGCGCGGTCCGGGTCGGGGCCCCGGCGAGCCCCACGGTGGGTGCGGGCCGGAGACACCGGCGACGAACCCGCCGCCCCCGGGCGGCCGACCAGGAAGAGGTGAGGTGCATGCGTGCACCCCGTGCAGGACGACGCCGACGGCAGCAGCCAACGGGGGCGGGTGTCCGGGCGGACGACGGGATGACGACCGCGGAGTACGCCGTGGGCACGGTGGCGGCCTGCGGGTTCGGCGGCATCCTCTACAAGCTGCTCACCAGCGACACCGTGCGCTCGATGCTCAAGGACATCATCGAGCGGGCCTTGAGCCTCGGGTTCTGAGCCGTGGTGACCCGGACGGTGCGCGAGCGGGGGTCGGTGACGGCCGAGCTGGCCGTCGTCCTGCCGGCGGTGGTCCTCGTCGCGCTGCTGGGGATCTGGTCGCTGACGGCGGTGGCCGTGCACGTGCGGTGCCTGGACGCGGCCCGCTCGGGTGCCCGAGCGCTCGCCCGGGGCGAGCCGGCCACGGCAGTCGTCGCGGTCGCGCACGAGGCGGCGCCGGCCGGCGCGAGCGTGCGGACCCGGGCCGTCGACGGTGGGCTGGCCGCGGTCGAGGTCCAGGTCCGGGTCGGGGTGCCCGGGCCGTGGGGGCGGGACGGGCCCGGCCTGACGGTGGGGGGCCGGGTCGTCGCCCAGCCGGAGGGGACTGGCTGGTGACCGACCGGGGAGCCGGGGCGGTCTGGGCGCTGGTCGTCACGACGGTGCTGCTCGCGGCGACGGTGGGCGTGCTGACGTGGTCGTCGGCGGTCGTCGCCCGTCAGCGCGCGCAGAGCGCGGCCGACCTGGCCGCCCTGGCCGCCGCCCGGGCGCAGGCGACGGGCTCCACCGCGTGCGTGGCGGCGGGCCGGGTCGCGCGGGCCTCCGACGTCCGGCTGGCGGCGTGCGCCGCCGACGGCACGACGGTGACGGTCGTGGTCGAGGCGGAGGCATGGTCCGGCCTGCTGCGGCGGCTGGACACGCCTCCGGCCCGGGCGCGTGCCCGGGCCGGAGCCGTGTCGTGAGGCCGGCGGCGACGCCCGTCGGCCCCGAGGTCAGAGCGAGTCGCGGTGACGACCGGACGAGGTCGTCTCCTCGGACCGCAGGTCGGTGGTGTGGTCGATCACCCGGTCGTTCTGTTGGGTGTCCGGGGTCGCGTGGGTGTCCGGGGTCGCGCCGGTGCTGCCGGCGAGCCGCTCCGAGAGCCGCTCGTTCTCCGCGCGCAGCGCCGCGCGCTCCTCCTCGAGCTGGGCCACGGACTCCCGCTGGCGGGCCTTGGCCTCCTTGCGCTCCGAGCGCTTGCGCCGGGCGCGGCTCATCGACGACATGAGCGCCCAGACACCGACCAGGAACATCAGCATGGTCAGCGCCCCGGCGACGAAGACCCCGGCGGCCGTCGTCGTGATGACCTGGCCGAGGATCTCGACCGTCGCTTCCTCGCCGGCGTCGAAGATGGCACCCACCGCGACAACCGCGGCGGCAACTATGAGCAACAGGCCGAGCACGAGCATGACGATCTCCCTTCGCTGCCGGGTCTCTGCCCAGAACGTCCCCCAGTTATGCGCCCGCGTCCAGGACCACGTCGAGCAGCCGGACCGCGCCGGCCTTGTCCAGTGGCTCGTTGCCGTTGCCGCACTTCGGCGACTGCACGCACGACGGGCAGCCCTCCAGGCACTCGCAGGCGGCGATCGCGTCCCGCGTCGCGGTCAGCCAGGCCGTCGCCGCGGCGTGCCCGTGCTCGGCGAAACCGGCGCCGCCCGGGTGGCCGTCGTAGACGAACACGGTCATCCGGCCGGTGTCGGCGTGGTGGGCGGTCGAGACCCCGCCGATGTCCCACCGGTCGCAGGTCGCGAACAGGGGGAGCAACCCGATCGAGGCGTGCTCGGCGGCGTGGGCCGCCCCGGGGACCTCCGCGGCGGTCAGGTCGGCCCGGGCCAGGCCGTCGTCGTCGACCGTCCACCAGACCGCCCGGGTGCGCAGGTGCCGGGGCGGAAGGTCGAGCGGCTCCTCGCCGAGCACCTCGCCGGTGACCACCCGCCTGCGCAGGAACGACACCACCTGGTTGGTCACCTGCACCGTGCCGAAGGAGAGCGTGACGTTGTCCCAGGACCGCGTCTCCTCGGTGGCGACGACCGCGATGTCGGTCACGTCGCGGGCGACGGTGGTCCAGTCGGGCGCCGCGGCCGAGAGCATCGCCACCTGCTCGTCCAGGTCGAGGGAGCTGACCAGGTAGGTCTCGCCCTGGTGCACGTACACCGCGCCGGCGTGCACCGTCACGTGCGCTGCTCCACCGTCGACCGTGCCGAGCAGCCGGCCGGTGCCCTCCTCCACCAGGCCGACCGGTCGCGCCCCCGCGCCCCGGATGTCGGCGAGGTCGCTCGCCCGCTCCGGCCGGGTCCAGAACAGGCCGGTGCTGCGCCGGCGCAGCATCCCCCGGGACACCAGCTGGTCGGCGACCTCGGCGGCGTGCGGACCGAACGCCGCGAGGTCCTCGTCGGTCAGCGGCAGCTCGGCAGCGGCCGCGCACAGGTGCGGCGCCAGCACGTGCGGGTTGCCGGGGTCGAGCACGGTCGCCTCCACCGGCCGGCCGAACAACGCCTCCGGGTGGTGGGTCAGGTACGTGTCGAGCGGGTCGTCCCGGGCGACCAGCACCGCGAGCGCCCCCTGACCGGCCCGGCCGGCGCGGCCGACCTGCTGCCACAGCGACGCCCGCGTACCCGGGTATCCCGCCAGCAGCACCGCGTCCAGACCGGCGACGTCCACGCCGAGCTCCAGCGCCGTCGTGGACGCGACGGCCAGCAGCCGGCCCGACTGCAGCGCGGCCTCCAGCGCGCGCCGCTCCTCCGGCAGGTAGCCGGCACGGTAGGCGGCCACCCGCCCCGCGAGCTCGGGGTCGACCTCGGCGAGCAGCCGTCGGGCGGTCAGGGCCACGGTCTCCGCCGCCCGCCGTGAGCGCACGAAGGCGACGCAGCGGACCCCGTCGACGACCAGGTCGGTGAGCAGGTCGGCGACTTCGGCGGTCGTCGACCGCCGCACCGGTGCCTGGTGCTCCCCGGCCAGGTCGGTCAGCGGCGGCTCCCAGAGGGCGAACAGCAGCTCGCCGCGCGGTGAGCCGTCGTCGGTCACCGGCACGACCTCGTGCCCGACGAGCCGGGCCGCCGCCACCTCCGGCTCCGACACCGTCGCCGAGGCGAGCACGAAGGTCGGCGCGCTGCCGTAGTGGGCGCACACCCGCTGCAGCCGGCGCAGGACGGAGGCGACGTGCGAGCCGAAGACCCCCCGGTAGCGGTGGCACTCGTCCACGACGACGTAGCGCAGGTCGCGCAGGAAGCGCGCCCAGCGCGCGTGCCCGGGCAGGACCGAGCGGTGCAGCATGTCCGGGTTCGTGAGGACGTACGCGGCGTGCCGGCGCACCCAGTCGCGGGACTCGGTCGGGGTGTCGCCGTCGTACACCGCGGCCCGGACGTCCCCGAGCTCGAGCTCGCCCAACGCCCGCAGCTGGTCGGCCGCCAGCGCCTTGGTCGGCGAGAGGTACAGCGTGGTCGGGCTGCCGCCCACCCGGCCGGCCTGCGCACCATCGAGCACCGAGCTCAGGGCAGGCAGCAGGTAGCACAGCGACTTGCCCGACGCCGTGCCCGTCGCGACGACCGTCGACCGGCCCGAGCGGGCCAGCTCAGCGGCCTCGACCTGGTGCGACCAGGGCGCGGTGACGCCCGCCTTCCGCAGCGCCGCGACCAGCTCGGGGTGGGCCCACTCGGGCCACTCGCCGGGCACCCCGGGCCGAGCCGGCACCCGCTCGACGTGGGTGACCCGCTCCCTCCGGCCGGCCGGCGCGAGCAGGCGCGCGAGCCGGGCGTCGGCCGGTCCGGCCGCAGCCGGCCGGGCCGACGAGGAGTCGGGCTGCGGCACCCCGCGAGTGTGCCACCGGGTCCGGACAGCGGCCGGGCGAGCGGAGGCGGAGCGGGACCAGATCGCCAGAGGTGGTTGAATGCGACCGGTCGACGGGGAAGACCGTGGACCCGACCGCTTACCGCTCACTCGCAGGAGGACCTGTGGACCTCTCCCTCTCGACTCGTACCGAGGGTGACCGCACCATCGTCGAAGTTGGCGGCGAGATCGACGTCTACACCGCGCCCCGCCTCCGCGAACAGCTCGTCGACCTGGTGGCCGACGGCAAGTACCACCTCGTCGTCGACATGGAGCGCGTCGACTTCCTCGACTCCACCGGCCTCGGCGTCCTGGTCGGCGGCCTCAAGCGGGTCCGGGCCCACGACGGCTCCCTGCGTCTGGTCTGCACCCAGGAGCGGATCCTGAAGATCTTCCGCATCACCGGGCTCACCAAGGTGTTCCCGATCCACTCGTCGGTCGACGAGGCGGTCAGCGCCACCGAATGACCCCGATCCTCTCGAGCAGGTCCAGAAAGGCTGACGTGGCCACGGTCGAGCTCCGGTTCAGCGCCCTGCCGGCGCACGTGCGCACCGCCCGGCTCGTCGCGGCGGCCGTGGCCCGGCGCTCCGGGGTCGACGAGGCGGTCCTCGACGAGGTCCGCCTGGCCGTCGGTGAGGCCTGCTCGCGGGCAGTGCACCTGCACCGTCGCCACTGCCCGGAGCGGCCGGTGACCGTCACGCTCGTCGACGACCCGGAGGCGTTCCGTGTCGTCGTCGCCGACGAGGCCCCCAGCGAGGACGCGGCCGGCGGCCTCTCCGACGACCTGTCGAACGGCCTGTCCGACCTTGCCGAGAGCGTCGGGGCCAACGGCAACGCCGACTTCGACGACGTGCCGCCGAGCGTCGGTCTGGCGGTGATCAGTGGTCTGGTCGACGACGTCGCCGTCGAGCCGGGCCAGGGCGCCGACGGGCGGGGGCTCGTCGTGCGGATGTCCTGGCCCACGTCGGGCTGAGGCAGCCCGCCGCACACGGGGTGTTTGGCGTCGCAGGGGGCGCTGCGTAGACTCCGCCCGCGCTGGGTGGGCCCTGCCGAGCAGAAGGCTGCCCGGGTCCACCGAGGGGCTTTCGCCCCTGTGCGCATGCTCGTGTCCGGGTGCTTCCCTGAGGAGGGATGCACCCTTCGATGAGGAGGACGAATGTCGGGGCTCACCCTTGCCGCCAGCGGCGAGTCGCTCGATCTGACCGGGGCCAACATCAGCTACGTCGTCGTCGTGGCCGCCATCGCCCTCGTGGCGCTGGGGTTTGCCGTCGGCCTGCGCAACAACGTGCTGGCCGCCGGCCAGGGCACCGAGCGGATGCAGAGCATCGCGGCCGCGGTCCAGGAGGGCGCATCGGCGTTCCTGACCCGCCAGTTCAAAACGCTCGCCGCGTTCGCGGTGCTCGCGTTGGTGCTGCTCACGCTGCTGCCTGCCGACGACACGTCGATCCGAGTAGGACGCTCGCTGTTCTTCCTCGTCGGTGCGGCCTTCAGCGCCTTCATCGCGTACGCGGGCATGGGGCTCGCCACCCGGGCCAACGTCCGCGTCGCGGCGGCTGCCCGCGAGGCGAACGGCGCCGCGACCGCCATGCAGATCGCGTTCCGCACCGGCGGCGTCGTGGGCTTCCTCACCGTCGGCCTCGGCCTGCTCGGGGCGGCCACCGTCGTCCTGATCTACAAGGGTGACGCCCCGACCGTGCTCGAGGGCTTCGGCTTCGGCGCCGCGCTGCTCGCGATGTTCATCCGGGTCGGCGGCGGCATCTTCACCAAGGCGGCGGACGTGGGAGCGGACCTGGTCGGCAAGGTCGAGCAGAACATCCCCGAGGACGACCCGCGCAACGCCGCGACCATCGCGGACAACGTCGGTGACAACGTCGGCGACTGCGCCGGCATGGCCGCCGACCTCTTCGAGTCCTACGCCGTGATGCTCGTCGCCGCCCTGATCCTCGGCAAGGCCGCGTTCGGCGAGGAGGGCCTGGTCTTCCCGCTGATCGTCCCCGCCATCGGCGCGGTCACCGCGATCATCGGTGTGTTCCTCACCCGCCTGCGCCCCAGCGACCGCAGCGGCATGCAGGCCATCAACCGCGCCTTCTTCACCTCGGCCGGGATCTCCGCCGTGCTGTCGGCGGTCGCCGCGTTCGCCTACCTGCCGGGCAAGCTCTCGGAGCTCTCGGACATCCCCGCCGACATCGTGGCCGACGCGGGCGACCGCGACCCCCGGCTGCTGGCCATCGGGGCCGTCGTCATCGGCATCGTGCTCGCGTCGCTGATCCAGCTGCTCACCGGCTACTTCACGGAGAGCTCGCGTCGTCCGGTGCAGGACATCGTCCGCACCTCGCTGACCGGTCCCGCCACGGTGATCCTCTCCGGGTTCACCGTCGGGCTCGAGTCCGCCGTCTACACCGCGCTGCTGATCGGCTCCGCCGTCTTCGGCGCGTACCTGCTCGGCGGTGGGTCGGTCATCCTCGGCCTGTTCTGCGTCGCGCTGGCCGGCACCGGCCTGCTCACCACGGTCGGCGTCATCGTCGCCATGGACACGTTCGGCCCGATCTCGGACAACGCGCAGGGCATCGCCGAGATGTCCGGTGACATCGACGCCGACGGCGCACGCGTGCTGACCGACCTCGACGCGGTCGGCAACACCACCAAGGCGATCACCAAGGGCATCGCGATCTCGACCGCCGTGCTAGCCGCGACCGCGCTGTTCGGGTCCTTCACCGACTCGGTCAAGACCGCCGTCGCCGACACCGGCGCCACGCTGGACGACACCGTGCGCAACCTGGAGTACACCGGTGTCCTGAACGTCTCGGACCCGAAGAACCTGGTCGGCCTGATCCTCGGTGCGGCCGTGGTGTTCCTCTTCTCGCAGCTCGCCATCAACGCGGTCAGCCGCGCCGCCGGGGCCGTGGTGTACGAGGTACGCCGCCAGTTCCGCGAGATCCCCGGGATCATGGAGGGCACCGGCAAGCCGGAGTACGGCAAGGTCGTCGACATCTGCACGCGTGACTCGCTCCGAGAGCTGGCCACCCCCGGTCTGCTGGCCCTGATGGCTCCGATCGCCGTCGGCTTCGGTCTCGGTGCGCCGGCGCTCGCCGGCTACCTGGCCGGCGCGATCGCTGCCGGCACGTTGATGGCGGTCTTCCTCGCCAACTCCGGTGGCGCCTGGGACAACGCCAAGAAGCTGGTCGAGGACGGTCGCTACGGTGGCAAGGGCTCCGACGCCCACGCGGCCACGGTCATCGGTGACACGGTGGGTGACCCGTTCAAGGACACCGCCGGCCCGGCCATCAACCCGCTGATCAAGGTGATGAACCTGGTGGCGGTGCTGATCGCCCCGGCCGTGGTCGCGATGTCGCCGCTCGCCGAGACCGAGAGCCCGGTGCGGTACGTGATCGCGCTGGTGGCGCTGGCCATCATCGTGGTCGCGGTCGTGATCAGCAGCAGGCGGCAGGTCGGCATCGCGGACGACTCGTCCTCCGGCGACAGCACGGAAGCCGGGCGTGCGGTCACCGCCGCCCCGGGGCCGGACACCACCGGTGCGGCGCAGGACCAGGCGCAGGAGCAGCAGCACGTGACGACGCCCGATCCTCGCGGCTGAGCCAGGCGGCACGCCCATCCCGGACGCCCGATCGACCGTGACGACGTCGGGTACGCATCCGCAGACCACCCGTCCTCCCTCGGAGGGCGGGTGGTCTCACGTCGACGCCGGCTCACCCGACGCCGGACCTGCGGTCGTCCCGACCGAGCCGACCGCGGGGGGAGCCACCTGGGACCCGATTCCGAC
>DASTVO010000335.1:0-2897 GCA_035759075.1 Actinomycetes bacterium
GACCTTGCTGCGCGTCTCGTCGTCCCAGTCCTGGTAGCGCTCCTGGCCCGCTGCCTTCAGCGAGGCGTCGGCGTAGGCGATCGCCGACACCGCCTGCTGGCAGCCGTCGCCGGGGTCGGTGTAGCGCGACAGCTCGGCCGACAGCGCAGGCTCCGCGTCGCCGCACCCGGACAGCACGGTGAGCGCGAGGAGCGCAGCACCGGCCCCGCTGACGGCTCGCCGCACGAACTCCTCCACTAACCGGGAAATGATCCCAGCAGGTTAGCAAGCGAGGAGCCGGCCCACCACCCCCGGTTCGGCGACGTTACGCACGCCGGTCCCGGCGTGTCGTACGGCGTGTCGGTGCGCAACGTCGCCCGACGCCACGCCGGGCATGGCAGCGCCGGCGCCCGGACCGACGATCAGGCCTCGGTGCGGGGAGCGGGGATGCCGGCGAGCAGCGCGCGCACCTCGGACTCGCGGTAGCGGCGGTGACCGCCGAGGGTGCGGATCGAGGTGAGCTTGCCCGCCTTGGCCCAGCGGGTGACCGTCTTGGGGTCGACGCGGAACATCGTCGCGACCTCGGCAGGGGTCAGCAGGGGTTCGGCATCGGGGGTGCGCGTGGACATCGGGCCGGCCTCTATTCACTGGGCGAACCGACCATCTCGGTTCCTGGGTCCAATAGTGCCCGTTGTGGGTGGATGTCCGAAATGGTCCGTACGGGCCATCTTCGGGCTGGGGCGAGATGACTAGCCCGCCCCCCGCACGGCTGGCCGAACGGGTGCATCCGCACGCCCTAGTTCGCCCGCTCCAGCGCTGCGATCGCGGCCCACCGGTCCACGACGGCGCCGTACCGCACGGCCGCGCCGGCCTCGTCGCCCTCGGCCAGCGCGGTCAGCGCGGCAGCCACGTCGGCCACCGACGTGTCGGCGGCGACGCCGCGCAGCCCCAGCAGCCGGGCCAGCCCGGCGTAGTCGAGCTCGACCCAGGACCGGGGGTGGAACTCCTCCAGCCACCGGCCGAGCTGGTCCAGCTCGGCGACGACGTCCACGTCGTCCCCGCCCATGTCCTCGAGCGACGTGCGCACGGTGCGCAGCGCCCGGGCGACCCGGCGGCGGGCGCCCGACATCCGGGTGCGGTGAACGACGGTGGGGTGTCCGTCGGAGACGTCGACCACCCGGTCGGCGGGCGCGAACGGCACGAACCAGCTCACCGGCACCGACCAGGTCGCGGTGAGGATGCGCAGCGTGGCGCCGGCCTCGTCGCCGGCCCACTGCTCGTGGTCGGCCTCGGCCTGCTCCAGCGACAGCGGCGGCACGAACGCGTGCAGCAGCGTCTCCGGCAACCCGTCGCGGAACTGGCCCAGCGCGACCCAGGAGCGCAGCCGCGCCTGCACCGGGCAGATGTGCACGTCGTCCTCGACCGCGAGAACGAACGCCTCCCGCTCCGCGGCCGGGACCGGGCGCGGCGGGACGCTGACGATGCCGACGAGGGACGTCTGGTGCTCGGCGACCAGGCGCACGTCGCGGGAGGTCGCGCGGGCGGCGTACCCGGCCCAGTCCGCACGCTCGGGCTCCGGGAACGCGGCGAGCGGCTCGTACACGCGCAGGTACGCGGCATACGGGCTCGGTAGCGCCATGATCGGCATCGTAAGGTGCGCGGTGATGTCCTCCAACGTCTTCGGTCCGCATCCCGGTGCACGTCATGCGCATGAGCAGGTCGTGTTCGGCGCGGACGACGCGACCGGGCTGCGCGCGATCGTCGGGATCTACTCCACGGCCCTGGGACCGGCGCTGGGCGGGACCCGGTTCCATCCCTACGCCTCCGAGGCGGCGGCACTGGCCGACGTCCTCGAGCTGTCCCGCGCGATGGCCTACAAGAACGCCCTGGCCGGGCTCGACCACGGTGGCGGCAAGGCGGTGATCATCGGCGACCCGCTGGCCGACAAGTCGGAGGAGCTGCTCCTCGCGTACGGCCGGTTCATCGATTCGCTCTGCGGCCGCTACGTCACCGCCTGCGACGTCGGCACCTACGTCGCCGACATGGACGTCATCGCCCGCGAGACCCGGTTCGCAACCGGCCGGTCGGAGGCCGCCGGTGGGGCCGGGGACTCGTCGGTCCTGACCGCGTTCGGTGTCTTCCAGGGGATGCGGGCTAGCTCGCGGCACCTGTGGGGCACCCCGACGCTGGCCGGCCGGACGGTCGGGGTGTCCGGGGTCGGGAAGGTGGGGCGGCACCTGGTGGGTCACCTGGTCCAGGACGGCGCCACGGTCGTCGTGACCGACGTCTCCGAGCGGGCCGTCGAGGCGGTCCGGGCGGTGCACCCGCAGGTGGAGGTCGTCCCGGACACCGACGCGCTGGTCCGCGCGGACCTGGACGTGTTCTCCCCCTGCGCGCTGGGCCACGCCCTGACCGACGAGGTGGTCTCCACGCTGACAGCGCGGGTCGTCTGCGGCGGCGCCAACAACCAGCTGGCCCACCCGGGGACCGAGACCCTGCTGGCGGAGCGCGGCATCCTCTACGCGCCGGACTACTGCGTGAACGCCGGCGGGGTGATCCAGGTGGCCGACGAGCTGCGGGGCTTCTCCTTCGAGCGGGCCCGGGCGAAGGCCGCGGAGATCTTCTCGACCACCGCCCAGGTGCTGGAGCTGGCCGAGGCCGAGGGCGTGCCGCCGGCGGTCGCCGCCGACCGGCTGGCCGAGCGGCGGATGGACGCGGCCGCGCGGCGCTGAGGATCAGCCCGCGGCCGCGACCTCGGCGCCCGACCCACCCCGGTACGGGATGCCGGAACACCGCCGGGCCATGTACCGTTGCACCCACGGAGAGAACACACCGATCCGGGGCCGCCACGCGCTGGCCGCCCCGTTATGTATGAGGGGGTCGAGCCATGGGGCGCGGCCGAGCCAAGGCAAAGCAGA
>DASTVO010000336.1:0-2850 GCA_035759075.1 Actinomycetes bacterium
GGGAGGACCGGCCGGCCGTCCTCGTCCGGCGAGAACGCCGCCGAGCAGCCCAGGGCGGTGATCAGCGCCGCGTCCTCCTCCTTCGAGAAGGCGGGCCGGGACCGGAAGTCGTCCCACCAGCGCCAGATGTCGCCGTCGTAGACCCGCAGGTGGCGCACCGCCCGAGCGAACTCCGGCAGGTAGCAGTACTCGTAGAGAGCGTCACCGGCGTGGGTCGCGAACGCCCCGAACAGGTCGGGGCGGAGCATCGGGGTGATCATCGCGCCGAAGCCGCCGCTGGACTTGCCGCTGATGGCCCGGGACTCGCGGTCGGCCAGGGTCCGGTAGCGGGCGTCGACCCAGGGCACGACCTCGTCGCAGAGGTACGAGTGGTAGCGACCCGTGCCGGCCGAGTCGACGTACTGCGACCCGCCGTAGGCCGTCCACGCGTCGACGAGCACCACCACGCACGGCGGCGCCTCTCCGCCGGCGAACACCTGGTCGGCGGTCTCCAGGAAGGGCTGGCGGAAGGGCGTGCGGTTGGCCCACATCGCGACGTGCCCGGTGTAGCCCTGGATGACGTAGACGGCCGGGTACCGGGTGTCCGTGTCGTCGTAGCCCGGCGGCAGGTAGACCCACACCGGGCGCTCGTGCGGGTCGCCGAGCGGGTTGTCGCGCAGCAGCTCGGACGTGATCACCGCCTCGTCGAGCCGGCCGGCCAGGTCACCTCTCCAGGGCAGCATCCGGGCAGTCAACCAGTCGACCCCACCGTGCGCCCAGGCCGGCCATCACCGGCGAGGGTGAGGGTGAGTGCGTCCCCGGCCGGGAAGCCGGGGACGCACTCGCCGCGTCCTACTTGACCTCGGAGCGCATCACCAGCATGAGTCCCACCGCGAGGGGCAGCAGCAGCCAGAGCGTCACCGCCGAGCCCAGGTGAGCCCACTGCTCGCCGACGGGACCGCCCTCGAACAGCGGGTTCGTCGCGTAGGTGATGTCCACCCACGGCTGCAGGTCGCGGAACCACACCTGGGTGGAAGCCAGGAGGCCGAACAGGGTGGGCAGCAGGAGGGAGTAGACGAAGTACGCGACGATCGCCCCCGCCGAGTTGCGGATCAGCACGCCCAGCATGAAGCCGACCAGCAGGCCCAGGACGTTGCCGCTCACGATGTAGAGGCCGTCAGTCAGGGAGACGTTCCAGACCGTCTCGGTCCCGGTGATCGCCGTGCCGACCAGGTTGCCGACCGAGCCGATGGCGAACGCCAGCGGGATCGAGACGACGCCCACCGTCACGGCGGACACCGCCTTCGCGGCGATGACCCGCGCCCGGTTCGGTACCAGTGCGAACGTGGACAGCCCACTGCGCTGGCTCCACTCGCCGGTGACCGACAGGATCGCGATCATCGGCAGGGTCACCGCCATCGGGAAGCCGATTGCGGTGGCGAAGGTCTCGTACGTCAGCTCCTCGTCGGGAGCGAACAGGATCACGGCCGTCGTGGCCAGGATGGCCGCGATCACGACGCTGGCCATCAGCCAGAAGCCGGACCGGGTGTCGAACATCTTGCGCAGCTCGACGGCCACGAGTCGGGTGGTCGGCACGCGACGGGGAACCGCGCGGGTTCGCTCGACCTCGCGCTCGACGGCAATGGCGGTCATGCTGCTGCTCCTTCTCGCTGTGAGTCTGCGGTGAGCTCGAGGAACATCTCCTCGAGCCCGTTGTGGCCGGCGGCCTTCAGCTCGGTGAGGGGCACGCCGGCCTGCAGGGCGACCTCCCCCACCAGCTCGGGCGGCGCGTCCGTGCGCAGACCGCCGTCCGCGGCCGGTGCCGCGGACCTGCCCGCGGCGCCGAGCGCACGCTGGAGGTCCCCCGGCTGAGGTGTCCGCACGATCGTGCCTCCGGCCTGCAGGAGCTCGGCCTTGCTGCCCTGAGCCACGACCCGCCCGTTGCCGATCACCACGATGTCGTCGGCGACGACCTCGATCTCGTGCAGCAGGTGGGAGGACAGCAGGACGGTCCCGCCGCGGTCGGCGTAGCCGCGGAGCAGGTCGCGCATCCACCGGATGCCGGCCGGGTCGAGGCCGTTGGCGGGCTCGTCCAGGACGAGCACCTGCGGGTCACCCATCAACGCGGCCGCGATGCCGAGCCGCTGCCGCATGCCGAGGGAGTAGTTCCGGACCCGACGGTCTGCCTCCGTCTCGGTGAGGCTGACCAGCTCCAGCATCTCGGTCACCCGCCGAGCGGGCAGCCCCAGCGTGCGCTGCGTGATAGCGAGGATCTCCCGGCCCTTGCGACCCGCGTGCTGTGCGGACGCGTCGAGCAGGACGCCGACCTCCATCCCCGGGTTCGGCAGGTCGGTGTACCGCCGGCCGGAGATGGCGACCCGGCCATGTGTCGGCGGGGTCAGGCCGACCATGACCCGCATGGTGGTCGACTTGCCGGCGCCGTTGGGCCCGAGGAAGCCGGTCACGCGGCCGGACCGGGCCGTGAACGTGACGTCGTCGACGGCGGTGAACCTGCGGTACCTCTTGGTCAGAGCTTCGACTGTGATCATGCCGACAGCCTCGCCGCGACGGCCCGCGCGTCGCATCCGGGAACGCGCTGAGCCGACCCTTGTTCTCACGGCGCCGACCCCCGGGCCCATCTCGGGGTCGGCCCCTGAACCCCCGCCCTAGCCCTTCTGAGCGTGGACGCCGCTGGTTGGCGTGGTCGGTGCCCTGTACCGGGCCAGCAGGCCCGCTGCGGCCACCAGGGCCCACGTGGCCTCCAGGACGAGGAACCCCCACTGGGACTCCTCGTACGCGAGAACGGCGAGGATGCCCGCGCCGACCGTGTTCAGCCACAGGCTGGGAAGGGACCTCGGCTGCAGCACCCCG
>DASTVO010000337.1:0-4615 GCA_035759075.1 Actinomycetes bacterium
CCGGGTGGCGCTGCGCTGGGCGGCCGACGGCGAGCTGGCCGAGGCGCTGCGCGAGCACAGCGGGCTGATCGCCACCGAGGTGCTGGCGACGCAGTTCGACGAGGGGGCGCCGGAGCCGGGCCTCACCGCGTACGAGGACCGCGACCTCGGCCTGCGCTTCGCCCTCACCCGAACGGAGCAGTGACCGGCCGGCCCCAGCGGTAAAGGTTCGGTAACCACGGGGTCAGCCCCCCGTCCTCGCACGCTCAGGCGGGGTGGCGTTACGGGCTGTCACCCGATCGGCCGAGTGAGGTCCGCCCGGGGGGCGTGCCGATACTCATCGCGTGACGACCGGCTCGGGCCCGGTCGCGGGTCAGGGAAGCCGGAGGTAACCGTGACAGTGCACGTCCTTCCGCTGGGTGGCCCGTCGGTGCAGGGGCTCCGCCTCAAGGACGGGGTCGTCGCCGTCCCCGCGCTGGCCAGTCACGTCCGTCCCGCGCTGGTGCTCGCCGAGCGGGAGACCCGTGAGCTGCTCGCGGTCGCCGGCCGCCAGGACGTCGGCACGGGTGGCCGCTTCTCGGCCGGGCCGGCCGGCATCCAGGTGTGGGACGGGCCGTTCAACGGGCCCAACGGCACCCACGGCACCGCCGTCCACCAGGGATCCGTGGACTGGAGCTACGACACCCCTGCCAAGCACTACGCGACCGTCTACCGGGTCATGGTCACCCAGGCGGGCGTCGACGCGGGCGAGACGACGCTGTCGATCCTGGGCCTGGTGCTCGACCTGGGCGGCCTGAGCGCCGACGGCTCGCGCATCACGATGCCCGCCCCGCCGGCCCGCGACCCCTTCCGCCGCCTCGCCGCCACCGGCAGCTGACGCCTCACCAGCCCAGGCGGTCTCGGCCCGGCTCCCCTTCGCACGATCGTTTGCGACGTTCTGCCGAGACACGCCGTGCGACACACCGGCCGGATCCGCCCAACGTCGCAAACGCGCGGTCGCGGGGAAGCCAAGCCCCCCGAGACGGCGGACGCCGGTGAGCCCATCGGCTCACCGGCGTCCGTCGTACGCGGTACAGGCGCTCGTCAGCTGCGCTGGTCGGACCCCTCGTCGACCTGGAAGCCGCTGCCCGGCTGCTGCGGCGGACCGCTGGGCGCCGAGTCGTTGCCGCCCACGGGCGCACCCGGGGCGAACGGGCTGCGGCCGGGCTGCCCGCCCTGGCCAGGCTGCCCGCCCTGGCCGGGCTGACCTGCTGCCGGCGCTCCACTGGGCTGCCCCGGCCCGCCGGACGGCGCCTCGGTGCCGCGCCCCTCGAGCTCGCGCAGCTGGCCCTCCAGGTAGGACTTGAGCCGGCTGCGGTACTCCCGCTCGAAGGCGCGCAGCTGCTCGACCTTGCGCTCGAGCGCGGACCGCTCGGTCTCGAGCGAGCCGATGGTCTGGCGGTGCTTCTCGTCCGCCTCCCGCTTGAGCTGCTCGGCCCGGCTGCGGGCCTCGCCGATGATGCGGTCCGCCTGGGTACGGGCCTCGGCGATGTGCTCGTCCGCGGTGCGCTGCGCCAGCGCCAGGATCCCGGTGGCGGTCTCCGACGGGCCTCCCTGCGGTGCCGCGGGCGCCGCTGGGGCTGCCTGGGCCGGAGGCGCGGCCTGCTGAGCCTGCTGCGCCTGCTGGGCGGCCTGCTGCGCCTGCTGCGCGGCCTGCTGCGCCGCCTTCGCCCGCTGCTGCTCCTCGCCGAGCTGGCGCTGGAGCGCCTGCAGCTTGGTGCGCAGCTCCTCGTTCTCCCGGGCGACCGCCGGGTCGGCGGCGGCCGGGGCGGCCGGGGCCTGGAGCTGCGTTGGCGCTCCCCCGCCGTCCCGACTGACCGCGGCGAGCCGGTTGCGCAGCTCGTCGTTCTCCCGGTACAGACGGGTCAGCTCGGCCTCGACCTCGTCGAGGAACTCGTCGACCTCGGTCTCGTCATAGCCCGGCTTGAGCCGAGTGCTCGTGAACTGCTTGTTGGCCACGTCCTCGGGGGTCAACGGCATGGCGTCACCTCTGCAGTCTCCTCGGTAGTTCGTCCGTCGTGAGCCGGGGTGCTCAGCGACGCCGCCGGCCCTGTCACGAGTCAGCGACACGTCTGTTCTGTGCGGTCGGTCGGGTCATTGTTGCCCATGACCTGGGGTGTCTTACAAATACCCTGCCAGCCAGATGCCGATGTTCACCAGCACCACCAGCACCAGGAAGCTCAGGTCGAGGGAGATCGAACCGAGGCGCAGCGGCGGAATCACCTTGCGCAGCGCCCGCAACGGCGGGTCGGTGACGGTGTAGATGGCCTCGGCGACGACCAGCATCGGCCCGCGCGGCCGCCACGACCGGGCGAACATCTGGACGTAGTCGAGGACCAGCCGCCCGATGAGCAGGATGAAGAAGATCCAGAGGACCAGGATCAGGACCTGGCCGACCGGAGAGGGGTTCACCGTGCCTCAGCTCTGGTTGAAGAAGCCGCTCTCGGCCATCCGTGCCTTGTCCTCGGCGGTGACCGTGACGTCGGCGGGCGAGAGCAGGAAGACCTTGTTGGTCACACGCTCGATGGTGCCACGAAGTCCGAACACCAGCCCGGCGGCGAAGTCGACCAGGCGCTTGGCGTCGGAGTCGTCCATGTCCGAGAGGTTCATGATCACCGGCGTGCTCTCGCGGAAGCTCTCGCCGATCTGCTTCGCCTCGTTGTAGGTACGGGGGTGGATGGTGGTGATCCGGTCGAAAGCCCGCAGGCCGGGACTCACCGCTGGACGCCGCTCGGGCATCGTCGCGACCGAGCCGGCCCGCTCCTCGCGCGAGGAGCCGAACGAGGAGACGCTGCCGCGGGACGAGGCCGTCGCGTGGTGGCGACCGTCGTGCTCGGTGTCGTAGCCCTCGCCGTCGTAGCTGTCGTAGCCGTCGTAGTCGTAGCGGTCGTCGTCCTCGACGAGGCCGAGGTAGACCATCGCTTTGCGCATCGCGCCGGCCATGCCTGACTGCCCTCCGCTCGGGTGGACGAACCCACTGATTCGACCTTGTGGGAACGCTACCCGTTCGAAGGTCGCGATCCGAGCAACGCGGTGCCGACGCGCAGGTGTGTCGCACCGTGCGCGACCGCGGCCTCCAGGTCGGCACTCATCCCTGCGGACACGACGACCGCCTCCGGGTGCTCGTCCCGCAGCCTTCGCGCGACGGCGGCGAGACGCGCGAACGCCGCGTCGGTGCCCGCGGCGTCGAGCCCCAGCGGCGCCACCGCCATCACCCCGCCGAGGCGCAGATGCGCCGCGTCCGCGACAGCGGCGGCGACGTCGGGCACGTCGGCCGGGGCCGCGCCGCCGCGCCCGTCGTCGACCGGCGGCTCGCGGAGGTCGACCTGCACCAGGCAGGTCAGCTTCCGCCCGGCACCGGCGGCGCCCTTCTCCAGCGCGCCGACCAGCCGTACGCGGTCGACGGAGTGCACCACGTCCGCGTACGCCGCGACCGAGCGGGCCTTGTTCCGCTGCACCTGCCCCACGAAGTGCCAGACCAGGCCGGTCACGCCCGCAGCCGCGCACTTCCGGACCTTCGCCGCTGCGTCCGCGTCCCGGTTCTCGCCCACGTCGAGCACGCCGAGCGCCGCGAGGTGGCCGACGTCCGACGCCGGGAAGGTCTTGGTCACCGCGACCAGCGTCACCTCCTCGCGCGGTCGGCCGGCTGCGTCGCAGGCCGCCTGGATGCGCGCCTCGACCCGGGCGAGGTTCTCGGCGATCTCGCGCCGCCGTGCCTGCGCGTCGGTCACCGCGGTCACGCCGCGGTCCAGACGACCCCGGCGAAGCGCCCGGTGACGGCGTCGCGGCGGTGGGAGTAGAGGGACGGCGTCTCCGCGGTGCACTCGGTCAGCCGCTGCACGGACCGCACCCCGGCGTCGTCGAGCTGTGCGGCGACGGCGGCGGGCAGGTCGAGCGCCGGCGTCCCCGCCCGGGTGGTCGAGCCGGCCGCCGGCACCCGGGCGGACACCGCGTCGCGCATCTCCGCGGGCACCTCGTAGCAGCGCCCGCAGACGGCCGGGGCGACCACCGCCGAGACGTCCGACGGGTCGGCCCCGAGCCGGCGCATCGCGTCGACCACGGCGCCGACCACACCGGCGTGCACGCCTTTCCGGCCCGCGTGCGCCACGCCCACCACCCCCGAGCCGTCAGCGAGCAGGACGGGCACGCAGTCGGCGGTCAGCACCACCAGGGCCAGACCGGGCACCCGGGTCACCATCCCGTCGGCGACCGCGACCGGCGCACCGGCCGCCGGTGGGCCGTCGAGGACGGCGACGTCGCGCCCGTGGACCTGGCTCATGTACACCATCCGGTCCGGTCCCAGGCCCAGGCTCTCGGCGAGCAGGCGCCGGTTGGCGGCCACGGCCCCGGGGTCGTCGCCGACGTGGTCGCCCAGGTTCAGTGCGTCGAACGGCGGTCCGCTGGCGCCGCCGGAACGGTCGGTGACCGCGTACGTCGCGGCGCCGAAGCTCCCGGTCCGGTGGATCACGCCGCCGAGCCTACGGACGCCGGCGATTCCGCGACATTGGAGGGGCTGCGCCGCGTACCGATGGCTCAGGACACCTCCGATAACCAGGAGACAGCGCATGTCCGGCGGCCCGACCGCCGGACATGGCAA
>DASTVO010000338.1:0-3100 GCA_035759075.1 Actinomycetes bacterium
GACCAGAGTCCGCCTGCCGGCGAAGCGGGCCCGGTCCCGGCCGAGCACGTCGGGCAGCGGCCCGACCAGGAATCCCGTCTCCTCCGCCTCGGCCTCGCCGACGGCCGGCAGTCCCGAGGCGCCGAGCGGGTTGCGCTGACCCCAGGTACCCGACGCGTCGATGACCGCGCGCGCCACCACGTCGAACACGTCGCCGTCGCGGCCCTGCACGCGAACCAGGAACGGCCGCTGGTCGCGGCCGACGCTGCGGGACTTGTCCAGTCCCTGCCGGGTGACCGCGACCACGCGGGCACCGGTCACGACGCGCGGACCGAACAGCGTGGCCAGCGGCTCGAGGTAGGACTCGACCAGCTCGGCGCCGGCCGGCGGCACCTCTCCGGCGGGCCGCGTCCAGCCGGTCGGGGCGAGCAGCTTCTCTGCCGCCGCGTCCACGATGTACTGCCAGGGCGTGAACGTGCGGATGTGGCCCCACTCCCGCATCGCCGCGCCGACCCGGTCACCGGCCTCGAGCACCAGGACGGGCAGGTCGTAGACGCGCAGGTTCGCAGCGGCGGCCAGGCCGACCGGGCCGGCGCCGATGACGACGACCGGCAGTCCGCCGTCGGCGCTGGGCATGGCGGGGACGCTGGAAGCCGTGCCCTCGTCAGTGGGGATCATCCGGTGTGGGTCCTCTCGGTCGGGTGGGTCTGGTCAGCAGCTGGGGCAGGTCTGGCGCGTGCGACCTACGGGCAGGGCGGCGGCAAGGCTGTCCCGCAGCGCGGCCGCCACTCGCGGCGGCCACGCCTGGACCCGGCGGCGGCCCCGGGCGGCCCGCACCAGCGCGTGGTGCTCCGCGGCGGCGCGCAGCTCGGCCACGTGCGCCAGCGCGGCAGCGTGGGACGGGGTCAGCGGCAGGCTGGTGGTGGAGCGGGTCATCGCGACAACCTCCTAATCGACGAGCATGAATATAGAGGAACATCGACGGATGTCAATGTGTTCCGGGTAGCATGTCGCCCGTGACGAGGACCCTGCCGGTGCTGAACGATCTGGCCGCCTGCTGCGCCCCGCTGGGGACCGCCGCGCTGCCGGCCGAGAACGCCCCGCCGCTGGCCAAGGCGTTCGCCGCGCTCGGTGACCCCGTCCGGCTGCGGCTGCTCAGCCTGCTGATGACCGCCGAGGGCGGGCAGGTGTGCGCCTGCGACCTGGTCGAGCCGGTCGGGAAGAGCCAGCCGACGGTCAGCCACCACCTCAAGGTGCTGCGCGAGGCCGGGCTGGTCACCGCCACGCGGCGCGGCACCAACGTCTGGTACGCGGTGGCGCCGGAGCAGGTCGCGGCCCTGCGCGAGGTGCTCGCCCCGGCCACGTGAGCACACAATCACGGGAGGACGGACGTCATGTCACCCATCAGGCAGTTCGACCACGTCGGAATCACCGTCGCCGACCTCGACGCGATGACGGCGTTCTTCGCCGGCCTGGGTCTCGAGCTCGAGGGCCGCACGTTCGTGGAGGGTGAGTTCATCGACACGGTCACCGGCATCCCGGACTCGCGGACCGAGATCGTGATGATGCGGCCGCCCGACGGAGGAGCCGGCGTCGAGCTCGCCAGCTTCGTCAGGCCCGACCACGTGCCCGGATCGCCCACCGCGATGGCCAACGAGCTGGGCCTGCGCAGCATCTGCTTCGAGGTCGACGACCTCCAGTCGGCCGTCGACGGCCTGGCTGCGAACGGGTACGGACTGGTCGGTGGGATCGGTCAGCACGAGAACACCTGGCGGATGGCCCATGTGCGCGGGCCGGAGGGAATCGTCGTCGCGCTGACCGAGCGGATCGGCTGACGCCGAGCGGTTGCCCACCACCTGTACGTCATTCGTCCGCAGGCGGCCGGTCGGGCAGGCGGGTTCGGTCGCCACCAGGGACAGACTGTCAGCATGGTTGAGACGGTCACCGATAGTCCGGGTGGCGACGGAGTCGCCGCCGCCGCGCAGCTGCTGCACGACTTCAACGTGGAGTACGACGAGCCGGCGCCTCCGCCCCACGAGCTCGCGGACCGACTGGCCCAACTGATCGGGGCCGACCAGGTCACTGCCCTGCTCGCCCGCGAACGTGAGACCGGCGCGGCTGTCGGGGTTGCTGTCATGCGGGTTCAGCCGTCGGTGTGGAGCCCGGCGCAGGAGGTCTACCTGGCCGAGCTGTACGTCGTACCGAGTCAGCGGGGTCAGGGATATGGCCGAGAGCTGATCACCGAGGCCATGCGGGTCGCGCGTGAGCGAGGTGCCAACTACGCGTTCGTGGTCACGAGTGAGGACGACCGGCTCGCCCAGCGCCTCTACGAGGCGGCCGGGTTCCGCCGGACCGAAGGCGAAGCCGGTCCGGTGATGCTTGCCTACGAACGCGAGCTGTAGGTGCAGACGACGCCTTGACTGGAGTGGTGCAACCACGGTTGCATGTTCCCGATGTCGCCTGCAGGAGAACCGGGCGAGTGGGTGCTGCTGACCTACCGGATGCCCCGAGAGCCGTCGACCCCGCGCAGCGCGGTGTGGCGGCAGCTGCGCCGCCTCGGCGTGGCCCAGCTCAGCGACGGGCTGGTCGGGCTGCCCGCGGACGCCCGCACCCGCGAGCAGCTTGAGTGGATCGCCAATGAGGTCCGCGCAGCGGACGGCACCGCCGGCGTGTGGCTGGCTAGGCCGGCATCCTTGGCACAGGAGCGGGAGCTGGCCAGCGCGATGGCCGCGGCCCGGGCCGGCGAGTACCAGGCGCTGCGCGTCGAGGCCGAGGCCGCCGCCCGCCTCGGGGACGCCGACAGGGCCCGCGCGCTGCGCCGGCTGCGCGCCGAGCTGCGGCGGCTCCGCCGCCGCGACTTCTTCCCGCCGCCCGAGCGCGACGCGGCCATCGCCGCCATCAACCAGCTCGCCACGTCCTCGGCGTCCACGACGACGTCCGATGCCCCGGTGGGGGCGGCCCAGGAGGCGGTGACGTCGTGAGGTGGGCCACGCGGCGAGGCGTACACATCGACCGGGCTGCCTGCGCCTGGCTCATCCGCCGCTACATCGATCCTGCCGCCACGTTCATCTTCGTGGGCGACCTGGTCGACGTACCAGCCGATGCCACGCCGTTCGACATG
>DASTVO010000339.1:0-6721 GCA_035759075.1 Actinomycetes bacterium
GGTCGGCGGGATGGTCGCCGCGACGGCGTCCACCTTGGCCTGCCGGGTGCGGACCATCAGGTCGTGGTTGGCCGGGTCGTAGGAGATGTTGCCGGTGATGTCGGCCTTCTCGATGCCGCCGATGCGGTGCTCCAGGCCCGCCGTGCCCGGCACCGCCCACGGGCGGGCGAGCGTCTCCGGGTCCCGCTGGTAGGGGTGGAACACCTCCTTGCCGTCGGCGGTAGCGTTGGTCTCCGAGGCGAGCTCGACGGAGAGGTCGGGCAGGTCCGCCACCGACGGGACCCGCCACGGCTCGGAGCCGTTCGCGAGATAGCCGTCGGAGAGCAGGATCACCGGCACCCGATACGTGGTGGCGATGCGGGCGGCCTCGAGCGCGGTGTCGAAGCAGTCGGCCGGCGAGCGCGGCGCGACGATCGGCACCGGCGCCTCGCCGTTGCGGCCGAACATCGCCTGCAGCAGGTCTGCCTGCTCTGTCTTGGTCGGCATGCCGGTCGAGGGACCGGCCCGCTGCACGTCGACCACGATCAGGGGCAGCTCGAGCGAGACGCCCAGCCCGATGGTCTCGGCCTTGAGCGCGAGCCCGGGACCGGACGTGGAGGTCACCGCCAGCGAGCCGCCGTACGCGGCGCCGAGGGCGGCACCCACCGCGGCGATCTCGTCCTCGGCCTGGAAGGTCCGCACGCCGAACCGCTTGTGCTTGGACAGCTCGTGCAGGATGTCGGAGGCTGGGGTGATCGGGTAGGAGCCGAGGAACAGCGGCAGACCGGTGCGCTGCGACGCGGCCACCAGGCCGAACGACAGCGCGAGGTTCCCGGAGATGTTGCGGTAGGTGCCCGCCGGGAGCCTGGCCGGCTTCACCTCGTAGGAGACCGAGAAGTCCTCCGTCGTCTCGCCGAAGCTCCAGCCCGCCTGGAAGGCCTTCATGTTGGCCTTCATGATCGCCTCGTTGCGGGCGAACTTCGCCTCGAGGAACTTCACCGTGCCCTCGGTCGGGCGGTTGTACAGCCACGACAGGAGGCCGAGGGCGAACATGTTCTTCGCCCGCTCGGCTTCCTTCTTCGTGATGTCGAAGCCCTTGAGGGCCTCGACCGTCATCGAGGTCAGCGCGATCGAGTGCACGTTGTACGCCTCGAGCGAGCCGTCCTCCAGCGGGTTGCTGGCGTACCCCACGCGGGTGAGGTTGCGGGAGGTGAACTCGTCGGTGTTGACGATGATGTCGGCGCCGCGGTCGAGGTCGTCGATGTTGGCCTTCAGCGCCGCCGGGTTCATCGCCACCAGCACGTCCGGCCGGTCGCCGGGGGTCATGATGTCGTGGTCGGCGAAGTGCAGCTGGAACGCGGAGACGCCCGGCAGGGTGCCCGCCGGCGCGCGGATCTCGGCCGGGAAGTCGGGCAGCGTGGACAGGTCGTTGCCGAACGAGGCGGTCTCGGTGGTGAAGCGGTCGCCCGTGAGCTGCATGCCGTCGCCGGAGTCCCCCGCGAACCGGATGATCACCCGGTCGAGCTGCTGCACGTGCTTCATCGCCACACCACCCAGGTTACGTCTTCGTAGGTTGTGCGGGGCCATAGACTCCGAGGGGCAAGATCGAGGAGGCGCTGGTGGAGGGCTTCTACGGCGGGTACGGCCTGGTCGGGCTGGTCCTCCTTGTCGGCGTCGCCTTCGTCACGGTCGCGTTCACGGCCAACCGGCTGCTCAGCCCGCGGGTCCCGGGGCACCAGAAGTCCCTCACCTACGAGTGCGGCGTGGACCCGGTCGGTGAGGGCTGGGCACAGAGCCACGTCCGCTACTACGTCTTCTCCTACCTGTACGTGATCTTCGCGGTCGACGCGATCTACCTCTTCCCCTGGGCGACGGTGTTCGCGGCCCCCGGGTTCGGTGCGACCACGCTGGTCGAGATGTTCGTGTTCGTGGGCTTCCTCGCGGTCGGCATCCTGTACGCGTGGCGCAAGGGGGTGCTGACGTGGCAGTAGACCTGCCGGCCCCCACCGTCGGGCGGCCCTCCCTCGGCGGGCTGCAGAAGGCCGCCCCCGAGCCGATGCGGCTGATCCTCAACTGGGGCCGTCGCTACAGCCTGTGGGTCTTCAACTTCGGGCTGGCCTGCTGCGCGATCGAGTTCATCGCGTCGTCGATGGCGCGGCACGACTTCATCCGGCTCGGCGTGATCCCGTTCGCACCCGGCCCCCGGCAGGCGGACCTGATGGTCGTCAGCGGCACCGTCACCGACAAGATGGCGCCCGCCGTCAAGCGGCTGTACGAGCAGATGCCCGAGCCGAAGTACGTCATCTCCTTCGGCGCCTGCTCCAACTCCGGCGGCCCGTACTGGGACTCCTACTGCGTGACGAAGGGCGTCGACCAGATCGTGCCGGTCGACGTCTACGTGCCCGGCTGCCCGCCGCGGCCGGAGGCGCTGCTGCAGGGCATCCTCAAGCTGCAGGAGAAGATCGCGGCCGAGTCGCTCGCCGACCGCTACCGCCGCCCCGCGCCGAGCGGCCCGATCCGGACCATCCCGGTGGGTGACGACGTGTGAGCGACGTCGACGTCCCCGCCGCCGAGGTCCTGGCCCGGCGGTACGCGGGTGAGGGCGCTGTCGAGTCGTCCTACGGGCAGGACACGGTCGACGTGCCCCGCTCGTTCTGGACCGCCGCGCTTACCTCTGCCCGCGACGAGCTCGGCTTCACCTTCTTCGACTGGCTGACCGCGGTCGACCAGCTCGACGCGGCGGAGGAACCCGGCTTCGACGTCGTGTGCCACCTGTGGTCGCTGCCCCGGCGCCAGCACCTCCTGCTGCGGACCCGCGTCCCGGTGGCGGACCCGGTCCTCGACACTGCCACCGGAGTGTTCGCCGGGGCGGCGTGGCACGAGCGCGAGACGTTCGAGATGTTCGGCGTGGACTTCGCCGGCCACCCGCACCTCGTGCCGCTGCTGCTGCCCGACGGCTTCGAGGGCCATCCGCTGCGCAAGGACTTCGTCCTGGCAGCCCGTGCGGCCAAGGCGTGGCCCGGCGCCAAGGAGCCGGGGGAGTCCGACGCCGAGGGTGGCTCGCCGAGCCGTCGCAAGACCCGGCCGCCCGGGGTCCCGGACCCGCAGGAGTGGGGACCTCGCCCGGAGACGTCCTCGTGACCGAGGTTCTCGAGGCCGCCCTGCGCATCGTGCTGGTCCTGGGTGCGTTCCTCACGCTGCCACTGCTCGTCGGCCAGACGGAGCACAAGGCGATGGCGCACATGCAGAGTCGGCTCGGCCCGATGTACGCCGGCGGCTTCCACGGCTGGGCGCAGCTGGTCGCCGACGGCGTGAAGTTCGCGCAGAAGGAGGACGTCGTCCCGGCGGCCGCGGACCGGGCGGTCTTCAAGCTCGCGCCCGCCGTCGCGCTGATCCCGTACCTCGTGGTGCTCGTCGCGATCCCGGTCGGCCCGGGCTGGGTCGGGCACGACCTCGATGCCGGGCTGTTCTTCGTCCTGGCGGTGATGGGCGTCGGGGTCCTCGGCTCGCTGATGGCCGGCTGGGCCAGCGCGAACAAGTTCTCGCTGCTCGGCGGGCTGCGCACCGCCGCCCAGCTGATGGCCTACGAGCTGCCGTTCATCCTCGCCGCGGCGTCGGTCGCCATGGCGGCGGGGACGCTCTCGCTGCCGGGCATCGTCGAGGCCTGGGAGCCGTGGTGGCTGCTGTGGCAGCTGCCCGGGGCGGTGGTCTTCTTCGTCGCGGGGCTCGCCGAGCTGGCGCGCCCGCCGTTCGACATGCCGGTCGCCGA
Source organism: Actinomycetes bacterium (assembly GCA_035759075.1). Lineage (GTDB taxonomy): Bacteria > Actinomycetota > Actinomycetes > JACCUZ01 > JACCUZ01 > DASTVO01. Next base: position 3,749 of record DASTVO010000339.1, read on the forward strand.
CTCCGAGATCATCTTCGGTGCCTTCACCGAGTACACCGGGCTGCGCTTCGCGCTGTTCCTGCTCGCGGAGTACGCGGGCATCGTCGTGCTCTGCGCCCTGACCACGGTGCTGTTCCTCGGCGGCTGGCGCGGACCGTTCGACGAGTCGCTCGGCGGCCTGCCGGGCGTGATGTGGACGCTGCTCAAGACGATGGCCCTGGCGTTCGTCGTGATCTGGGCGCGGGTGTCCTACCCGCGGCTGCGCGAGGACCAGCTGCAGCGGCTGGCCTGGCAGGGTCTGGTGCCGGTGGCGCTGGGCCAGCTCGTCCTGACCGGAGTGGTGGCGGTGATGGTGTCGTGAAGGTCCCCGGAGCCGGTCTGGCCAAGGGCCTGGCCGTGACGTTGCAGACGATGGGCCGCCGGTCGGTCACGGCGCAGTACCCCGACGTCAAGCCCGAGCTCCCTCCCCGCAGCCGCGGCGTCATCGCCCTGCTGGAGGAGAACTGCACGGTCTGCATGCTGTGTGCCCGGGAGTGCCCGGACTGGTGCATCTACATCGACTCCCACAAGGAGACGATCCCGGCGCCGCCGGGCGGCCGCGAACGGCAGCGCAACGTGCTCGACCGTTTCGACATCGACTTCTCGCTGTGCATGTACTGCGGGATCTGCATCGAGGTCTGCCCCTTCGACGCACTGTTCTGGTCGCCGGAGTTCGAGTACGCCGAGCTCGACATCCGCGACCTCACCCACGACAAGGCGCGGCTGGGTCAGTGGATGGCCACAGTTCCGCCGCCACCGGCGCACGAAGAGCACGGCAGCCGCCCGAAGGAGCTGGACGCCGCGCACAAGGCGGCCGACAGGCCGGCGGCGGAGCCGACGGGGCCCAGGCAGCCGACGGCCGGTGAGGTGGACGGCCCGTGACCCTGGTGGAGGTGCTCTTCGGTCTCCTCGGCGTCGTGGCTCTGGCCGCCGGGCTGCTCGTCGTCACGACCCGTCAGCTCGTGCACGCGGCGCTGTGGCTGGTGGTCTGCCTCGGGGCCGTGGCCGGCTGCTACCTGCTGCTCTCCGCCGAGTTCGTCGCGCTCGTGCAGGTCCTGATCTACGTCGGCGCGGTCGTCGTGCTGCTGCTCTTCGGGCTGATGCTGACCCGCGCACCGATCGGCGCGTCCGACGACCTCGACGCGCCACCGGGCCAGCGGCTGCTCGCCGCGCTGGTCGCGCTCGGGCTGGCGGGTGTCGTGGTCGCCGCCAGCATCGACGCCTTCCGCGGTGAGGACATCGCGCTTGGCAACGACGACGTCGGCGGCACGTCGGCCGCCGCGGGCGAGGCGATCTTCCGCAGCTGGGTGCTGCCCTTCGAGGTGCTCTCCGTGCTGCTGCTGGCCGCCCTCGTCGGCGCGATCGTCCTGTCCCGGCGCGACATCGGCGCAGACCGGACCCCGGAGCGCTGATGCCGCTCCTCATGCCGGTCCTGCTCGCCGGCCTGCTGTTCTGCATCGGCGTCTACGGAGTGCTGGCCCGGCGCAACGCCATCCTCGTCCTGATGTCGGTCGAGCTGATGCTCAACGCCGTCAACATCAACCTCGTGGCGTTCGACGTCTGGTTGCGCGACGAGCTCCTCGCCGGGCAGGTCTTCACGTTGTTCGTCATCACGATCGCGGCCGCCGAGGTCGGGCTCGGTCTCGCGATCGTGCTGCTCGTCTTCCGCAACCGGGCGACCTCGCTGCTCGACGAGCTGGCCGAGCTGGCCGAGGAACGCGAGCCCGCGCCGTGACCCCCGTCTACGTGGCGCTGCTCGCGCCCGCGCTGGCCGCGCTGCAGAGCCTGCTGGTCGGCCGGCGCTGGCCCCGGGCTGTGGCGCCGGTGGCGATCGCTGCCACCGCGGTCGCGTTCACCGCCGCCCTGGTGGCCGCGGCGGGCGCCGTGCGCGGTGCGCCGCTGCAGGAGACGGCGCGGCTGGCCGACTTCCCGACCGGCGCCTTCGACATCCACCTCGACCTGCAGCTCGACGGGCTCGCGGCGCTCGTCTCGGTGGCCGTCGGTGCCGTTGCCCTCGCGGTGCAGGTCTACTCGACCGCGTACCTGAAGGGCGACCCCCGGTACGCCTCGTACGCCGGCTTCGTCTCGCTCTTCACCGCCGCCATGCTCCTCGTTGTCTTCGCCGACGACCTGTTCGTGCTGCTCGTCGGCTGGGAGGTCATGGGCGTCTGCTCCTACTTCCTCATCGGCCACCACTGGGAGCAGGAGGGCGCCCGGGCGGGGGCGGTCAAGGCGTTCGTCGTCACGCGTCTCGGGGACGTCGGGTTCCTCTTCGGCATCTTCGCCCTCGCCGTCGTCGCCGGCACGTCCCGGATCACCGACGTGCTGACAGTCGACCTCAGCGAGCGGCAGGCGACGGTCGCCGCGCTGCTGCTGCTCTGCGGGGTCGTGGGCAAGTCCGCGCAGTTCCCGCTGCACACCTGGCTGCCGGACGCGATGGCCGGCCCGACGCCGATCAGCGCGCTCATCCATGCGGCCACGATGGTGGCTGCCGGCATCTACGTCGTGGCGCGGCTGTACGACGTGTTCCTCGCGGCCCCGGGCACGCTCGCGGTCATGGCCGTCATCGCCGCGGTCACCATGCTCGGGGCGGCGCTGGCCGCGCTGGGGCAGGACGACATCAAGCGGGTGTTGGCCTACTCGACCGTGAGCCAGCTGGCCTACATGCTGGCCGCGCTGGCGGTCGGCTCCGCGGCCGCGGCGACTTACCACCTGCTCACCCACGCGGCGTTCAAGGCGCTGCTGTTCCTCGCCGCCGGCTCGGTCATCCACGCCGTCGGGACCAACTTGATGCCGGACATGGGCGGGCTGCGGCGGCTGATGCCGGTGACCTTCGCGACGATGACGGTGGGGCTCGGAGCCCTCGCCGGGCTGCCGCCGTTCTCGGGCTTCTTCTCCAAGGAGGCCGTGCTCGGCGCGGCCGAGGAGGCGGCGCTGCACGAGGCGCCGGTGGCG
>DASTVO010000340.1:0-2408 GCA_035759075.1 Actinomycetes bacterium
CGTCATCGGCGGGCGGATGGTCGCGCTCGCCGAGCGGGTCCCGGCCCACGTCGTCGGCGACGGCGTGCACACGGTGCGCGAGCTGGTCGACGAGACCAACGCCGACCCCCGCCGCGGCGTGGGCCACGAGAAGGTCCTCACCCGCATCAAGGTCGACGACGCGGCGGTCGCGCTGGTCGCGGAGCAGGGGTTCGGCATGGACGCCGTGCCACCGGAGGGCACGACGGTCAAGCTCACGCTGACCGGCAACATGTCGACCGGCGGGATCTCCATCGACCGGACCCTGGAGGCCCACCCCGACAACGTGGAGATCGCCGAGGAGGCCGCCCGCGTCGTCGGCCTGGACGTGGCCGGCATCGACTTCATCAGCCCGGACATCGCCGAGCCGGTCCGCGAGACCGGCGGCGCGATCTGCGAGGTCAACGCCGCGCCCGGGTTCCGGATGCACACGCACCCGACGATCGGCGACGCGCAGTTCGTCGCGAAGCCGGTCGTCGACTCGCTCTTCCCGCCGGGCTCGCCGAGCCGGATCCCGATCGTGGCGGTCACCGGCACGAACGGCAAGACGACGACGGCCCGGATGATCGCCCACGTCTTCAAGGGCATGGGCCGCAAGGTCGGGATGACCTCCACCGACGGCATCGTGATCGACGAGCGGCTGGTGATCCGCTCCGACGCGTCCGGGCCGAAGTCGGCGCGGATGGTGCTGCAGAACCCGCGGGTGGACTTCGCGGTCTTCGAGGTCGCCCGTGGCGGGATCCTGCGCGAGGGCCTGGGCTATGAGCGCAACGACGTGGCGGTGGTGCTCAACGTCGCGCCGGACCACCTCGGCATGCGCGGGGTGGACACCCTCGAGCAGCTCGCCGAGGTCAAGCAGGTGATCGTGGAGGCGGTACCGCGGGACGGCTTCGCGGTCCTCAACGCCGACGACGAGCTGGTACGCGGGATGCGGCGCCGCTGCTCGGGAGACGTCGTGTGGTTCTCCATGGCCGAGGCCGGCTCCGAGGTCCGGGACATGATCGACGACCACTGCCGACGCGGCGGACGCGCAGTGGTGCTCGAGCGTGGCGACCTCGGCGAGATGATCGTCATCCGGCACGGGCGCCGGTCGATGCAGCTCGCCTGGACCCATCTGCTGCCGGCCACGTTCGGCGGCAAGGCGGCGATGAACGTGGCCAACTCGCTGGCCGCCGCCGCGGCGGCGTTCGCGGCCGGCGCGCACCTGCACGACATCCGGCAGGGCCTGCGGACCTTCACCACCTCGTACTACCTGTCCCCCGGCCGGCTGAACCAGATCGAGGTCGACGGGACGACCGTCATCGTCGACTACTGCCACAACGCGCCGGGCATGCGGATGCTCGGCGACTTCGTCGAGCGGCTCGCCGAGGACGCCGGCGCCGTCACCGACCTCGCCCGCCCGCAGCGCATCGGGGTCGTCGCGACCGCTGGCGACCGGCGGGACGAGGACATGCGCGAGCTGGGCTCGGTGGCCGCGGACCACTTCGATGTCCTGGTGGTCCGCGAGGACGAGGCGCTGCGCGGCCGTCCCCGCGGAGAGGTCGCCGAGCTCGTCGCCGCGGGGGCCCGCGCGCAGATGGCCGAGGGCGCCCGGTGCAAGCAGGTCGAGATCGTGCTCGAGGAGATCCCCGCGGTGCACGAGGCGATGGCGCGCGCCAACCCCGCCGACCTCGTGGTGCTGTGCGTCGACCAGCACGCCGCCGTCCTGGCCGAGCTCGAGGCCCTGTCGCAGAAGGCGCAGGCCGGCGCCCACGTCGGCGAGATCGTCGGCGACCCCGACACCTACCCGTCGCCGGCGGCACCGGAGTGACCCGCACGTGACAGCCCGGCGGTTCCTGGTCCTGCACGGATGGGCGAACCGGCGGCCGGTCGAGCACTGGCACTGGTGGCTCGTCGACCGGCTCCGCGCCGACGGCGAGCAGGTGCTCTACCCGCAGCTCCCCCGCCCCGACGAGCCGGACCTCGCGGAGTGGCTGGAGCTCCTCGCCGCCGAGTGGACCCAGATGGGTGACGGCGAGCGGGTGGTCGTCGCGCACTCGTTGTCCTGCCTGCTGTGGATGCACGCGGCCACGACCGGGGTCCTCGACCGGCCGGCGGACCGGGTGCTGCTGGTGGCTCCGCCGAGCCCGGCACGGACCGCCGCGATCCGCGAGATCGCCGGCTTCGTGGCACCGACGGACGCGGCGGCGCTCCGGAAGAGCAGCCGCACCCGCGTACGGCTGGTCGCGTCCGACGCCGACGTGTACTCCCCCGACGGCCCGGCGGCGCGGGTGTACGGCAAGCCCTTGGACCTGGACGCGGAGACCCTGCCCGGCACCGGTCACCTCTCCGTCGAGGACGGCTACGGCCCCTGGCCCGCCGCCGTGAGCTGGTGCCTCGACCCGTCGACG
>DASTVO010000341.1:0-4441 GCA_035759075.1 Actinomycetes bacterium
CAGCGCGCCGTGGCGGGCGCAGAGCTCGGCGAGCCCCGCCGTGAAGCCCGGCTCGGGCGGCACGACGCCCATGTTGCCGGCGGCCGCCTCGGTGATGACGGCGGCGATCTCCCCGTCGTACGCGGCGAAGGCCTGCTCGACCGCGGCCAGGTCGTTGTACCGGACCACCACCGTGTCGGCCGCGGACGCGCCCGTCACGCCAGGCGTGTCCGGCAGTCCCAGTGTCGCGACGCCGGATCCGGCCGAGGCCAGCAGCGAGTCGACATGGCCGTGGTAGCAGCCGGCGAACTTCACGATCTTCGACCGGCCGGTGAAGCCGCGGGCAAGCCGGATCGCCGACATGGTCGCCTCGGTGCCGCTGGAGACCAGCCGCACCTGCTCGACCGGCTCGACCCGGTGGACGATCTCCTCGGCCAGCGCGACCTCGCCCTCGGTGGGTGTGCCGAACGACGTGCCCCGAGCGACCGCGGCCTGCACCGCGTCGACGACCACCGGGTGCGCGTGGCCCAGCAGCAGCGGGCCCCACGAGCAGACCAGGTCGACGTACTCCCGGCCGTCGGCGTCGACCAGGTAGGGGCCGCGGCCGGAGACCATGAACCGCGGAGTGCCGCCGACGGCGCGGAAGGCGCGCACCGGCGAGTTCACCCCGCCCGGGATAACCGCCTGCGCCCGGGCGAGCAGCACCTCCGAGGCGGGCGCCGGCGTGCGTGTCGTCACGCGTCCGTCCTCTCCCGCAGCAGCCTCGCTGCCTCGACCGCCCAGTAGGTGAGGACGATGCCGGCGCCGGCGCGGCGGACCGAGGTCAGCGTCTCGAGGATCGTGCGGTCGCGGTCCAGCCAGCCGTTGGCGAACGCGGCCTCGGCCATGGCCAGCTCCCCGGACACCTGGTAGGCCGCGACCGGCACACCGTGGTGCGCCGCCTCGTCGGCGACCCGGCGCAGGACGTCCAGGTAGGGCAGGGCGGGCTTCACCATCACGATGTCGGCGCCCTCGGCGAGGTCGAGGGCGAGCTCGCGCAGCGCCTCGTCGAGGTTCGCCGGGTCCTGCTGGTACGTGCGCCGATCCCCCTGCAGGGTCGACTCGACCGCCTCGCGGAACGGGCCGTAGAACGCGGACGCGTACTTCGCGGTGTACGCGAGCAGCGCGGTGTCGGCGTCACCGTTGGCGTCGAGCGCGCGGCGTACCGCCCCGACCTGACCGTCCATCATCCCGGACAGCCCGAGCACGTGCGCGCCCGCGGTGGCCTGGGCCAGCGCCATCTCCTGGTAGCGAAGCAGGGTCGCGTCGTTGTCGACGGACCCGTCCGCGGCGAGGACACCGCAGTGGCCGTGGTCGGTGAACTCGTCGAGGCAGAGATCGCTCATCACGACCGTCGCGTCCCCGACCTCGGTGACCACGTCCCGGATCGCGACGTTGAGGACCCCGTGGGTCTCGGTGGCGCCGGAGCCGACGGCGTCCCGCTCGGCGGGCACGCCGAAGAGCATCAGCCCGCCGACACCGGCCCGCACCGCGTCGACCGCCGCCTTGCGCAGTGAGTCACGGGTGTGCTGCACCACGCCCGGCATCGACCCGATCGGCGCCGGCTCGGCGAGCCCCTCCTTGACGAAGAGGGGCAGCACCAGGTCCGCCGGCGCCGGGCGGGTCTGCGCCACGAGCGAGCGCAGCGCAGCCGTCCGGCGCAGCCGGCGGGGCCGGCCGGCCGGGTACTCGGCGACGCCAGTGACCACTCAGGTGGCCTTGCGACGAGCGGGCGTGCGCTTCTGGGACGGCCGCAGCACCGGCTCCCCGGCGTCGATCGCCGCGGCCCGCATCGACTGGCCGTACTCGGACAGCGCCGTCGCCAGGTCGGCCACGGACGGGCTCGGCGCGAGGACGTCGACCCGCAGGCCGTGCTCCTCGGCCGTCTTGGCAGTGGCCGGGCCGATGCAGGCGATGACCGTCGACACGTGCGGCTTGCCGGCGATGCCGACCAGGTTGCGCACGGTCGAGGACGAGGTGAAGACGACCGCGTCATACCCGCCGCTCTTGATCGCCTCGCGGATCGGCGCCGCCGGCGGGGCCGCGCGCACGGTGCGGTAGGCCGTCACGTCGTCGACCTCCCAGCCGCGCTCGACCAGGCCGGCGACGAGGTTCTCGGTCGCGATGTCGGCCCGCGGCAGGAAGACCCGGTCGATCGGGTCGAAGACCGCGTCGTAGGGCGGCCAGTCCTCGAGCAGACCGGCAGCCGACTGCTCGCCGCTGGGCACCAGGTCGGGCTTGATGCCCCACGCCAGCAGGTCGGCCGCGGTCTGCTCGCCGACGGCGGCGACCTTGATCCCGGCGAAGGCGCGGGCGTCCAGGCCGTACTCCTCGAAGCGCTCGCGCACGGCCTTGACCGCGTTGCGCGACGTGAACGCGATCCACTCGTAGCGTCCGGTGACCAGGCCCTTGATGGCCCGCTCCATCTGCTGCGGGGTGCGCGGCGGCTCGACCGCGATGGTCGGGACCTCCTCCGGCACCGCACCGTAGGTGCGCAGCCGCTCGGAGAGCGCGCCCGCCTGCTCCTTCGTCCGCGGCACCAGCACCCGCCAGCCGAAGAGCGGCTTGGTCTCGAACCACGACAGCTGGTCACGCTGGCCGACCATGTCCCCGACCACGGTGATCGTCGGCGCCGCCAGCTTCGCGGCCTTCACGTCCGCGGCGATGCCGTCCAGCGTCGACACCACGGTGCGCTGGGAGGTCGTGGTGCCGAGCTGGGTCATCGCCACCGGCGTCCCGCCGTCACGGCCGGCAGTGACCAGCGCCTTCGCGGCCTCGCCGATCACCGAGGTGGCCGAGAGCAGGACGAGAGTCGCCTTGCCGGCGCCGACCGCGTTCCAGTCGACCGGTCCCTCGGACACGTTGACGACGCGTACCTCGCGGTGCTTGGCCGACGTGAGCGGCACCCCGGCGTACGCGGGGACGGCGGTGATCGCCGGCACGCCGGGCACCACCTCGAACGGGATCCCCGCCTTCGCGCAGCCGGCGGCCTCCTCGGAGCCGGTGGCGTAGAGGAACGGGTCTCCGTCGAGGAGGCGCACCACCAGACCGCCGCCCTTCGCGGCCTTCACCACGAGCCGGGCACGGACCGCGTGGCTCAGCGGCTGGCCGTCGTCGCCGAGCGAGCCGTCGACGACCTCGACGTCCTCGCGGCAGAACCGGCGCAGGAACGCCTCGTCCTGGGACTCGGTGACCACCACGTCGGCCTTCGCCAGCAGCTCGACGGCGCGCACGGTGAGCAGGTCGGGGTCACCCGGGCCTGCACCCACGAACGCCACGGAGCCGACCGGCCGGGCCTTCTTGGTGGTGGTCTTCTTCTTGACAGGGGGGGTCACGGAACGCGCTCCCACATCAGATCTGCGGCTCCCTCGGCGAGCAGCTCGGCCGCGAGGTCGCGACCGATCCGTGTTGCCTCGTCGAGAGGTCCGGTGGCGGACAGCCGTACGCTCGCGGAACCGTCGACGGCACTGACGACGGCTCGCAGGTACAGCTCGGGGACGTGCTCGCCGTCGGCTGCCTCTCCGTAGGCCCCGACCGGGGCGGAGCAGCCGGCTTCCAGCGCGGCGAGCAAGGTGCGCTCGGCAGTGACGGCGAGCCGCGTGGCGGTGTCGTCGAGGCTGCCGAGCAGGTCGGCGGTCGTGGTGTCGCTGTCGCGGCACTCCACCGCCAGCGCCCCCTGTCCGGGGGCGGGAAGCATCTGAAGCGGGTCGATGACCTCGGTGACCGCGTCCAGGCGGCCGAGCCGGGCCAGACCCGCGCGGGCGAGGACGACGGCGTCGAGCTCACCGGTCTCGACGATCCGCAGCCGGGTGTCGACGTTGCCGCGCACGTCGACGACCTCGAGGCCCAGGCCGAGGGCGCGCAGCTGGGCTGCCCGGCGCGGCGACCCGGTGCCGATCCGGGAGCCGGACGGCAGCTCGCCGAGCGTCAGGCCGTCCCGCGCGACCAGCACGTCCCGCGGGTCCTCGCGAGGCGGGACGGCGGCGAGCCGGATGCCGTCGGGTTCGGCGGTCGGCAGGTCCTTGAGGGAGTGGACGGCGACGTCGACGCGGCCGTCGGCCAGGGCCTCCCGCAGCGCGCCGACGAAGACGCCGGTACCGCCGATCTGGGTCAGCGCCGCCCGGGAGGTGTCGCCGAGCGTCGTGACCGGGACGAGCTCGACGGCGCGGCCGGTGCGCTCGGTCAGCGCCGCGGCCACCTGGCCGGCCTGCGCGGTCGCGAGCGCGCTGCGGCGGGTGCCCAGGCGCAGCGGGGCACTCATCGCTCGCCCCCCTCGGCCGCGGCCGGGTCGACCTCGATGTCGGCGCGGGTGACGGCCTCCACCGCTGCCGGGTCCAGCCCGAACAGCTTGCTGAGGGCCTCCGCGTAGGACTGGCCACCGGGCTCCCCGGCGAGCTGCTTCACCCGGACGGTGGGCGCGTGC
>DASTVO010000342.1:0-2830 GCA_035759075.1 Actinomycetes bacterium
AACGATCCTCGCCGTGGCGGCGACGGCCCTGGCGGCCGCGGCCGTCTACAACACCATCGGGCGCGCAAGGTGGAGCGCGACCATCCGCCCGCCGGGCGGTTCGTCACGGTCGACGGGGTGCGGCTCCACTACCTCGAGCGGGGCGAGGGGCCGCCGGTCGTGCTGCTGCACGGCAACGTCGTCACGGCCGAGGACTTCGTGCTGAGCGGCGTGCTCGACCGCGTCGCCCGGCGGCACCGCGTCCTCGCCTTCGACCGGCCCGGCTTCGGCTTCAGCGACCGGCCGCACGGCTCCATGTGGGCGCCCGCGGCGCAGGCCGACCTGCTGCAAGAGGCGTTCGCGCGCCTCGGCGTCGGACGCGCCGTCGTCGTCGGCCATTCCTGGGGCACGCTCGTGGCGCTGGCGCTGGCGCTGGACCACCCGGACGCGGTGGGCGGTCTCGTCCTGCTGTCGGGCTACTACGACTGGACGGTGCGCGCCGACGTGCCGCTGGTGGCCCTCCCGGCGATCCCGGTGGTCGGTGACGTGATGCGCTATACGGTCTCGCCGCTCTTCGGCGCCGCGGTCATGCCGCTGGTCGTCAAGGGGATGTTCGCGCCCCGCCCCGTGCCGGAACGCTTCGCCAACGGTTTCCCGTACGGGCTGCCGGTGCGGCCGGGGCAGATCCGCGCCGAGGCCCAGGACGGCGCCACCATGGTCCCGGCGGCGGCGGCGATACGGCGTCGCTTGCGGGAGCTGCGCGTGCCCGTGGTGATCATGGCCGGCACCGGGGACCGGGTCGTGGATTTCGAGAGCCACGCCGTCCGGCTCCATGAGGAACTGCCGCACACGGACCTCCGGTTGGTCCCGGGGGTCGGGCACATGCTGCACTATGCCGTGCCCGATCAGGTCGCCGAGGCGATCGAGGGCGTGTCGGACGGAAGGCCTGCGACCAGCTCTCACCAGCGGTCCGAGTTACAAGGGCGGTGCTAGTGGGTCATTTGGCATGCAGCCTGCCATTCTCGGTGCCGGTCGCGACCGACCGTAGTCGAGACAGCGGGCGTCGCGTGCAAGCGGCGGAGCCGCCCAATGGATGCCGACCGTCGCCCGGCGGCTGCCGCCGCCGCCGTCGCCGCTGCCGGCGCTTGCCATGCCACACGAAGGGGGTCGGCTGCCGGTTCCACGCTTCGGCCGTCTGCTCGAACCAGGCGCCGATCTCGGCGGGGCTTGACGGCTGCTGCCCGTCGAGCGCCCGGCGCTTGAGGATGCGCTGGATCGACTCGGCCATGTTCAGCCAGCTGCCGCCCAAGGGCGTGTGGAGCGGCATGATGCCGTGCCGGCAGAGCCAGAGCACCATCTCCGGCGTCCTGTGGCCGGCGAGGTTGTCCCACACCAGCAGCATCCGCAACGGTGGGAGCTGCTCGGGCAAGGTGAAGCGCAGCGTCAAGCCCTCCTGCCACGCTTGCCACCGAGCCCGCGTCGCCGCCGGGTCGCTCGGCTCCGCTCCGGCCGGCAACGCCGCCACGATCGCCGCCAGGGTTTCCTTCAGCCAGCCGTGCAGGACCATGTTCGTGCAGCTGGCGGCCGGCTGGACGCGCACCTGCCCCGTCGCCGGATGGAACAAGGTCAGGACCTTGAGGGTCCCCCCGCGCACGTACTCATGCGGCCGCGTCGCGGGCTGGCCCTGTGGCCGCCAACTGCCGCCGGGATGGGGGACGGCCTGGAAGGGCCCGGCCTCGTCCCGGCACCAGACCGCCAGCCCCGCCCGGGCATCGAGCTCGTAGGCCCGCTCGATCAACTTTTTTTCGCCACCGCGTCACCATCGCTGACCGCGACCGGGCCGCCCTGCTTGCCCTTGCGCATGACCACCCCGGTCGAGCACCAGGTGCGGCGTTGCTGCCAGCTCAAGCCAGCCGCGTGGAGCGTGTGCCAGATGGTGTAGGTGCTGACCGCCGCCGGCAGACCATCCTCGGCGTGGCGCAAGGCCCTCCGCAGCGTGCCCAACGACCACGTCGCCGTGCCGTCGCGCCCCCGGTCTGGAACCCGTTCGGCCTCGGCCAGGATCCGCCGCCGCTGCTCCCCACCGTAGCGTACGCGTGGGCCGCCGCCGTGACGCGGCACGACGGCTGCGCACCCCTCGCGATTGAAGCGCGCGACCCAGGCGGCGACGGCATCCCCCTGACGCCGGCCGACGCGCCGCGCGGCGGCGGTGTAGCTCGCGCCGTCGGCAACCGCCAGCAACGCCGTGGCCCGGGCTACCTGCGCCACCGGCGCGCCCCGCGAATGGCTCAGCCGGGATAGTTCCGCTCGCTCCTCACCCGTCAGCGCGCGGAGCGGGTCCTTCTGCCGCCGGGACATGGGCCACCTCTCGCCATGCCATGCGCGCCATTATGGCAGGCTGCATGCCAAATGACCCACTAGTGGGTCATTTGTGATGAAGTTCGGCATTCTGGTTGGCTTCGCCGGGGGCGACATAGCGGTTGTCGGGTCTGCGCCGCGGAACCGCCGACGGGGTGGCCATCACCGGGCCGTCTTCGCCGCCGCTGCCGGCGCTTGCCGCTCCAGAGGAAGGGCGTGGGATGCTGGTTCCAGGCGTGTGCCATCTGCTCGAACCAGGCGCCGATCTCGGCGGGGCTCTGCGGGTGCTGCCCGTCGAGGGCGCGGCGCTTGAGGATGCGCTGGATCGCCTCGGCCATGTTCAACCAACTGCCACCGAGCGGGGTGTAGAGCGGCATGATGCCGTGCCGGCACAGCCAGAGCACCATCTCCGGCGTCTTGTGGCCGGTCAGATTGTCCCAGATCAGCAGCAGACGCAGCGGCGGCAGGTCGTCCGGCAAGGTGAAGCGCACCG
>DASTVO010000343.1:0-2180 GCA_035759075.1 Actinomycetes bacterium
CAGGTCGTGCGCCCCGTCGCGGTGCCCGGCAGCGAACGGCCGTCCGGCGAGACCGCGGACCCGTCGGAGATGCCGGCCTCGACGGCGAGCGAGCTCGAGGTGCTCCGGCACCGCGACCTCGCCGCGCTCACGCCGGCGGAGCGCGACGTCGTGCGCCGGCTGATCGAGGCGATCGACCCGGTCGGCGAGACCCGGCTGTCGCGCCGGCACCGGCGGGCGCACCGGGGCGTGGTCGACGCCCGCCGCACCGTGCGGACCATGCTGCGCCGTGGCGGTGAGCCGGTGCGGCTGGAGCGACGGCGGCGCCGGGTGCGGCCACGGCGGCTCGTCCTCGTGGTGGACGTGAGCGGGTCCATGCAGCCGTACGCGGACCCGTTCCTGCGCCTCGCCCACGCGGCGGCCCGGCGGCGTCCCGGGACGGAGGTCTTCACCCTCGGGACCCGCCTGACCCGGGTCACCCGGGAGATGCGCGGGCGCGACCCCTCCGCGGCGCTGCTCGCCGTGTCGGGCGCGGTCCCGGACTGGAGCGGCGGCACCCGGCTGGGCGAGCTGCTCAAGGCGTTCCTGGACAAGTGGGGCCAGCGCGGACTCGCCCGCGGCGCGGTGGTGATGGTCGCCTCCGACGGCTGGGAGCGCGGCGACGCCAGGCTGCTCGGCGAGCAGATGCAGCGGCTGTCCCGGCTCGCGTACCGTGTCGTGTGGGCCAACCCGCACCGCGGCAAGCCCGGCTACGCGCCGATGACCGGTGGCATGCTGGCCGCGCTGCCGTACGTGGACGACTTCGTCGACGGGCACTCGGTGGCGGCCCTCGAACGGCTCGCCGCCGTGCTGTCCGGGGACCTGCGCGACACGCCAGAGAGGACGGTGCCGGCCCATGCATGACGTCGTCGACGAGGTCGGCCGCCAGTACGACAGCGGCGAGCGGTTCGCGCTCGCGACCGTGGTCAGCACTTGGAGGAGCGCACCCCGCCAGCCGGGTGCGGCGATGGTCGTGTCGACCCATGGCGAGCCGACCGGCAGTGTCTCCGGCGGCTGCGTCGAGGGCGCTGTCTACGAGCTGGCCCAGGAGGTCATGGCCTCCGGCGAGCCGGTGCTGCAGCGCTACGGCGTCAGTGACGACGACGCGTTCGCGGTCGGGCTGACCTGCGGCGGCATCATCGACGTCTTCGTGGAGCCGATGGACGCCGCAGCGTTCCCCGACCTGCCGGCGGTGGTGACCTCGATCCGCGAGCACGAGCCGGTCGCGGTGGCGACGGTCATCGACGGCCCCGGGCCGGTCGGGGCGCACCTGGCGGTGTGGCCGGACCGGGTCGCCGGCACCCTCGGCTCCGAACGGCTCGACGAGGCGGTCGCCGACGACGTCCGCGGCATGCTCGACCACGGGGCCACCGGGGTGCTGCACCTCGGTCCCGACGGCGAGCGCCGCCAGGACGAGCTCAGCGTCTTCGTGCAGTCCTTCGCGCCGCCGCCGCGGATGCTGGTCTTCGGTGCGATCGACTTCGCGGCCGCGGTCGCCCGGGTCGGCAAGTTCCTCGGCTACCGGGTGACGGTCTGCGACGCGCGCGGGGTCTTCGCGACCCCGAAGCGGTTCCCCGAGGCGGACGAGGTCGTCGTCGAGTGGCCGCACCGGTACCTCGCCTCGACCCCGGTCGACTCCCGCACGGTGATCTGCGTGCTGACCCACGACCCGAAGTTCGACGTGCCGCTGCTCGAGGAGGCGCTGAAGACCGACGCCGCGTACATCGGTGCCATGGGCAGCCGGCGCACCCACGAGGACCGGCTCGCCCGGCTGCGCGACGAAGGCGTCAGCGAGGAGGCGCTGTCCCGGCTGGCCTCGCCGATCGGGCTGGACATCGGCGCGCGGACCCCGGAGGAGACCGCGGTCTCGATCGCCGCCGAGATCGTCGCCCACCGCTGGGGCGGCACCGGCCGTCGCCTCACCGACACCGAGGGCCCCATCCACGCATGACGCCGCCCCACCGGCACACCTCACCCGTGAGCGGCATCGCCGGGCTGGTGCTGGCGGCCGGCGCCGGCCGCCGTTTCGGCGGCCCCAAGGCGCTCGCCGAGATCGACGGCGAGCGACTCGTCGACCGGGCGGTGCGGGCGTTGCGGGAGGGCGGGAGCGACCCCGTGTACGTCGTCGCAGGCGCTGCGCCGCTCGCGGTCGAGGGTGCGGT
>DASTVO010000344.1:0-2721 GCA_035759075.1 Actinomycetes bacterium
TGCTCGATCGTCGGGTTGTGCCCGACCACGGCCGTGGTGCGCGCCCCCGCCGACGCGACCGCGTCGAGGACCTCCTGCGCGCCGGCCAGGTACATCGCCCGCTCCACCCGGATCTCCCCCGCGCGCAGCGACGCCGACATCGCGTCCCAGGTCTGCTGCGCACGGGTGGCCGAGGAGCAGAGCACGACGTCGAGGGCGGGCGCGTGCCCGGACAGCCAACGACCGGCCTCGGCCGCGGCGCGGCGTCCCTTGTCGGTGAGCCGACGGTCGTGGTCCGAGCCCTCCTCGCCGCTCTCCGCCTTCGCGTGCCGGACGAGGACGAGGAGACGGCTCGGCGCGTCGGTCATGACGCCATCGTGCCCTGCCGCGGCGCCGACCCCTAGGCTCGGCCCGTGGCTCCTCGACCCGTCCGCGCCGTGGCCGGGGGAACCCTGTGCGTGATCGGTGGCGCCGAGGACCGGGTCGGCGACCGGGTGGTGCTGCGGGAGTTCGTGCGGCTCGCCGGCGGGTCCGGCGCGCGGGTGGCGGTCCTCGCGACAGCCTCGTCGCTGGGCGAGGAGATCTTCGACTCCTACGACGAGGTCTTCCGCGGGCTCGGCGCCGGGGAGGTGCTGCGGCTGCGGCCGGAGACCCGTGCCGAGGCGGACGACCCGGCGCTGGCCGGCTGCCTGGACGGCGTCGACGCGGTGTTCATGACCGGGGGCAACCAGGTCAAGCTGGCCGGGGTCGTGGCCGGGACGGCCTTCGGCGCAGCGCTGGTCTCCGCGTACGACCGGGGGGCTCTGGTCGGCGGCACGTCCGCCGGGGCCAGCGTGGTCAGCGAGCACATGATCGCCTTCGGCGACGAATTCGACTCCCCGCGGCAGGGCACCACCGCGTCCGCGGCCGGGCTGGGCCTGCTGCCCGACGTCGTGGTCGACCAGCACTTCGCCCAGCGCGACCGCTACCCGCGGCTGCTCTCGCTCGTCGCCCGCTCGCCGCGGCTGCTCGGCATCGGGCTCGACGAGGACACCGCCGCCGTGGTCCGCGGCGGCCGTGAGCTCGAGGTCGTCGGCTCCGGCTGCGTCTTCGTCGCCGACGGCTCGCAGGCGGTGAGCGACGCGCACCTGGCCGAGCACGGCGCGCCGCTGCTCGTCTCCGGCGTCGTCGTGCACACGCTGCCCGCCGGCGCGCGGTTCGACCTGGCCGAGCGGCGGCTGATCTCGTTCGTCGAGACGCACCTCGCGGAGCAGCTGCGGCACCAGACCGAGGAGGACGACGAGTGAGCTCCGCCCGTGCTGACCTCGTGATCCAGCAGACCCGCGTCTACCGCGGGCCGAACCTGTGGTCGTACGAGCCGGCGGTGCACCTCGTCGTCGACCTCGGCTCGCTGGAGGACCACCCCTCGAACACGATCCCGGGTTTCGTGGACGGGCTGGTCGATGCCCTGCCGGGGATCACCCGGCACTCCTGCTCCCGCGGGCGCCGCGGCGGCTTCCTCGAGCGGCTCAAGGAGGGGACCTGGCTGGGGCACGTGGCCGAGCACACCGCGCTGCAGCTGCAGAAGGAGGCCGGGCACGACATCCGGCGGGGCAAGACCCGCGGGACCGGGGTGCGCGGGCAGTACAACGTCATCTACGGGTACGTGGACGAGCAGGTCGGTCTCGCGGCCGGGGTGCTCGCGGTCCGGCTGGTCAACCACCTGGTCGAGCCCGACCCGGAGTTCGACTTCGCGGCCGAGCTCGAGCGCTTCCTCGTCCAGGCCGAGCGGACCGCGTTCGGTCCCTCCACCCAGGCGATCCTGGACGAGGCCGTGTCGCGGGACATCCCGTGGCTGCGCCTGAACCAGTACTCGTTGGTGCAGCTCGGCCAGGGCGTCCACCAGCGGCGGATCCGCGCCACGATGACGTCGAACACCTCGGCGCTGGCCGTGGACATCGCCGGCGACAAGGAGCTGACCACGCGGCTGCTGGCGGCGGCCGGGCTGCCGGTGCCGAAGTCGGAGTCGGTGCGCACCGTCGAGCAGGCGCTGCGGGTGGCCAACCGCATCGGCTACCCCGTCGTGTGCAAGCCGCTGGACGGCAACCACGGCCGCGGCGTCGTCCTCGACATCACCGGCGAGGAGGAGCTGCGCGCAGCCTTCCCGGTGGCCCAGGAGCAGTCCCGGCGCGGCTGGGTGATCGTCGAGTCGCTCATCGTCGGGAGGGACTACCGGGTGCTCGTCATCGGCGGGCGGATGGTCGCGCTCGCCGAGCGGGTCCCGGCCCACGTCGTCGGCGACGGCGTGCACACGGTGCGCGAGCTGGTCGACGAGACCAACGCCGACCCCCGCCGCGGGGTGGGCCACGAGAAGGTCCTCACCCGCATCAAGGTCGACGACGCGGCGGTCGCGCTGGTCGCCGAGCAGGGGTTCGGCATGGACGACGTCCCACCGGAGGGGACGACGGTCAAGCTCACGCTGACCGGCAACATGTCGACCGGCGGGATCTCCATCGACCGGACCCTGGAGGCACACCCCGACAACGTGGAGATCGCCGAAGAGGCCGCACGGGTCGTCGGCCTGGACGTGGCCGGCATCGACTTCATCAGCCCGGACATCGCCGAGCCGGTCCGCGAGACCGGCGGCGCGATCTGCGAGGTCAACGCCGCACCCGGGTTCCGGATGCACACGCACCCGACGATCGGCGACGCGCAGTTCGTCGCGAAGCCGGTCGTCGACTCGCTCTTCCCGCCGGGCTCGCC
>DASTVO010000345.1:0-2686 GCA_035759075.1 Actinomycetes bacterium
CAACCCGATCTACCTGGACTACAGCCGCTACGCGATGCAGATCGAGCAGTACCTCGAGCACTTCCCCCGCGAGCAGCTGCTCGTGGTCACCTCGGAGGAGCTGCGAGGTCGGCGCGCAGAGACGGTGGCGAAGGTCTACGAGTTCATCGGCGTCGACCCGGGCTTCGCGCCGGACGAGCTGGAGCGCGACTTCTACCAGACCAAGGACCGCGCGGTCCGCTCCCCGGTCCCCTACTGGCTTCGCAAGCAGCTGAAGGCGCGGCTGCCGGCGACCCGGCGCTTCAAGGAGCTGGAGAACAACGCGCTCAGCGCCCTGCGGAAGGTGACCGGGACACGCGCCGCGACACCGGCGGCGGTCGCGGTCCCCGACGAGGTCCGGGACCGGATCATGGCCGAGCTCGCCGACGACGTGCGTCGGCTGCGGGCTCACCTCGGCCCGGACTTCGACGGCTGGGGCATCGCCTAGGCAACCCGCTCGCCCCGGCCAGTCCGGTCAGGAGCGGACCGGCTCCAGCACCTCACGGCCGCCCATGAACGGGCGCAGCGCCTGCGGCACGACGACCGAGCCGTCGGCCTGCTGGTGGTTTTCCAGGATGGCCACGATCCAGCGCGTCGTCGCGAGCGTGCCGTTCAGGGTCGCCAGCGGGCGGACTCCGCCGTCCTCCCGGACCCGCACCCGCAGCCGCCGCGCCTGGAAGGTGGTGCAGTTCGAGGTCGAGGTCACCTCGCGGTAGCGGCCCTGGGTGGGAACCCACGCCTCGCAGTCGTACTTGCGGGCGGCGGACGACCCGAGGTCGCCGGCCGCGACGTCGATCACCCGGTACGGGATCTCGACCTTGGCCAGCATCTCCTTCTCCCAGCCGAGCAGCCGCGCGTGCTCCTCGGCGGCGTCCTCCGGCCGGCAGTACGAGAACATCTCGATCTTGTCGAACTGGTGGACCCGCAGGATCCCGCGGGTGTCCTTGCCGTAGGAGCCGGCCTCCTTGCGGAAGCAGGTCGACCAGCCGGCGTAGCGCAGCGGCAGCCGGTCGGCGTCGATGACCTCGTCCATGTGGTAGGCGGCGAGCGGCACCTCCGACGTACCGACGAGGTAGAGGTCCTCCTCCGCCAGGTGGTAGACGTTCTCGGCGGCCTGCGCGAGGAATCCGGTGCCCTCCATGGCCTCGGGGCGCACCAGCACCGGCGGCACCATCATCGTGAACCCGGCCTCGAGCGCCTGCGCCATGGCCAGGTTCAGCATCGCCAGCTGCAGCTGCGCGCCGACGCCGGTCAGGAAGTAGAACCGCGCGCCGGACACCTTCGCCCCGCGCTCGGTGTCGATGGCGCCGAGGAGCTGGCCGAGGTCGAGGTGGTCGCGCGGCTCGAAGTCGAACTCCGGCACCTCCCCCACGTGCTCGAGCACGGCGTAGTCGTCCTCGCCGCCCTCGGGCACGCCCGGCTCGGCGACGTTGGACAGCCGGCGCAGGAGCGTGTCGTACGCGGCGGAGCACTCGTTCTGTGCCGTCTCGGCGGCCCGCACGTCGGCGGCGAGCTGCTTGGTCCGGGCCAGCAGGGCTGCCTTCTCGTCACCGGTGGCCTTCGCGACCTCGCGGCCGATCGTCTTCTGCTCGGCGCGGAGCCGGTCGAACGCTGCGATGGCGCTGCGCCGGGCCTCGTCGGCCGCCAGGACGGCGTCGACCAGGTCGGGATCCTCCCGGCGCGCGCGCTGCGAGGCACGGACGGCCTCCGGGTCGTCGCGGAGCATCTTGAGATCCAGCACCGGGCGAGCGTAGCCGCCGGGCCGCCGGTGTCGCGAAGCCGATGACGAGCCCGTCGCGCGGGCGCTAGTTTCACGATCGTCAGCCGTCCACGAGAGGGGCCCGCCGATGCGCAGCTCGCTGTTCAGCCAGGAGTACCTCGAGGCCGCGTCCCCGGACGGCTTCGGGCTGCAGAACTCCAAGATGCTCAAGGTCGCGCTCGCCGGCGGGACCGTCATGGCCCGGCAGGGCGCCATGGTCGCCTACCAGGGCCAGGTGTCCTTCGACTACCAGTCGGCCGGCGGCATCGGCAAGATGCTGAAGAAAGCCGTGACCGGCGAGGGCGTCGACCTGATGCGGGTGTCCGGCAACGGCGACGTCTTCTTCGCCGACCTGGCCTCGGACGTGCACGTGATCGAGCTCGACGGCTCGGACGGCCTCTCGGTCAACGGGGTCAGCGTGCTGGCCTTCGAGCCGACGCTGCAGTGGGACATCAAGATGATCGGCAACGCCGGGATGATCGGTGGCGGGCTGTTCAACACCTACTTCACCGGCAGCGGCAAGCTCGCGATCACGACGAAGGGCACGCCCGTGGTGCTCAGCGTGGACGCGCCGACGTACGTCGACACCGACGCGGTGGTGGCCTGGTCGGCCTCGCTGCAGACCTCGATCCACTCCTCCGGCTTCAAGCCGATGGCCATGCTCGGCCGCGGGTCCGGGGAGGCGTTCCAGCTCGCGTTCTCCGGCCAGGGGTTCGTGGTCGTCCAGCCCAGCGAGAACATGCTGCGCGGCGGCGGCCAGAACACCGGCGGGCAGGGCGGCGGCGGGGTCGGCGGGATGCTCGGGCGCCTCGGCGGATGACCGGCCCGTCTGGCTGCCCCGGCCTGACCCACCCCGCGTTGGGCGACGTTGCGCACGACCACCCCGCGTTGGGCGACGTTGCGCACCGA
>DASTVO010000346.1:0-4073 GCA_035759075.1 Actinomycetes bacterium
GTTCAGCAGGTACCGCGACGACGGGATCGAGAACGACGAGCAGCGTGGGCTGCACCTGTTCGACTGCCTCTTCGAGGACGGGCGCACCCTGCTGTCCACCCAGGCCGGTGACGGGTCCGGCTCCCCGGTGGCGGAGAACACCCAGACCGTCGAGAGCTGCGTCGTGAAGCTGGCGGCCGGGCCGGGCGGGCACAAGCGCCCCTCGTCCGACGTCACCGCGGGGTACATCTACAAGATGCAAGCCAACTCGCCGTACCTCGTGCTGCGGGACACCGTCGTCGCGATGGAGGGACCGCTGAGCTCCGAAGACGGCGCGATGCTCCCGACGCGGTCCGGCGACCGCTACGAGGACGTCACCATCTGCTGGCTGAGCTCGGACGCGTACCCGGGCAACGCCCCTCCCGGTGTCACCGTCGTCACCGGCAGCACCGCCCACGCGACCGTCGACGACGCCGTCGTGCGGTGGAAGGCGCGGCACGGGGTCACCGACTTCGACCGCGTCGACATGTCGCGGATGCTGGCCCCACAGGACAGACCGGGCTGAGACCGCTCGCAGCGCCGAAGCGCGCCTCCCGACCGGGGCCGGGGGCGCGCTTCGGGACGTACGGCTCGGTCTGTCAGGCAGCCGGCGGCAGCAGCACGCCGTCGATGATGTAGACCGTCGCGTTGTCGGTCGTCACGTTGCCGCAGACGACCTCGGCGTCCCCGTTGACGGTGAAGTCCTCACCGCTGCCCTCGACCGTCAGCTCGCCGCCCTGCAGCGTGGTGTGCGTGCCGGCGACCTCCTCGGGGGCGAGCTTGCCCTGCACGACGTGGTAGGTCAGCACGGTGGCGAGCAGGCCCGACGGGTCCTTCATGGCCTTGTCCAGCGTCGCCGGGTCCATGGCCTCGAACGCGTCGTTGGTCGGCGCGAAGACGGTGATGTCCTCGGCGCTGTTGAGGGTGTCGACGAGCTTCGCCTCGCCGACTGCGGTGACCAGGGTCGACAGCAGCGGGTTGGCCGACGCGGCGGTGGCGACCGGCTCGGTGGCCATGCCGTCGAACGACCCGGCGCCGTCGGCCGGCACCGCCGAGCAGCCCGGTCCGAACGGCTCGGACATGGTCATGGCCTCCGTGCTCTCCGAGGTCTCGGGGGCGCTGCTGGAGGTGTCTGTCGTGCCGGCGTCGGTGTCGGCGTCCGCGCTGCAGGCTGCGAGCGGCAGCGCCAGCAGGACGGCGGCGGCGGCAAGCTTCGCGCCGCGGTGGGTGCGCAGGTTCATGAGGGCTCTCCTGATCAATGGGGTGGGTGATTCGCTCCCGCGCTGGGCGGGGACGGGTGAGGGGGTCAGCCGACCGTGACGACGGTCGAGTGCCAGCCGGTGGCACCGGAGGGGAAGGGGTCGGCGCGCTTCGGGGTCTGCGTGGTGCCGTCCGCATCCGTCGCGCGGACCTCGAGCCGGTGGCTGCCGGGTCTGGCGTCCCACTGCCAGACCCACTGCCGCCAGGTGTCGATCGACGGGACCTCCGCGAGCCGGGCCTGCTGCCAGGACCCTTCGTCGACGCGCACCTCGACCTTGGCGATGCCACGGTGCTGCGCCCACGCGACGCCGGCCACCGCGACGCGGCCGGCCGGCAGCTTGGCGAACGGCTTGGGGGTGTCGATCCGCGACATGGTCTTGATCGGGGCCTTCTCGGCCCAGCCCCGCTCGGTCCAGTACGCCTGCTTGTCGGCGAAGCGGGTGAGCTCGAGGTCGACCAGCCACTTCGTCGCCGAGACGTAGCCGTAGAGACCGGGGACGACCATGCGCACCGGGAAGCCGTGCGTGGCAGGCAGCGGCTCGCCGTTCATGCCGACCGCGAGCAGCGCGTCGCGGCCATCCATGACGGCGGCCGTCGGGGTGCTGATCGTCATGCCGTCGACGCTCTTGCTGAGCAGCATGTCCGACTCGGGGTCGACGCCGGCCTCGTCGAGCAGGTCCGCCAGTGAGGCACCGAGCCAGCGCGCACTGCCCGCGTACCGGCCGCCGACCTCGTTGGACACGCAGGTGAGGGTGATGTCGCGCTCGACCAGGTCGCGCTCGAGCAGCTGGCCGAAGTCGAGCTCGATCTCCCTCTCCACCATCCCGTGCACGCGCAGCCGCCAGTCGTCGACCGAGACCTGCGGCACGATCAGCGCCGTGTCCACGCGGTAGAAGTCGTCGTTGGGCGTGGTGAAGCTGCTCAGACCGGACAGCTTGAGGTCGGTGCCGCGCGGCAGCGGGGCCGCGGGGTCGGCCGGGGCGGGCAGCCGTACGCGGGACCGGGCTGCGGCCACGTCGGTGCGCCGCCCGTTAACCAGTCGTCCGACGCTTCCGGCCGCGATGCCGGCAGCCGCGGCGGCCAGACCGCCGACGAGCAACCGCCGCCGCTGGTCGTCGGGCAGCGGCTGCGCGGGCTCGCTGTCGTCGAGCGGTCGCAGCAGGAGCACAAGGGCGAGCGACCCGACGACCGCGCCGACCACCGAGGGCAGCGGGTCGAGCAGCTGCGCCTCAGGGCGGGTCGCGGCGGCGGCGGCTCCGACCAGCCCGAGCACGGCGACGCCGGCCAGTCCGACGGGCCGCCGGCGCACCGCCAGCGCACCGGTCACGAGGGACAGCAGGACGAGCACCGCGAGGATCGAGCCGATCAGTACCGGCTTGTCGTTGGTGCCGAAGGTGCGGATCGCGAAGTTCTTGAGCCAGGCCGGTGTGGCGTCGATGACGCTGCCGCCGACCGCGATGACCGGCGAGGCCTGCGGGCGGACGAGGGCCGCGGCGAGCTCGGCGGTGCCGAGGGCCACGAGTGCGGCCAGCAGTCCGGCGACCGACCCGGCCAGCGCCCGCACCCGGCGGGGCATAGTCGTGTGCTCGTCGCGGGTCATGTAGGAGATACGACACCCACCGGGCTCCGGATTGGAGTGTTCCAGGTCACCGTAAGGTCACGTCGCATGTCGAGGGTGGTCGTCGTCGGTGCCGGCATGGGCGGCCTCGCGGTCGCGGCCCGGCTCGCCACGGTCGGCCACCGGGTCACGGTCTGCGAGCAGGCGCCCGTCGTCGGCGGCAAGCTCGCGGCCTACTCCCGCGACGGGTTCACGTTCGACACCGGCCCGTCGCTGCTCACGCTGCCGGCCGTCTACCGGGACCTGTTCAACAAGACCGGCGCGCCGCTGGAGGACAGCGTCGAGCTGGTCGCGGTCGACCCGGCGTTCCACTACCGGTTCCCGGCGATCGACGGCCACGACGCGACACGTCTCGACGTCGCGAACGCGTCCCGGGCGCGCATGCGCGCTGCGCTGGACGAGGCGCTCGGGGCCGGCGCCGCCGACGACTGGGACCGGTTCCTGGAGCGGGCGCACGCCATCTGGCAGGTGACCCGCGAGCCCTTCCTCGAGTCGCCGCTGGGCGGGGTACCGGACCTGGCCCGCCTCGCCCGTCGTACGCGGGACGTGCGCACCGTCGCTCCCTGGCTGTCGCTGCGGGCGCTGGGGCGGCGCCACCTGCGTGACCCGCGTCTGCGGATGCTGCTGGACCGGTACGCCACCTACGCCGGCTCCGACCCGCGGCGCGCCCCGGCCGCGCTCGCGGTGATCCCCTACGTCGAGCAGACCTTCGGCGCCTGGCACGTCCGCGGCGGGCTGCGCCGGCTCGGCGAGGCGCTGCACGAGCGGGCGCTGCTGCGCGGGGTGACGGTGCGGACCGGGTCGGACGTCGCGCGGGTGCTCGTCGAGGGCGACCGCGCGGCGGGCGTCGAGCTCACCAGCGGCGAGCGCATCGCGTCCGACGTCGTGGTCTCCGACGCCGACGCGACGCACCTGTACGAGGACCTGGTGCCGCACTCGGTCGGCGGGGGTGCTCGCCGTCGGCTGCAGCGGGCCACACCGTCGCTGTCCGGCTTCTCGATGATGCTGGCGCTCCGGGGCCGGACGGAGGGCATCGGTCACCACACGGTGCTCTTCCCGCGCGACTACGACGCCGAGTTCGACGCGGTCTTCGGGCGTGACGCGCACCCCGTCCCCGACCCGGCGGTCTACGTGTGCTCCCCCGACGACCCGGCGATGCGCCCGGAGGGCCACGAGG
>DASTVO010000347.1:0-19735 GCA_035759075.1 Actinomycetes bacterium
AGCCCGTTCGAGCAGCCGGTCTGGACCGCCGACCCCGAGTTCGACCTCGACCGGCACGTGCTGGAGGCCGGAGCCTGCGCCGACGACAAGGCCGTGGACGAGCTCGTCTCCGACCTGCTCAGCCGCCCCCTGGACATGCGCCACTCGCCCTGGCAGTTCCACCTGGTCGACCGCCCGTCTCGTTGGGAGGGTGGCCGCCCGAAGTCGGCGGTCGTGGCGCGCCTGCACCACTGCCTCGCCGACGGGATCGCACTTGCCAGCGTCCTGCTCTCGCTGACCGACGACCACCCCGACGTCCCGCCCGAGACCACCCAGCAGGTCGTGCGCACCAACCTGCGCGACCCGCGACGGCCGGGGCTCCGGCAACGGGTCACCGAGGGGTCGGCCGACGTCGCGGCTGTCACCGGTGTCGACCCGCTGGTGCCGCGCAGCCTGCGGCAGGCGGCGCAGTCGGTCCGCTTCGGCTGGCGGGTCCTGAGCACCGGGCTGGGTCTGCTGTTCGCCGCGCGGGACCCGCGGACCCGCCTGAACGGCCGGCTCGGGCCGCGGAAGTGCGCAGCCTGGACCGAGCCGATCGACCTCGGGCTGCTCAAGCGGCTGGCCAAGGAGCTCGACGCCACCGTCAACGACGTGCTGCTCGGGGTGACCGCGGGAGCCATCAGGCGGCACCTGCTGTCCTACGGCGAGCGCGCGCACGACCTGCGGATCTTCGTCCCGGTCGACCTCCGCCCGCCCGACGCACCGGTCCCGGCGGAGCTGGGCAACCGGTTCGGGCTCGTGTTCGTCAAGCTGCCCGTCTCGGTGGTCGACCCCGTGGCCCGCGTGCACGCGGTGCGGGAGCGGATGGACCGGGTCAAGGCGACCGCGCAGGCGGCGTCCACCTTCGCGATCATCGCGATCGTCGGGGCGCTGCCGTCCTGGGGGCACCGCCTGGCGGTGGCGGTTCTCGGGGCGAAGTCGACGGCGATCGTCACCAACGTGCCCGGCCCGCGCGAGCCGGTCTTCCTGGCCGGAGCGCGGCTCAAGCGGCTGGTGTTCTGGGTCCCGCAGGCGGGGTCGGTCGGGCTGGGCGTGAGCATCCTCAGCTACGCGGGCGACGTGACGGTGGGGGTCGCGGCCGACCGCAACCTGGTGCCCGACCCGTACGAGCTCACCCGCGCCGTCGAGACTGAGCTCGCCGACCTGGTGCGCGTCACGCTCCCCGTCGACGGTCAGGTCGAGTTGCGGGAGGTCGGGTTCGACTCCGACCAGGCACAGTCGCTGATCGGCGAGGTGCAGCAGGAGTACGTGCGCCGGTACGGCGGCCGCGACGACACCCCCGTGGACCCGACGCAGTTCGCCGCGCCGGACGGCACGTTCCTCGTCGCGACGCTCGCCGGGCAGGCGATCGGTTGCGCCGGCATGCGTCGCCACGACGACGGGGTCGTGGAGGTGAAGCGGATGTTCGTCCGGGTGGAGCACCGCCGCCGTGGACATGCCCGTCGGATGCTCGCCGCTTTGGAGGACTGGGCGCGCGAGCGCGGCTACCGGCGGGTGGTTCTCGAGACCGGGCTCGCGCAGCCGGAGGCGATGGCGCTCTACCAGGGCGCCGGGTACGAGCCGGTGCCGGGTTTCGGGCACTACAAGGACTCGAAGCTCTCGCGGTCCTTCGCCCGGGACCTGTGACCGGCCGGGCTCAGCCGAGCCGGTCGTCGACGAAGCACCAGCGCCAGGACTCTCCCTGCTCGAAGCTGCGGATCACCGGATGACCGGTCTCGTCGTGGTGCTTGGTCGCGTGCCGCTCGGGTGACGAGTCGCAGCACCCGACGTGGCCGCAGCCGAGACACAGCCGCAGGTGCACCCAGTCGGTGCCGTCGCGCAGGCACTCCGCGCACCCCTCGGGAGTCACCGGCTTCACCCCGCTCGTGGCGTCGCGGAGGTGCTCACAGGCTTCGACCCGGGCGTCCCGCTCCGCCATCTGCGCCTCGACGACGTTGCCCTTGTCGACGAGGCGGTCCAGCAGGGACTCCTCGGTGTCGAGCAGGGCCAGGACGTCACGCAGGATCTCGTCGTCCACCTTGCCCGACGCGCGCGCCTCGAGGACGACCGCTCGCTCGGCGTGCAGCATCTCCTGACGGACCCGTCGGTAGGCCTCGCTCGGGGTCTCGTCGTTGCTCGCGGAGCCGAGCCGCTCCCACGCGGCGTCGGCGCGCGACCGCGCCCGCTCCTCGAGCCGGTCGATGACGGACTGGTCGCGGACCTCGCCGCGCAGCTCCTCGAGCCGCGCCAGCCCCGCGCGCGTGGCCCGCGACAGCAGCGCCGCCTCCTCGAGCGCGTCCTCGGTGGCGTCCGGGCCGGGCAGGCCCAGTCGGCGCACCAGCCAGGGCAGCGTCGTGCCATGGACGAGCAGGGTGCCGGCCACCACCGCGAAGGCGGCGAGGACCAGCACGTCCCGGTGCGGCGTCTCGCCCGGCAGGAGGAACGCCGCCGCCAGCGTGACCACGCCCCGCATTCCCGCCCACGACACCAGTGCCGCGTGGCTCCACTGCCAGGCGTTCCGGCGCAGCCGAGGCGGCCCGAAGCGGTAGACGGCGGTGGCACCGAAGACCCAGACGATCCGCGAGACGACCGTCGTGATCAGCACCGCGAGGCAGATCAGCGCGAGCTCGAGGGTGGAGAACTCGTCGGCCGCGGCGTCCCGCACGATGTCGGCGACCTGCAGGCCGATCAGCAGGAACACCGCGTTCTCCAGCAGGAACTGCACGGTGCGCCAGTTGGTCTGCTCCGACAGCCGCGAAGCCGCCGACTGCAGCACCGGCGACTTGTGGCCGAGCAGCAGGCCGGTGACCACCACCGCGAGGACGCCGCTGGAGTGGATCGCCTCCGCAGGGAGGTACGCGATGAACGGCGCGACCAGCGACAGCGTGGTGTCGAGCACCGGGTCCTGCACCCTCTTGCGCGCGGCGCCGAGCAGCACGGCGACCACCAGCCCGACGGCGATGCCGCCACCGGCGGCCAGCGCGAAGTCCAGGCCCACCGACCAGGCGGTGACCGTGGCCGTCGCCGTGACGGCGGCAGCGGCGGTACGGAGCGACACCAGCGCAGTCGCGTCGTTGACCAGGCTCTCGCCCTCGAGGATGGAGACGATCCGCCGCGGCATCCCCACCCGCCGGGCGATGGTGGTGGCCGCGACCGCGTCCGGGGGAGCCACCACTGCCCCGAGCGCCAGGCCGGCCGCCAGCGGGACGCCGGGGACCGCGGCCCACACGACCAGCCCGACCGCGACCACCGTGAACACGACCGCGCCGATCGCCAGGATCCCGATCGCCTGCCGGTTGGCGTGGAAGTCCACCAGCGACGTGCGGATGGCGGCCGCGTACAGCAGCGGGGGGAGCAGGCCGAGGAGCACCACCTCGGGGTGCAGCTGGTACTCGGGCACCCCTGGGACGAAGGACGCCACGACCCCGACGACCACGAGGACGATGGGTGCGTTGACCCCGAGCCGACGCGCGCCGGCGGCGATGACCGCCACCGCGACGACGAGGGCGAGGATCTCGACGGCCTCAGTCATGGATCAGCACAGCGCCCTCGGCGACTCCGGCATTCCGCGTCGGCTCAGCGGTACTCGGGGTTCAGGTGGTCCGGGTGCGCCATCCGGTCCCACTCGCTGCGCCGGTTGCCGTACGCCGGTACCCCGCCGGCGTCCGTGAGCATCTTCGCCAGGTGCATGAGGTTCCACGTCATGAACGTCGTGTTGCGCTTGGTGAAGTCGTTCTCCGGCCCTCCGGAGCCCTCGTCGAGGTAGCTCGGGCCCGGGCCGGCCTCGCCGATCCAGCCGGCGTCCGCCTGCGGCGGGATGGTGTAGCCCAGGTGCTGCAGCGAGTAGAGGACGTTCATCGCGACATGCTTGATCCCGTCCTCGTTGCCGGTGACGATCACACCGCCGACCTTGCCGTAGTAGGCGTACTGCCCCTGCTCGTTGAGCTGTGCGGAGTTGCCGTAGAGCCGCTCGACCACCCGGGTGCACACGCTGCTCTTGTCGCCGAGCCAGATCGGCGTCCCGACGACCAGGATGTCCGCGGCCTGCACGGTCTCGTAGATCGCCGGCCAGTCGTCGCGCTCCGCGCCGTGCTCGCGCATGTCCGGCTGCACGCCCGGGGCGAGCTCGTGGTCCACGGCCCGGAGCTCGTCGACGTGCACGCCGTGCTCCCGCATGATCGCCACGCTGGTCGCCATCAGGCCCTCGGTGTGCGAGACGGTGGGGGAGGGTTTGAGGGTGCAGTTGATGTACAGCGCGCGCAGGCCGCTGAAGTCGGGGTCCTTCATGGCGCCCTTCTAGGCCGTACGCCGCGAGGCGCTCTTCTTGGTCGTCTTCTTCGTCGCGGACTTCTTGCCCGCGCTCTTGGACGCCGACGCCTTCTTGGCTGATGTCTTCTTCGCCGCGGGCTTCTTCGCGGGCGACTTCTTGCCGGCAGCCTTCGTCGCGGCCGTCTTCTTGGCGGGCCGCGCGGAGCTCTCGCCCGCGCCGGCCGCTCCGCCCTCGCCCCGCCTGGCCTTGGCCTCGGCGACGCTCCGGCGCAGCGCCTCCATGAGGTCGACCACCTGACCGGTCTGCTGCGGCTCCTCCGCCGGCGCGACGACCTCCTGCCCGGCGACCTTGGCCTGGATCACCTCCTCCAGCGCCTCGCGGTACTGGTCGGAGAACTCGGTGGGGTCGAAGTCGCCGGACAGCGCGGAGATGTAGGACTCCGCCATGGCGAGCTCCTGGTCGCGTACGGTCACGTCCTTGTCCTGGAAGTCCAGCGACGGCGCGCGCACCTCGTCCGGCCACAGCAGCGTCTGCAGCACGAGCACGCCGTCGCGCGGACGCACCATCGCCAGCCGCTCGCGCTGCCGCAGCGCCACCTTCACCACCGCGACCCGGTCCGCCTTCTCCAGCGAGTCGCGCAGCAGCACGTAGGGCTTCACGTCGCCACCGGTGGGGTCGCAGTAGTAGGGCTTGCCCATCTGCACCGCGTCGATCTGCTCGGCCGGTACGAAGCTGAGCACCTCGACCGAGCGGGAGCTCGAGATCGGCAGGTTGGCGAAGTCCTCGTCGTCGAGCACCACCATCTCGCCGTCGGGCAGCTCGTAGCCCTTGGCGATGTCGCTGTAGGGGACCTCCTCGCCGTCGACGGAGCAGACCCGCTTGTAGCGGATCCGGCCGCCGTCGTCCCGGTGGACCTGGCGGAAGGAGACGTCCTTCTCCTCGGTGGCCGAGAACAGGCGGACGGGGATGGAGACCAGACCGAAGGAGATGGCCCCCTTCCAGACGCTCTGTGGCATGCAGACATGATCGCCCGTCCTGGCGCCGTCACACCAGGTCGCACCCGCCGGTTCCTGCGGTTTCCCCGGCTCGACGGGCGCTTTGTCGACATAACTCCCTCGACACGCCGCGCGCCTCCCCGGTTGTGTCCAGGGCCCGTGGCACCGTTTCGGCCATGACCCAGTCCGCAGCTCTTCACCTCGACCTCGTCCGCTGGTGCTCCACCTGCGCCGACGACGTGTTCTTCGAGCGGCCCGACTGCGCCGACGACCACGGTGCCGACTGCCCGGAGCTGGTGTGCGTGCAGTGCGGTGAAGCGTTCCTCGTCGGCTTCGACGTGGTGACGCCCTCGTCGCGCCGCGGCGCCCGTCCCGGCCGCGTGGCCTGACGCCCGCCGGTGGCGCAGCAGGGGAAGGAGCCGTCCTCGGAGGAGGAGCCGCCGCGCTACGTCCGGATCGGGAACGCGCTGCTGGCGATCACCGAGGACGTCATCTACGTCGGGATCGCCGTGATCCTCGCCGTCGCCGGCGGAGCGCTGCTGGTGTCGGCGGTCAACGGCCTGTTCCAGCTCGGTGGCGACGAGTCGGCCAGCGAGGTCGTGCTGTCCGTGCTCGACACCCTGCTGCTGGTGTTCATCGTGGTCGAGCTGCTGTTCGCGGTGCGGGTGATCCTCGGCAAGCGGGAGGTCGTCGCCGAGCCGTTCCTGATCGTCGGCATCATCGCCTCGATCAAGGAGATCATCGTGCTGTCGGTCGAGGCCGCCGACGTCATCGGCAAGGGCGACGAGTTCCAGGACTCGATGATCGAGATCGGCATCCTCGGGCTGCTCGTGCTGGCGCTGGCCGGGGCGGCGATCCTGCTGCGGGCCAAGGAGCGCGAGCCGGAGGAGGGCGACCGGGAGGCGCGGGCCGAGGCCCGTCGCGACGGCGAGGCGCTGAAGGTCGGCCAGGGCGACCCACGAACCTGAGGGGACCCGGGGCGGCGCTGACATACTTCCGTCGGTGAGCACCGAGGCCGTCGCGCGACCCGAGCTGGTCGAGCCGGCCGTCCCGTCCGCGCGGCTGGACCGGCCGTCCCGTCTGCCCCGGTCAGCCCGTCTGTCCCGGCCGGCCTGGGTCGACCCGCCGGTCGCGCTCACCATGACCTGGCTGCCGCTCGTGCTGCTGCTCGACCAGGGGGCGGGCATCTGGTGGCAGCGGCTGCTCGGGCTCGGCACGTGGGTTCTGCTGCTGGCGCTGCTGCGCCGCGAGACGCCGCTCGTCCGGGCGCAGGTCGCCGTCGTGATCGTGTTCGCGACCGCGGTGGAGTACACGTTCTCGCCGCTGCTTGAGGTCTACGTCTACCGGCTGGACAACGTGCCGGCGTTCGTGCCGCCGGGGCACGGGTTGGTCTACCTCTGCGCGCTGGCGATGGGGCGCAGCGCCTGGGTGCGCCGCCGGCTGCCGGAGTGCGTCGCCGCGACGGTTGCCGCCGGAGGCGCGTACGCGGCCTGGGGGCTGTTCGTGTCCTCCCGCCCGGACGCCCTCGGCGCCTTCTGGTTCGTGTGCCTGGTGGGGTTCCTCGCCTGGGGCCGCTCCCGCCCGCTCTACGTCGGCGCGTTCGTGGTGGTGACCTACCTGGAGGTCCTCGGCACCTGGCTGGGCACCTGGGAGTGGCAGCCGCGCGACCCCACCGGGATCGTCTCGATCGGCAACCCGCCCTCCGGCGCCGCCGGCGGCTACGGCTGGTTCGACCTGGCCGCCGTCCTCGCCGGACCCGCGGTCCTCGCCGCCACGACCCGACTCCGCGCCCGCATCCCCGCCCGCCAGCCGTAGGTCCCGGCCCCCCGGCGTTCCCCACCCCGGCGTTCGGCGACGTTCCGCACGTTCCGATGGCGTGTCGCGTCGGCGTGTCGGTGCGCAACGTCGCCGAACCGCAGCCGGGGTGAGACGTGGCCCGACTCCCCAACAAGTGCTTGACAGTGACAGCCGGCTCGGTGCACACTCCCCAACATGTCTTCGGGAGTTGGTGACCCCGAGCGGGTCGCGTCGCTGCGGGCCATGGCCCATCCGCTCCGGCTGCGGATGCTGTCGATGCTCACCGGCACCGCCATGTCGGCGGCCGAGCTGGCCCGCGAGCTCGACCTGACGCACGCCAACGCCAGCTACCACCTGCGGCAGATGCTCGACGCCGGTCTGGTCGTCCTGGCCGAGGAGGAGTCGGTCCGCGGCGGCAAGGCCAAGCGCTACCGCTACGACGTGGACGCCCCCGGCGCGACGGCCCAGGGCGCCGAGGACGCCGCGGCCTACTACCAGGCGATCGCGGGCGAGCTGGTACGGCGCTCGGTGCTGCGCCGGGACGGGGTGCGGTCCACGAGCAGCGACGCCGAGCTCTGGGTCGCCCCGGAGGCGTGGGACGACACCGTCCAGCGGGTGGCGGACGCGGTGTCCGATCTCCACCGGGCCGCCCGCCCGCCGCACGAGGACGGCACGGTCCACGTGAGCGTCACCACGGCCCTGTTCCGGATGGAGGACGACCGATGACCTGGCGCACCGCGCTGCAGCCGCTGTCGTTCCGGGCCTTCCGGCTGCTGCTGGTCGGCCGGCTGGCCGACAACCTGGCGCACGCGATCGCGCCCATCGCGCTGGCCTTCGCCGTCCTCGACCTCGGCGGCTCGGCGTCGCAGCTCGGCCTGGTGCTGGCCGCCCGGGCGGTGCCGACCGTCGTGCTCGTCCTGTTCGGCGGGGTCATCGCCGACCGCTTGCCCCGCCACCTCGTCCTGGTCGTCGCCAACGTCGTCGGCGCGCTCACGCAGGCGCTGGTCGCGGTGCTGCTGCTCACCGGGTCGGCCGAGATCTGGATGCTGGCCTCGATCGAGGTGGTCAACGGCTCCGCCAGCGCGTTCCTGTTCCCGGCCGCGTCCGGGCTGACGCCGCAGACCGTGCCCGCCGCGCACCTGCAGCCGGCCAACGCGATGCTGCGGATGGGGCACAACGTCGCGTTCATCACCGGTGCCGCCGGCGGCGGACTGCTGGTCGCTGTGTTCGGGTCCGGCTGGGCCTTCGCGGTCGACGCCGCGCTGTACGTGGTCGGTGCCGTCCTGCTCGCCCGGCTGCCGATCCCGCGCCGGGCCCGGGTGGAGGCCGGTGACACCCTCAAGGAGCTGCGCGAGGGGTGGGGCGAGTTCGCCAGCCGCACCTGGGTCTGGGTCGTCGTGGTCGTCTTCGCGTTCGTCAACGCCGGCTTCTCCGCCGCCTTCGCCACCCTGGGCCCGGTCGTCGCCGACGACACCGTGGGGCGCGCCGCGTGGGGCATCGTCCTGGCGACCCAGGCGGTCGGGATGGTGGCCGGTGGGCTCGTCGCCATGCGCAGCCAGTGGGACCGTCCGCTGTACGTCGGGATGGTGATGACCCTGCTGATCGTCCCGCTGCCCATGGTCCTGGGCATCCAGCCGACCCTGCTGCTCCTGCTCGTCGCGGCGTTCCTCGCCGGGCTCGGGATCGAGATCTTTGCCATCGCCTGGGACGTGTCGCTGCAGTCCAACGTGCCGGAGGACCGGCTGAGCCGGGTCTACG
This sequence comes from Actinomycetes bacterium, assembly GCA_035759075.1. Classification (GTDB taxonomy): domain Bacteria; phylum Actinomycetota; class Actinomycetes; order JACCUZ01; family JACCUZ01; genus DASTVO01. The sequence goes on from DASTVO010000347.1 coordinate 8,839, forward strand.
CCTATGACTGGTTCGGCTCGCTGGTGTTCATCCCGCTCGGCCAGATCGCCGCCGGTCCGCTGGCGTCCGTGGCGGGGATCAGCATCACGCTCGTGGGTAGCGGCGTCCTCATCCTGGTCGCGACGCTGGCGGCACTGCTGGTGCCGAGCATCCGCACCCTGCGCCGCGTGCCGGCGCCGTCGGCGGACCCCGTGACCGTCTGACGGCTCACGCCGACAGGCGGCGGACCACCTCGTCGTGCAGCAGGCCGTTGGTCGCGATCGCGCTGCCGCCCGCCGGTCCGGGCGTGCCGTCCAGGTCGGTGAACCGGCCACCTGCCTCGGTCACCACCAGCGACGGGGCGGCGAGGTCGTGCAACGCCACTTCCGGCTCGGCCGCGACGTCGACCGCACCGTCGGCGACGAGCATGTAGGACCAGAAGTCGCCGTACGCCCGGGTGCGCCAGACGTCGCGGGTCAGCCCGAGGAAGGCGTCCTCGCGGCCGAGGTCGTGCCAGCCGGAGAGCGAGGAGTAGGACAGCGACGCGTCGGCGAGCCGGTCCACCTTGGACACCGACATGCGAGCGGCGGAGGACAGGCTCTTCCCGGTCCACGCGCCCGACCCGGCGCCGGCCCACCAGCGCCGGCCCAGCGCCGGTGCGGACACCAGCCCGGCGACGACGTCGTCGCCGTCCATCAGCGCGATGAGCGTCGCCCAGACGGGCACGCCGCGGACGAAGTTCTTGGTCCCGTCGATCGGGTCGAGCACCCACCGGCGGGGTCCGTGCCCGCTGTCCGGCAGCTCCTCGCCGTGCACGGCGTCGCGCGGCCGGGCCCGGCCGAGGGTCGAGCGGATCGCCTCCTCGACCCGCTTGTCCGCGTCGGACACCGGGGTCAGGTCGGGCTTGGTCTCGACAACGAGGTCGCGGGCGCGGAAGCGCGCCATGGTCAGCGAGTCCGCGGTGTCGGCGAGGACGTGCGCCAGTCGTAGGTCGTCGTCATACGCCGTCATGTAACGAACCGTACAAGTCTCTGGTGGTTCGACCGGGGAGCGCCGCATACTTCCCGGACCGGGAACGACTCGGGTTCCCGCGACCGCAAGGGGGTCGACATGCCGCTGTTTCGTCGCCGTGGCGCGCTGCAGGACATCGAGCCCGCCGCGATTCCGGTGCCCCGGTTCTCCATCGACGGCTGGACCCTCGCCGGCACCCCGCTCGCGCCCAAGCTCGTGGGCAAGCTGAACCGCCAGGACCTCCGCGAGCTGGAGACCCTGCTGCACGGCATCGCGGTCGAGGCCGACACCCCCTACACGTACGAGCGGGCGGCCGTGCTGCTCGAGCGCTGCGACGAGCCCGGGCCGGCCCTGTCGGTGTGTGAGGCCTGGCTGGCGCACCCGGCCTCGAAGTGGCCCGAGTACGTCCACTTCACCAAGGCGATCGACAAGCACCGGGCCCGGCTGCGCGGCAAGCTGAGCGCCCGTCCCGTCGACGCGCCGGCCGGCTGACCAAGTCGTCACCGTTCGGTGACCTTGCCACCGGGTCATCGGTGGCACAGTTGATCTGTGTTCGACACCGTCCTCGGGCTGCCTGTCCATGCTCTGGTCGTGCACGCCGTCGTCGTCCTGCTGCCGGTCGCAGCGCTCGGAGTCGTCGCGATCGCCGTGGTGCCGCGATGGCGTACGCGGTACGGCGCGCTCGTCCTCGCTGTCACGACAGCCGGGCTGGTGATGGTCCCGGTCGCGACCATGAGCGGCACCGAGCTCGAGGACCGGCTCGACGCGGGCGGCGTCGTGCGGCGCCAGATCGACGAGCACTCCGAGCTCGGCTCGCTGGTCATCTGGCCGACGCTGGTGATGTGGCTGCTGGCGATCGCACTCGTGGTCATGTCCCGACGGCGCGGCCGGGTCACGACCAGCGCGGACCGCGGGTCGGCCGGCCGCGCGGTCAGCGTCGTCGCAGTTCTTGCGGTCGTCGCGTCGCTCGTCACCGCCGGGGTCGTGACCCGCGTGGGACACCTCGGGTCGACCGCGGTCTGGAGCTGCACGATCGGCTCCGACGCTTGCAGGTGACCCTCAAGATCCTCACGACCGTGCCCAGGAACGCCGTCCACTCGCTTCCTGAGCACCACGAAGGGGATCTTGGACGCGTCGTCAGGCGAAGTCGTCCTCCTGGTCGCGGCTGCTCAGCAGGCGCCGCAGCGACGCCAGCCGCGCCCGGTCGCCGTGCCCGGCCGCGACCCAGTCGTCCAGCGCGCACTCCGGCTCGTCATGGCTGCAGGACCGCGGGCATCCGACGGTGCCCGCCTCGAGGTCCGGGAACGCGTGGATCACCCGGTCGAGGTCGACGTGCGCGAGGCCGAAGCTGCGGACACCCGGAGTGTCGATGACCCAGCCGCCGCCGGCCAGCTCGAGCGCGACGGCCGACGACGAGACGTGCCGGCCGCGACCGGTCACCAGGTTCACCCCGCCGGTCGCGCGGTCCGCGCCGGGCACCAGGGTGTTGACCATCGTCGACTTCCCGACCCCGGAGTGGCCGACGAGCACGCTCACCCGGTCGCGCAGGTGTGCCACCAGCTCGTCCAGCGGCTGGTCCCGGCGCACCACCACGTGGTCGACGTCCAGGGCGCGGTAGGTCTCGAGCACCTCGTCCGGTGCGGCCAGGTCGGCCTTCGTCAGGCAGAGCAGCGGCCGGAGCCCCGCGTCGTACGCCGCGACGAGGCAGCGGTCGACCAGCCGCAGCCGCGGGGCCGGGTCGGCCAGCGCGGTCACCACCACCAGCTGGTCGGCGTTCGCCACGATCACCCGCTCGACCGGGTCGGTGTCGTCAGCGGTCCGGCGCAGCACCGAGGTCCGCGGCTGCACCCGGACGATCCGCGCCAGCGAGTCCGGCGTCCCGGACACGTCCCCGACGAGGTCGACCCGGTCACCGACCACGACGCTGCGGCGCCCGAGCTCGCGGGCCTTCATCGCCACGACCTCCCGGCCGTCGACGTGGCAGGTGAGCCGGCCGCGGTCCACCGCGACGACGACGCCGGCGACGGCGTCCACGTGCGCCGGTCGCTCCTTGCTGCGCGGCCGGGAGCGCCGTGACGGCCGGACCCGGACGTCGTCCTCGTCGAGGTCGCGCCGTCGTCGGGACGGGCTCAACCGGCGTCCCCGGCTGGCAGTCCCAGCATCCGCGACCACAGGCCGGCGAAGCCGGGCAGTGTCTTGGCGGTCGTCGCGACGTTCTCCACCAGCACCCCCGGCACGCGCAGGCCGATGACGGCGGCAGCGGTGGCCAGCCGGTGGTCGTCGTAGGTGGCGAACACGCCGCCATGGAGCTGTCGCGGCCGAATGTCCAGCCCGTCCGCTGTCTCGCGCACGTCGCCGCCGAGCCGGTTGATCTCCCGGCACAGCGCGGCCAGGCGGTCGGTCTCGTGGTGGCGCAGGTGCGCGATCCCCCGGAGCCGGGAGGGGGTCTCGGCCAGCGCGGCGACGGTGGCCACGACCGGCGCAAGCTCGCCGACGTCCCCCAGGTCGAGATCTGCCCCGGTGACCCGGTCCGGCCCGGTGACGGTCAGCCCGTCGTCGTGCAGGTCCACCCGCGCGCCGAAACGGGTGAGGATCCACCGCAGCGCGTCACCCGCCTGGGTGGTCCGCTGCGGCCAGTCGACGACCGTCACCTCACCGCCGGTCACGACCGCCGCCGCCAGGAAGGCCGCGGCGTTGCTCAGGTCGGGCTCCACGACGTGCCGGCCGACGCGGAGCGGGCCCGGCTCGACCCGCCACGTCGTGCTGTCGACGTGCTCGATGATCGCACCCGCCCCGCGCAGCATCTCCACGGTCATGTCGACGTGCGTGGCCGACGGGAGCCGCCCGCCGTCATGGCGGATCTCGCAGGCGTCGGCGAACCGGGGTGCGGCGAGCAGCAGCGCGCTGACGAACTGCGAGGACAGGGTCGCGTCGACGACCACCCGGCCGCCCAGGACCCATCCGCGGCCGCGGACCGTCATCGGCAGCCGATCGTGGGACGCCTCGATGTCGACGCCCAGCGAGCGCAGCGCGGTCACGACCGGGGCCAGCGGGCGCTGGTGCGACCGCGGGTCACCGTCGAAGCGGACGTCTCCCACGGCCAGCGCCGCCACCGGCGGCAGGAAGCGCATCACGGTCCCGGCGTTCCCCACGTCGACGGCAGCCGGGCCGCGCAGCGGGGCGGGCTCGACGCGCCAGTCGTCGCCGGCGTCGTCGATCCGCGTGCCCAGCGCGCGCAGACCCGCCGCCATCAGCGTCGTGTCCCGGCTGCGCAGCGGCGCGACGATCGTTCCCGGGTCGCCCGCGAGGGCGGCCAGCACCAGCGCACGGTTGGTCTGGGACTTCGACCCGGGCAGGCTCACCGACGCACGGACCGGCGCGTCAGCGACCGGAGCGTGCCACGGGTCCACCATGGCGGCGAGCGTAGTGGCGGCGCGTGCGCCGTTGCGTGGGCTCGCGCTCAGCCGGGCAGCTTGCCCCGGGCCGTGCGCGCGGCCAGCTTGGCCTCCCGCCGGGCGGCCCGCCGGGTGTGCCGGCCGCGCGCGGCGGCGTGATGCGTGGCGTGCCGGGCCCGCCAGGCGAGTCCGGGACGCCCCTCGGTGTCGACCGCGGCGAGCATCAGGCCACCGAGCAGGCCGAGGTTCTTCAGGAACTGCACCTGCTGCCGCGCCTTGGCGTCCGGGTCCTTCTCCTCCCAGAACCGGTGCCCGGCCAACGTGGTCGGGACCAGGCTCCCGGCGAGCAGGGCGGCGGAGAGCCGGGGGAAGCGGCCGAGAGCGAGCATCGAACCGGCCACGACCTGCACCACGCCGTTGATCTTGACCAGCTGCTCCGGGTCCTCGGGCAGCCACGGCAGCCGGGCCGCGATCGGCGGGGCCACCGGCTCGGCGGCCGGGACCTTCGGCTCCGGCTCGCGGAGGGCGTCGATCCCCCCGGAGACGAACGTGGCGGCGAGCATCGGGCGGGCGAGGCGGCGTACGACGGTCATGTGGCGACTGTGCCCGACCGCGGTGACGATAACCCTCTGGCAGGCTGGGCCACGTGTGCGGACGGTACGCAGCCAGCCGGAGCCCGGACGACCTGGTCGAGGAGTTCGAGGTCGAGGAGCGGCCCGAGCAGGTCCTGCCGGCCAGCTACAACGTGGCGCCGACGCAGGACGTGTACGCGGTGGTCGAGCGGCCGCCACGGGGCGAGCCCGATTCGGAGCCGACGCGAGCGCTGCACGTCGTGCGGTGGGGCCTGGTCCCGTCATGGGCCAAGGACCCGTCCATCGGCAACCGCATGATCAACGCGCGGATGGAGACGGTCGCGGAGAAGCCGGCCTTCCGGCGGGCCTTCGCCAAGCGCCGGTGCCTGTTGCCGGCCGACGGCTACTACGAGTGGTACGGCGAGACCAAGGGCAAGAAGCAGCCCTTCTTCATCCGGCCCGCCGACGGCGGTGTGCTGGCGATGGCGGGCCTGTACGAGCTCTGGAAGGACCCCGACGCGGCCGAGGGCGAGGACCCGTGGCTGTGGACCTGCACAGTCCTCACGACATCGGCACCGGACGACCTGGGCCGCATCCACGACCGGATGCCACTGCTCGTCGAGCCGAAGCGCTACGCCGAGTGGCTGGACCCGACGAGGGACGACCCCGACGAGCTGGCCGCGCTGCTCGTGCCCGCCGCCCCAGGCCGGCTCTCCGCCTTTCCCGTGTCGACGGAGGTCAACAACGTGCGCAACAACGGCCCGCACCTGGTCGAGCCGATCCCCGTGGAGGGCGGGCCCGGGGAGGAGCCGGCCGCCGACCAGCTGTTCTGACATGGAGACGGTCAGCACACCCGTCGGGGACGCCCGGGTGCACGTGGCGGCCGCGCGCCGGCCCCGAGCCACGCTGGTCCTCGGCCACGGCGCCGGCGGGGGCATCGAGGCCGCTGACCTGTCCGCGCTGGCCGACGCCGGACCGCGACTGGGCGTCACCGTCGTCCGGGTCGAGTCGCCCTGGCGGGTCGCCGGCCGGCCTGTCGCCACGCCGCCCCCGACGCTCGACGCGGCCTGGCGCGCGGTGCTCGCCCACCTCGCGCCGGACCCCCCGCTGGTCGTCGGCGGGCGCTCGGCCGGGGCCCGTGTCGCCGCCCGCACCGCCACGACCGTCGGCGCTGACGCCTGCCTGGCGCTCGCGTTCCCCCTGCACCCGCCGGGCCGGCCGGACCGTTCCCGGCTGCCCGAGCTGACCGGGGCCGGAGTGCCGACCGTCGTGGTGCAGGGCGGGCGGGACCCGTTCGGCGGCCCGGGCGAGTTCCCCCGGCACGACGCGTACGCGGTGCGGGAGGTGCCGTACGCCGACCACTCCTTCCGGGTGCCGCGCTCGGCCCCGCTCACCCAGGCCGAGGCGATCGGGCTCGTCGTCACGCACGTCGCGGGGTGGCTGCGCCGCCTCGCCGGCTGAGCCGGGAACAGCGGGCGGGGTGGGGGTGGTTGTGCCGGGGGAGTCCCTGCTCCCCGGAGGTCCCCACCGCATGTACGCGCTCGCCCCAGCCACCCGGCACGCCGACGGCTCGCTGTGGTCGGCAACCGAGTGGCCGGGGACGGACGGCGGGAGCCCGCGCCGCGGCGGGATAGCATCGACCGCGATGAGCCAGCCCGCGACCGAGACCGTCGACGAGCGCAACGCGCGCTTCGAGCGTGACGCGCTGCAGTACCTCGACCAGCTCTACTCGGCGGCGTTGCGGATGACGCGCAACCCGGCGGACGCGGAGGACCTGGTCCAGGAGACCTACGCCAAGGCGTACGGCTCCTTCCACCAGTTCCAGGAGGGCACCAACCTCAAGGCCTGGATGTACCGCATCCTGACCAACACGTTCATCAACACCTACCGCAAGGCGCAGCGGCAGCCGAAGCAGGCCGGCACCGAGACGGTCGAGGACTGGCAGCTTGCCCAGGCCGAGTCGCACATGTCGACCGGCCTGAAGTCGGCGGAGGCGGAGGCGCTCGAGCACCTCCCCGACTCGGACGTGAAGGAAGCGCTCCAGCAGATCCCGGAGGACTTCCGCATCGCGGTCTACCTGGCGGACGTCGAGGGCTTCGCCTACAAGGAGATCGCCGAGATCATGGGCACTCCCATCGGCACCGTCATGTCGCGGCTGCACCGCGGCCGCCGCCAGCTGCGGGACCTGCTCGAGGACTACGCGCGCGACCGCGGGCTCGTGCCCGCCGGCGCGACCGGGGGCGACGGAGGCGAGACGTCATGAGTTGTGGCAACCCGCACGAGACCCCGTGCTCGGAGGTGCTCGACCGCGTGTACGAGTACATCGACGGCGAGCTCGACGGCGGCAGCGTGCACCAGATCAAGGAGCACCTGGACGATTGCTCCCCGTGCCTGAAGGAGTTCGGGCTCGAGGAGGCCGTCAAGGCCATCGTCAAGCGCAGCTGCTCCGACCCGGCGCCGCCGGAGCTGCGCGCGAAGGTGCTCTCCCACATCGAGGCGGCGCGCAGCGGGATCCAGCCCGAGCGCTGAGTCCCGCACCACACAGGACGGCCCGGCCCTCCCGAGGAGGAGCCGGGCCTTCGCGTTTGGGACGCGTCAGCTGTTGGGACGCTTACCGTGGTTGGCCTTGCTGTTCTTGCGGGCCTTCTTCTTGCGTGACTTCTTCGCCATGAAACCCATCCTCGCACGTCCCCTCCCCGTCGAAGGACCCGCCCGTGCTCGCCACTGTCATCCACGGCCCTCGTGACATCCGCGTCGAAACCGTTCCCGACCCCCAGGTGCAGCGGCCCACGGACGCCGTGGTCCGCGTCGTCGCCGCCTGCGTCTGCGGCTCCGACCTGTGGCCCTACCGGGGGGTGACCGAGACCTCGCAGCCGAAGCGCATCGGTCACGAGTTCGTCGGAGTCGTCGAAGACCTCGGGTCCGAGGTGTCGACCCTTCGCAAGGGCGACTTCGTCATCGCGCCGTTCGCCCTGAGCGACAACACCTGCGTGCACTGTCGCAACGGCGTGCACACGTCGTGCGAGCGGGGTGCCTGGTGGGGCGGCACGGACGAGCACGACCTGCCGATCGACGCGGGACAGGGCGAGGCGGTGCGCGTGCCGATGGCCGACGGCACGCTGGTCGCGACCCCGGAGATGCCCGCGGACGCGATGGTGCCCAGCCTGCTGACCCTCTCCGACGTGATGGGCACCGGCCACCATGCCGCGCTCGCCGCCGGGGTGGCCGAGGGCCGGACCGTGGTGGTGGTCGGTGACGGTGCGGTGGGCCTGTGCGCGGTTCTCGCCGCCCGCCGGCTCGGCGCCGAACGGGTCATCGCCATGTCACGACACGCCGACCGCCAGGAGGTCGCCCGCGGCTTCGGCGCGACCGACATCGTGGAGGAGCGCGGCTCCGAGGGGGTCGAGCGGGTGACCGAGCTGCTCGGCGGTGTGGGCGCCGACTGCGTCCTCGAGTGCGTCGGCACCAAGGAGTCGATGCAGCAGGCGATCGACGCGACCCGGCCCGGAGGCCGCGTCGGCTACGTCGGAGTGCCGTCCGGCGGGGCAGAGCTGCCGATCCAGCAGCTCTTCAGCAGCAACGTGTCCGTGGGAGGCGGGGTGGCCCCGGTACGCGGCTACCTGCCCGAGCTGCTCGCGGACACCCTCTCCGGCGCCATCGACCCAGGGCGGGTCTTCGACCTGGAGCTGTCGCTCGAGAAGGCGCCCGAGGCCTACGCGGCCATGGACGAGCGGCGCTCCATCAAGGCCTTGCTGCGCCCCTGAGGCAGGTGCTCAGCCTGCGAGCTGACGGTTCAGCGCCGCGAGCACGGACTTCGCCACGGCGTCCGCGTCGTCCCCGCGTACGACCGCCGAACCCGTCAGGACCTGCTCGCCGGTGCGCGGCAGCAGCAGGGTCAGCACCGTGAGCGCCACCTCGCGCGTCCCGGTGCCGACGATGGCTGCCGACTCGACCTCGCACGGCTGGCCGAGCAGCTCGGCCACCGCGTCCAGCGTGGCGACGGCGACCAGCCGGGCCCGGTGGCTCTGGCCCGCCGGTCCCTTGCTGGTGCCCTCGAAGAGCTGGTCACCGGCGGCGAGAGTCACCGAGGCGGTGGTCTCGCCGTGCCCGCTGCGCACGGTGATCGCGGCGATGGCCGGGCGCACCAGCGGTTCCGGGGCCTCGTCGGCCGGCTCGGGGGCCGACTCGGCCGCGGAGGGCTCGCCCCTGTGCTGCTCCGGCTCGACCGCGCGCACCTCGTCGTCGCCCATCTGGACGACCGAGACGATGCGGTGGTCGATCTCGATGTCGTAGCGGGCGAGCGCGAGCGACTGCACGTCGCGCACCACCTGCTTGGCCGCCTTGCCCGGAGTCGCGAGCACGTGCACCTCAGTCGGCACCGCGTCCGGGCCGGTGACGACGCTGGCTGCCTTGACCCCCGGGATGTGGCGCAGGGAGTCCTCGAGCTCGGGCAGCAGGCGGAGGGTGGGCATGAGGCGAGGTCCTGGTTCTCTAGGGCTGCTCGGGGCGGGCGGTAGGGGCGGTCATCAGTCCGGCGACGATCAGGCGGCGTCGTGCCTCCAGACTGGTCGGTCGAGGTCTCAACAGGGTTGAGGCGGGCTCCGGCGTGTCGCGCAGGTCGACGACCGTACCGCCCGGCGCGGGCTCTGGGGCGGGCGTCGGCTCCGGAGTCGGCTTGGCCGCCGGCTCCGGCCCCGGCTCGGTGACCGGCGGAGCCGCGGGCTCGGACGCGGCTGTCGGGGCTGCGGACTCGGGCTGTGCCTCGGCCAACGTCGCCCCCAGCTCGTCCGCGTCCCGGTGCGCGTCACGTCGGGCGGCGGCGAGGACCCCGAGGACGGTCGGCAGCACGGTCCGGGTGTGGTCGGTCAGCGCGCGCAGCGACGACCGCTGCCAGAACCTCAGCCGCCGAGCGAGGTCGGGGTCCAGCTCGCCGCGGTCCACGGCCCGCGCGAGCTCGGCGTCGAAGCGCTCGGTGGCAGGGTCGTCGCGGGAGTCCAGCAGGCCGCCGACCAGGTCCGCGTAGACCCGTTCGTGAGGATCGGTCGGCATGCCGCGGCCGCTCCCCTCGTGGTGATGGATCTCCCGGAACTTTGCCCGGAGATTACGGTAGGCAGACGATTCTGCCGGTCCGGAATCGCGATTCGCACCGAATCAGCCCCCTCAGGACGAACTAGTCCTTTCGGACGGGGTGGAGGTAGGGCATGTAGATGCAAATCGGCGAAACCCTTGACGTGAGGTTTACCCGGCCTCTTCACTGGCACCGCGAAAGAGCCGAGGTATCTCCGTGAGGAGAGCTTCGGCTCTCCCGCGCCAGCGAACGGGGCCGCCGTGGGCGGGTGCTTGACAACTGCAGAGAGCGTGATCGGGATCGGCAGCACAAGAAGTGTCGATCTACAGCAGCGAGTTTTCTTCGATCGCTTTACCCGATCGTCCCAGCGGAGCGGATCTTGCACGGGCTGAAGTCAGCGGTGCCCGTGACATGAATCCAAAGGGGATGAGAGTCCATGAAGAAGATCGTGTCCGCTGTCGAGCAGTTCCTTCAGTCCGGTGCCAACTGGAAGTGGTGACGAGAACCACCGCTTGCAGCACCCCTGCGCTGCCGATCCCCGTCACGCTCTCTGCGGGTACGCCGAGACCGGGAGCGTCCATGCCTCACCTGCCGATGGCTGCGCGGCTCTATGTCGCCGCCGTCTCGGTCGTGGGTCTCGCTCTGAGCGTGGTGGCCGCCTTGGCGATCGATGTGCACCTGCTGGACGAGGTCTTGATCCTGGCTCTGTTGTACGTCGTCGGCGACATGTTCTCCGCTCGCGGGACTCATGACAGGCTCTCCATCTCGCTGGGCTCGGTGGCTGCGCTCGCTGCGATCTTCTTGGTCGGGACCTGGGGCGCTGTCCTGGTCGCGTTGGTCGGCTCGCTGGGCGGGGACAAGGAATCCCGCTC
>DASTVO010000348.1:0-2137 GCA_035759075.1 Actinomycetes bacterium
CGTCGGCGCGGGTGAGCGGCTCGGTTTCGTCCCCGCCGCGGGGCGCTGGTAACCTGTTCCCGCTCTTGCGCCGCTAGCTCAACTGGCAGAGCAGCGGACTCTTAATCCGCGGGTTCGGGGTTCGAGTCCCTGGCGGCGCACCCTTGTGATCCGCGCGGTCCTCCTCCGGAGGGACGCGCTGAGTCGTCTCAGGGCGGCGTGCCCAACGCTGCTGCGAGCATGAGCGACGCCACCGTGGTGTGCGCGGCCCGGCTTGCGACGAAGGGGCCGAAACCCTGCGGGTTCCGGCCCCTTCGTCGGGAGCGTGCTACTTGAGAACTCCGTAGCGTTCCACCAGGGGGATCCGCTCCCAGGTCTTCGCGAGCCCGAGCGTCCTGCCGGCACCGGCCAGCGCCAGGGCCACCAGCACGAGCGAGTAGATGATGTGGTCGTCCACGACCGGGTTGTTCTCCGGCGGCAGGACCGCGGTCCACATCATGACCAGCAGCAGCACACCGGACGCCGACGCGATGCGCATCGCCACACCGAGAGTCAGCGCGACCCCGATGCCGAGGAGACCGGCCATGAAGAGCCAGTCGGCCCAGGCGTCTCCTGCGATGCCCTTGTAGAAGTCCTCGAACGGCCCGACCGGCGCGTTGGCGAGGAAGCCCTCCGTCGGGCTCCCACCGTCGATCCACGCCCCTTCCGCCGGGGTTCCGCGACCGAGCCCGAAGGTCTTGTCGAGGAAGGCCCACAGGAAGACCCAGCCGAGCGCGAGCCGGGTCACGGCGAGTGTGTAGCGATAGGCCCGGTGTCGGGCCGTCTCCTCGTACACCGGCTCAGCGATGAACGAGGCATCCGTGCGCAGGACCGGGGTCCGGGCCGGGGTCTCGGCGGTCATGGTGTCCTCCTGGCGAGTGGTGATCTTGTTCGACACCCCAAGAGTGACGGGAGGTGATCACTCAGCACAGGGACCAAGGACCCGCCCCCCACGGTCGTACGTCTTCACATCAAGAGGCCGCTGGCACGCTGCCCACCCGGGGCGTCCGGCCCGGTCAGGTCAGCGGCGGCCGGCAAGGGTGCCGGACTCGTGAGCCTGCACCGACCGGCTCAGCACCGCCAGCTCGGCCCACACCACCTTGCCGTCGTCGGTGGGCCGGCTGCCCCAGCGGTCCGCGAGGCGGTCCACCATCATCAGCCCCCGCCCGTGCTCCTCCTCCACGGAGGCGTTGTCCAGCTTCGGCACGCCCGTGCTGGCATCGGCGACCTCGACCGCGAGCCGGTCACCGCTGCGCAGCAGGTCGATGCCCACGGCCCCGTCGGCGTGCCGCACGGCGTTCGCGACCAGCTCGCTCACCACCATCAGGACGTCGTCCTGGTGGTGGCACAGCTCCCACTCCCCGAGGGTCCGGGCCGTGAACTCGCGTGCCTCGCGGGCGGCGTCGTCGTGCCCGGCGAGTCCGAGGTACGCCCGCAGCGGCACCACGCCGGGCGTGACGCGGGCGACCAGCAGGGCGACGTCGTCCGGCGTGGCCTGCAGATCCAGGCACGCGTCGAGCAGCTTGTCGCACACGACGTCGAGCGCCTCGCCCCCGAGCTGCTGGGGCAGGGCCCGGTGCAGCCGGGCCATGCCGTCGCTGAGCGAGCTGTCCCGGCGCTCGACGAGGCCGTCGGTGTAGAAGATCAGCGAGGCGCCGGCCGGGACCGTGAGCTCGAGGGCGTGCGGGACCCGGAACGGCACGCCGAGCGGCGTCCCGGGCTCCTCCCCGACGAACTGGCTCGTGCCGTCCGGCAGCGCGAGCAGCAGCGGCGGGTGCCCGGCGCTCGACACGGTCAGCCGCTCGTGGGCGGGGTCGTACACCGCGTACAGGCAGGTGGCGATGTGGTTGCCGGGCATCTCGCCGACGAGTGTGTCGAGGTTGGCAAGCACCTGCTCCGGGGGGAGACCGATGACCGAGTACGCGCGCACGGCGGTGCGCAGCTGGCCCATCACGGCCGCTGCCTGCAGCCCGCGGCCCATCACGTCACCGATCACGAAGGCGACGCGCCCTCCGGACAGGCGGATCACGTCCACCCAGTCGCCGCCGACCTGGGCGCCCTGCGCGCCGGGCAGGTACCGGAAGGCGAGGTCCAGGCCCTCGATGTCGGGCAGCTGGTC
>DASTVO010000349.1:0-2836 GCA_035759075.1 Actinomycetes bacterium
ATGTGCGAGTGGACTGCCTTACGGCGCACCGAAACAGGGATCAAGGGGGCTCACGCGGTCGACCAAGGAGGAAGTGGCAGCGGAAGGACAATCTCGTCGGGATCGTCCTCGAGCCCCGGCTCCGGTAGCGGACCGTCTCCCGCCCGGTACGAGCCCGACCCGTGCCGCTTGTCCAAGGTCACCGAGTCGTCCCACGAGATCCACGCACGCGGCCCGCGCACTCCCGTCAAGCCAATCCGTTGACAGTGACAGGTCGGTTACCAGGGAGCGGCGGCGGGAGTACTTTCGGGTCGTGGAGGCATGGACGAAGATCTGGACGAGGTTCGTTCGTCCGGATCGCGCAGAGCGACGCCGCCAGCGGAGGATCCGGGCGGCCATGATCGGGAAGCAGATAGCGCGCGGCGAGGGTGGCTCGCAGGCCGAGACCAATCAGGGCTGGACCCCGGACCAGTACTCCGGGGGAGGCCGGTAGCGCACCGCGCGCATCACCGCTGCACAGGCGACCCGCTGAGTACGGCGCGCTCATCACTGCCGCTGAAGGCGCGTCGGGCGGAAACCGGGCGCCCCACACGCCGCCTCGCTCGACGCTCAGGTCCCACGAGTCACACCTGTCCCGTGGCAGCATCGGGCCCATGCGTCTTGCCACCCTTCGGCGGTCCCGCCCGGAACCCCCACTGCCCGGCGTCCACGGGACGGCCCGGGTCGACGCGCAGGTCAAGCACCTGGTCCGGCGGGCGAAGCCCGGGGACGTTGCGGTGATCTCGCATCTCGACCTGGACGCGGCCAGCGCCCGGCTGCTCGTCGCGGCCGGCGTGGGCGCGGTGGTCAACGCCGCCCCGAGCATCAGCGGGCGATACCCGAACCTCGGGCCGCAGGTGCTGGTCGAGGCCGGGGTCCCGGTCCTCGACCGCGTGGGCCCCGAGGCGCTGCGCATGGTCGGCGACGGGGACGGGGTGCGGCTCGACGGCGACACGCTCTACCGCGGGCAGGACCCGGTCGTGCGCGGTGACCGGCTGTCCACCGAGTCGGTGTCCCTGGCGATGGAGCGGGCGAAGACCGGGCTCGGCATCCAGCTGCAGGCGTTCGCCGGCAACACCGTCGAGCACCTGCGCGTCGAGCGCGACCTGCTGCTCGACGGCGAAGGGGTCCCCGACGTCGAGACGGCCCTCGCCGGCCGCCCGGTGGTGGTCGTCTCGGTCGGGCACGGTTGGCGCGCGGAGCTGGACCAGCTCCGGCCGTGGATCAGGACGGCCCGGCCGGTGCTGGTCGGCGTGGACGAGGGCGCCGACGCGCTCCTGTCCGTCGGGCTGACGCCGGACCTGGTCGTCGGCAACCCCGACCTGGTCACCGAGGGCGTCCTGACCTCTGGCGCCGAGGTCGTCGTCCGGGCCGACCGGGACGGCCGGGCACCCGGCCGGCAACGCTCGGAGCAGCACGGTGCCCGCACCGTGGTCTTCCCGATGACCGGCAGCAGCGAGGACGCGGCGCTGCTGCTCGCCGACGCCCACGACGCCGCGGTCATCGTCGGCGTGGGCTCCCACCATGCCCTGGCCGAGTTCGTCGACCGCGGCCGGGCGGACATGGCGGGGACGTTCCTGACCCGGCTGCGGGTCGGCACCCGCCTGGTCGACGCCGCCGCGGTCGCCACCGTCTACCGCCCGCCCGCCCCGGTCTGGCCGATGCGCCTGCTGGCCCTGTTGCTGCTCCTCGCGACCGTCGCCACCGTCGTGCTCAGCGGCGACGCCACCCCCGTGGGTGAGCTGCGTGGACAGCTGGTGGACGCCGTCACCGGAATGGCCGGCTCCGTCACCGACCTCGTGGCCGGGTCGTGAGCTCACCCCGTCACCACCTGCTGTCCCTCGTCGTCGCCGCTCTCGCGCTGGCGCTGGGGCTCGGCCTCGGCGCCGGCCCGGTCGCCGAGCAGGACGCGGACGCGTCGGCGGCCCGTACCGAGCGGCTCAGCGGCACGGTCCGGGACCTGCAGGCGGCTGTCGCCGCCCGGAAGGCGAGCGCGGCCCTCGACGCGCGGCTGCTGCAGGCCATGGCGGAGCCGCTCGCGGCCGGCCGGCTCACGGACCGCACGGTGCTGGTCGTGGCCACGCCGGGGGCACGCCCGGCGACGGTGCGCCGCGTCCGCGGGTCGCTCGAGCAGGCCGGTGCGACCGTCACCGGCGTGCTCTCGCTGACCGGGACGTACGTCGACCCGGCTCGGGCCCAGTCGCCGCTGGAGGACCTCGCGCTGCGGCTGGTGCCGCCCGGCGTGGAGTTCCCCGACGGCTCTACCGCCATCGAGCGGGTGGGCATCGTCCTCGCCCGGGCCACGGTGCAGCGGCCCGAGGGGGACGAGGCGCCGTCGACCGGGACCGAGCGGGACGCCGCCGAGGTGATCGCCGGGCTGGACGAGCTGCAGGCACTGACCCTCGACGGGGACCCGGGGCGGCGGGCCGAGCTGGCGGTGGTGGTCGCGGGGGACGCCGAGAGGCCCGAGTCCGAGGACGCCGTGACCGGCCTGCTCTCCGGGCTGGACGCCGGCAGCCGGGGCGTGGTGCTGGCCGGGGCCGGGGTCGGCGGCGCGGGGCCGCTGAGCTGGGTGCGCACCTCCGCGGACGACGCGCTCGACGGGGTCTCCACCGTCGACTCGATCGGCCGGGCGCCGCTGACGCCCGCGCTGGTGCTCGCGCTGGCCGAGCAGGCGCAGGACGGGTCGGGTCACTACGGACTCGGCCGCGGCGCGCAGGCCGTCCTACCCGACCCGGGGCCGCAGGGCTGATAACCTCGAAGCCCGTGGACAGGCGGATTCCTCCGCCGCACCAGAACCACGGGAGCCCCCATTGGC
>DASTVO010000350.1:0-6721 GCA_035759075.1 Actinomycetes bacterium
ACCGCCGTGCGCGAGACGACCTTCCGCAGCGGCGCCATGGCCAGCCGGCTCGCCCAGCTGACACTCGTCGACTTCATGTTCGTCGGCGTGGCCCAGCGCACCACCGCGCAGACCCAGGCCGCGCTCGAGGCCACGCACCTCGCCGTGCGCGGCCACCGGGTCGCGCCGGAGCGCGGCCGCGGCGGCCGCCGGGGCAGGTGACCCGCTAACGTCGTCCACGGTCACCTGCTCGTGCGCGGGAGACCGTGGCGGGGTCGCCTAGCGGCCGATGGCACGCGCCTTGAAAGCGCGCAACGGGCAACCGTTCGTGGGTTCGAATCCCACCCCCGCCGCCGACCCGGATGCTGCACAGTGGCGGGATGACCGCCAAGCCTGACGCCTACGGACCCGCCCTCGACCGCGCCCGTCGCCACGTCGAGCGCTGGCTCGAGTCCCAGCGCGACCGGCCGGTCCCGCCGCGGATGACCACTCCCGAGGTCATGGCGGCCATCGGGACCGACCTCCCCGACGGGCCCAGCGACCCGGCCGAGGTCGTCGACCTGCTCGCGCAGCACATCGAGCCCGGTCTGATGGCCATGCCGTCCGGCCGGTTCTTCGGCTGGGTCATCGGCGGCACCCTGCCCGCGGCGCTGGCGGCCGACTGGATGGTCAGCGGCTGGGACCAGAACACCGGCATGCGGTACGCCACGCCCGGCACCAGCGGCGTGGAGGAGGTCGCGGCCGGCTGGCTGCTCGACCTGCTCGGCCTGCCCCGGGGTTCCGACGTCGGCTTCGTCACCGGCGGGACGATGGCCAACTTCACCGGGCTCGCCGCGGGCCGGCAGGAGGTCCTGACCCGGGCCGGCTGGGACCTGTCCCGGGACGGGCTGACCGGCGCACCGAAGGTCACGGTCCTCGTCGGCGAGGACCGGCACGGCACGGTGGACCTCGCACTGCGCTACCTCGGGCTGGGTGCGCCGCGGGCGGTCGCCGCCGACGAGCAGGGACGCATCCGCCTCGACGCCCTCGCCGAGGCGCTGGCGGAGACCGACGGTCCGACCATCGTGGCGCTGCAGGCGGGCAACCTGCACTCGGGGTCGTTCGACCCCATCGGCGAGGCGGTCGCGCTGGCCCACGCCCGCGGCGCCTGGGTGCACGTCGACGGCGCGTTCGGTCTGTGGGCGGCCGCGTCGCCGTCGCTGCGGCACCTGCTGGACGGGTACGAGACCGCGGACTCGTGGGGCACCGACGCGCACAAGACGCTCAACACCCCCTACGACTGCGGCATCGCCGTGGTCGCCGACCCGGCGCCCCTGCGCGCCGCGATGGGCATGCGGGCCAGCTACTTCACCCATCCCGACGAGGCGGGCGACCCGTTCGACCGGGTGCCGGAGCTGTCCCGGCGGGCCCGCGGGGTGCCGGTGTGGGCCGCGCTGCGCTCCCTCGGCCGCACCGGCGTGGCCGAGCTCGTGGACCGGCTGGTGGCCAACGCCGCAAGGCTGGCCGAGGGGATCGGCTCCGTCGACGGTGCCGAGATCCTGCACGACGTCGTCTTCACCCAGGTGTGCGCCTCCTTCGGGCCGGACGAGCGCACCCGCGCCGTCACCGAGCGGCTGCTCGCCGACGGCACCGCCTGGATGTCCGGCTCGCGGTGGCGGGACCGCGACGTCCTCCGGGTGTCGGTGAGCAACTGGTCGACCGACGACGCGGACGTCGAGGCGAGCATCGACGCCGTCAAGCGGGCCGCCGCCGTCGCCTGAGCCGGCGGATGACGACGAGCGCGACGCCGACGGCGATCAGCGCGTAGACCGTGTAGTTGATCGGGTCGCTGTAGCGCTCCACGTCGGTCCAGCGGCTGCCGAGCTGGTGGCCGAGCACCACGAGCACGGCGTTGTACGCGGCGCTGCCCAGCGTCGTGTAGGCAAGGAACGCCGGGACGGGCATCCGCGCCACACCGGCCGGGATCGAGATGAGGGAGCGCACCCCGGGCACCATGCGGCCGAACAGGACCGCGCTGCGGCCGTGCCGGTCGAACCAGCCCTGTGCGCGGTCCACGTCGTCCGCGTACATCAACGGCGTCCGCTCCGCCAGCCGCCGCATGCGCTCCCGGCCGAGGGCGGCGCCGGCCCAGTACAGGATGAGCGCGCCGACGACCGAGCCCACCGTGGCCGCGACCAGCACCACGGCCAGCGACATCCGGCCCTGCCCGGCGAGGAACCCGGCCAGCGGCAGCACCACCTCGCTCGGCAGCGGCGGGAAGAGGTTCTCCAGCGCCACCAGCGCGGCCACCCCGACGGCCCCGAGGGAGTCGATCACGTCGAGCACCCAGCCCGCCAGGCCGGACAGCTCGTCGGACCCGGTGGACAGGCGCACCACCCCACCGTGCCCTGGCCCCGCGACGCGCACACCCCCGGTCGCCGGGACACGCCCAGGAATCGGACGTATCCGGCGCGGTCGCTAACCTGACGGGCATGCCGCTGCGTGACGACCCCCGCGCGGCCGGGCTCGCTCCCTCCGGGCTGCACGGGGACCAGATCGCCCTGCTCGACGAGAGCCTGCGGCTGCTCGGGACCGACGCCGACGAGGTGGTCGCGCAGTTCTACGCAACGCTGTTCGCGCAGGCCCCGCACCTGCGCGCGTTGTTCCCACCGGAGATGTACGTCCAGCGCGACCGGCTGGTCCGCGGGCTGCTCCGCATCGTCGCCCTCCTGCACGACCCGGCGGGCCTCGAGGCCCTGCTGCACCGGCTCGGCAGCGACCACCGCACGTTCGGGGTGCGCCCGGAGGACTACGAGCAGTTCACCCGCGTCCTCATCGCGACTCTGCGCCACCATCAGCGCGACATCTGGCTGGACGAGCTCGAGGAGGCCTGGACGCGAGCCCTCGACATCGTCTCGCGGCTGATGGTCGAGGGAGCCCAGGAGTCGGCACGCGTGCAGCCGGCGTGGTGGCGCGCCGAGATCATCGCGCACGAACGCCGGACCGAGGACCTCGCGGTGATCGTCGCCCAGCCGGACCGTCCGTACGCGTACCGCGCCGGCCAGTACGCCACCCTCGAGACGCCGCACCGCCCCCGGTCGCGGCGCCCCTACTCGCTGGCGACCGCCCCCAGCCCCGACGGTCTGCTCGAGTTCCACGTCCGCGCGCTCGGCGCGGGCTGGGTCAGCGGCGCCCTGGTCCGACAGGCCCGGGTCGGCGACGTCCTGCGGCTCGGCTCCCCCCGCGGTGAGATGCGCATCGACCAGCACTCGCGGCGGGACGTCCTGGCAGTCGCGGGTGGCACCGGGCTGGCGCCGATCAAGGCGCTGGTCGACGACATGGCGAAGTGGAACACCAGCCGCGCGGTCACGGTCTTCTTCGGTGCCCGCCGCGCCGACGACCTGTACGACCTGCCGGCGCTGGAGCGCATGGCGTCGGTTCACCCGTGGCTGCACGTCGTGCCCGCGGTCTCCGACGACCGCGCGTACGCGGGGGAGCGCGGCATGCTGCCCGAGGTCGTGCTGCGCCACGGCCGCTGGACGGAGCACGACGTGGTGGTCTCGGGCCCGGCCCGGATGACCCGGGCGACGTTCCGGCGCCTGACCGGGGCCGGCGTCCCCGCCGAGCGGATCGCCGTCGACCCGGTGGACGGCGCGCACCCGGCGGCCGCGAAGGTCATCGACCTACGCGGTCACCAGCGCGGGTCGGTCCGCCGGAGGGGTCCGAGGTCGGCCGACGGGATCGGTCGGCCGAGGAGGTAGCCGCGCGTTGTGGTGCTTTGCCGGTGCTGTCCGGCGGCAGGTAACCTGTGCCTCGCGTCGGGTCGGCCCGGCGCAGGGAGGCGTCGCCTAGTCCGGTCTATGGCGCCGCACTGCTAATGCGGTTTGGGGCTTCAACCCCATCGAGGGTTCAAATCCCTCCGCCTCCGCCACAGCTCCGCATCGCCACCACCACGCCCGTCCCGGTCCTGCGCATCTTCACGGTTGGGCGACGTTCCGCACACCGTGGTCGGCGTGTCGCGCGGCGTGTCGGTGCGCAACGTCGCCGAACCGGGGGAGCCGTCGCGCCGGTCGCTCATGAGGGTCATTGCACCCGAGCGGAGCCTCGCCGTGCGCGCAGCGGCGTGGTGTCGACGGCCTCGAACGCCGACGCCGGGATCGTCTTGAGCTCGTCGAGCAGCCCGCTCGGCCAGCGGTCGTCGGCGGTGCCCTGGAAGTACCAGGGCGAGCCGTTGTCCGCCAGGACCAGGCCGTGGCGCTTCATCGCTGCGAGGACGACGCGGGTGTCGGCGCGGTAGGAGCCGATCGGGAAACCGGTCCGCAGCCGGAACCGCGCCCCCATCGGCGGGTAGGACCGGTCGCTGACCGACCCGGCGTCGTGGCGGGCCGGCCAGACGTGGCGGCGGTCGGTCACGTCGGTGGTGAAACGGATCGCGTGGTCGACCCGTCCGGCGCGGACCTCGTCGTAGCGCAGCAGGCCGGGGAGGATCGGCAGACCGGCGGCGTCGGCAGAGGTCCAGCCCTGCGGTCGGAGCCGGTTGCTCCTCAGCGACCAGGTGGCGCCCGATCCGGCGGTCCACCGGCCGTCGCTGCGCTGGTAGGTCGACCAGGTCTCGTAGAGCCGGCAGGTGCTGCGGTCGACCACCACGGTGTGCCGGTCGCCGTCGGACGCCCTGCCGCCCTCGATCCGGGTGTCCGGCCCGAGCGGGTACCGGACCCGGTCGCTCTCGTCCGCGTACTCGAAGGACACCGGCACGGTCGGGTGGGCACCACCGACCACCGTGACGGGGATCCCGTAGGGCACAGCCTGGGCGCCGTAGGACGGGCCGAAGTCCGGGTGCAGCCGGCGGGTGGGCGACATGTGCGCGAGCCACTCGCCGCCGCGCGGGTGCACGGGCAGCGCGCGGACGTCGGCATGCCAGTAGTTGGAGGCCGGGAACACCTGGCAGCGCGTCCCGGGCAGATTCCTGGCCCCGCCGGCATCTCCCTCGACCGGCCCGCCGGCGCCCGCCAGCAGAGCCAGCACCAGGGCAGCGGTCAGCGCCGGTCGGGATCTCACGACTGGATCCTCGGCACCGGAGCGCGCCAGGTCGAGGACCCGTCGGGGTGACACGCCGACCCGCCGCGACGGTCGCGGTGGGAATGTCAGGATGGGTCGGTGGGGGCGAGCGACACGGTCATCGAGGCCACCGGTCTGGTGAAGAGGTACGGCCGCAGGGCCGCGGTCGATGGTGTCGACCTGGAGGTGCGCCGCGGCGAGGTCCTGGCGCTGCTCGGGCCCAACGGCGCCGGCAAGACGACGACCGTCGAGATCCTCGAGGGCTTCCGCTCCCGCGACGCCGGCGAGGTGAGCGTCCTCGGCCACGACCCGGCCCGGTCCGACCCGGCGTGGCGCGCCCGCCTGGGCATCGTGCTGCAGACCGCGACCGACGTCAGCGACCTGACCGTCGCCGAGACCGTGCACCACTTCGCCGGCTACTACCCGGCTCCCGCCGCCCCCGACGAGGTCATCGCGACCGTCGGGCTGGAGCCCCAGCGCGACACCCGGTGCCGTCTCCTCTCCGGCGGCCAGCGTCGCCGGCTCGACGTGGCGCTCGGCATCGTCGGCCGCCCCGAGCTGCTCTTCCTCGACGAGCCCACCACCGGCTTCGACCCGCAGGCGCGCCGGGACTTCTGGGGGCTCATCCACCGCCTCCGCGACGAGGGCGTCACCGTTCTCCTGACCACCCACTACCTCGACGAGGCCGAGCACCTGGCCGACCGGGTCGCCGTCATCGCCGACGGACGGATCGTTGAGGTCGCCGACACGCAGTCACTCGGCGCCGACCACCGACGGCAGGCCGTCGTGTCGTGGGTCGACGATGACGCCACGCACAGAGAGGTGGCGACCGAGGCGCCGGCGTCGGTGCTGCGCGACCTCCTGAGCCGGTACGACGGACGTGAGGTGCCCCAGCTCGCCGTCCGCCGGCCCACCCTCGAGGACGTCTACCTGCGGATGATCGGTCACGCGATCGTCGTCGACGACCTGGACGGCCCGGACGGCGGACCGGGGGCGCCGCGGTGACGGAGCCCGCCGAGACCCGGCACGCTCCGGGCGTCGTGGCCATCGGTCGGCGCCGGGTGGTGATCGAGCTCAAGCAGTTCTTCCGCGACCGCGAGTCCGCGGTGTTCACCTTCTCGCTGCCGATGATCCTGCTGCTCATCTTCGGCTCGGTCTTCGGCACCACCGAGATCGCCCCGCAGGTGACCCTCAGCCAGTACTTCGTGACCGGCATGATCGCGTCCGGCATCGTCTACACGGCCTTCCAGAACCTCGCGATCGCCATCCCGCAGGAGCGCGACGACGGCACCCTCAAGCGGCTGGCCGGCACCCCGATGCCGCCGGCCGCGTACTTCGTCGGCAAGGTCGGGCTGGTCTTCGTCTCGTACGTCGCGCAGGTCACGCTCCTGCTCGGGCTCGGTGTGCTGCTCTTCGACCTGAGGCTGCCCGGAACCGTCGACGACTGGGTCACCTTCGCCTGGGTGAGCGTCCTCGGCCTGGTCAGCTGCACGCTGCTCGGGATCGCGTTCTCCGCCGTGCCCAGGACCGGCCGCGGGGCGTCGGCGGTCGTGTCACCGGTCGTCCTCGTGCTGCAGTTCGCGTCCGGCGTGTTCTTCCAGTGGAACGAGCTGCCCGGGTGGATGCAGCAGCTGGCGTCGCTCTTCCCGCTGAAGTGGCTGGCCCAGGGGATGCGCAGCGTCTTCCTGCCCGACAGCTTCCAGTC
>DASTVO010000351.1:0-3472 GCA_035759075.1 Actinomycetes bacterium
CCGTAGGGCGTTGGCCAGCCGCAGCTCGGCGTCGGAGAGCAGCGGGAACGGCAGGTGCAGCCGGTCGACCGCCTCGCGCTGGTAGTCGGTGCCCTGCGTGGAGAGCCCCAGCACCCGGGCGCCCGCGCCTCTTAGCTCGCCGTGCAGGTCGCGGAACGCGCACGTCTCCGGTGTGCAGCCCCGGGCGCCGGGGATCGCGTCCCATTCCGGGACCAGCGGGTCCTGACCCGGGACCCCGGTCCGCGGGTAGGCGAAAACGACGGTCCGGCCGCCGAGCTGGGCGAGGTCGACCGTGCTCCCGTCGGTGGCCGGCAGTGGCACCGACGGCAGCCGCAGGCCGGTCAGGTGGTCGGCCGCGCCGTCGTCGACCGGGGCCGGCAGGTCCGGCGGCAGGACCATCGGGTCGTGCACGGCCTCAGGTGGCCTTCTCGAAGTCGATGGCGGAGTAGGCCCGCAGCTTGTCGAGCCGGTGCTCGCTGCCGATGATGCGCAGCGTGCCGCTGCGGGAGCGCATGACCATCGACTCGGTGCGCACCGCGCCCGACCGGTAGCGCACGCCGTGCAGCAGCTCGCCGTCGGTGATGCCGGTCGCGACGAAGAACACGTCCTCGCCCTCGACCAGCTCGTCGGTGACCAGCACCCGCGACAGGTCGTGGCCGGCGTCGATCGCCTTCTGCTTCTCGTCGTCGTCCTGCGGCCACAGCCGACCCTGGATCACGCCGCCGAGGGTCTTGATCGCGCAGGCGGTGATGATGCCCTCGGGTGTGCCCCCGATGCCGACCAGCAGGTCGATGCCGGTGCCCTCCCGGGCGGCCATGATGCCGCCGGCCACGTCGCCGTCGGTGATGAACTTGATGCGGGCGCCGGTCGAACGGATGTCCTCGACCATCTCCTGGTGCCGCGGACGGTCGAGGATGACCACCGTCACGTCCGACGGTGACTCCTTCTTCGCCCGCGCCACTCGGCGCACGTTCTCCGCCACCGGGAGCCGGATGTCCACGACGTCCGCGGCCTCGGGGCCGGTGACCAGCTTCTCCATGTAGAACACCGCCGACGGGTCGAACATCGAACCGCGGGGCGACACCGCCATCACCGAGAGCGCGTTGCCCATCCCGAGCGCGGTCAGCCGGGTGCCGTCGATCGGGTCGACCGCGACGTCGCACTCCGGCCCGTTGCCGTCGCCCACCCGCTCCCCGTTGTAGAGCATGGGCGCCTCGTCCTTCTCGCCCTCGCCGATGACGACGACGCCGTCCATGCTCACCGTGTGGATGAGCTGGCGCATGGCGTTGACCGCCGCGCCGTCGGCGCCGTTCTTGTCGCCGCGACCGACCCAGCGACCGGCCGCCATCGCGGCCGCCTCGGTGACCCGCACCAGCTCCAGCGCCAGGTTGCGATCCGGCACCTCGGCCCGGTGCGCAGACGCCCCGTCGGTCACGGTCTGGTCGGGTTCGTCGCTCATCGAGAAGCTCCCTTGTCGCTGCCGGCCGGCATCCTGCGGTCCCTGCCCCGGGATCGTAGTCGGCGGCTACCGGTCGGCCACTTGCGCCCTTCCCGACGCAGGCGGCTGCCGCAGTTGCGGCTGATCGAGGCTCGTCAGCGACGCATCTGCGGCGTAGCCTGGCGCCTGTGACAGCGTTTCGCATGAGCGAGGCCGCCGAGCTGCTCGGGGTCAGCACCGACACCCTGCGGCGCTGGGCCGAGGCCGGGCGGATCGAGACGACCACGCTGCCGTCCGGGCGGCAGGGCGTGGACGGCCCGGTCCTCGCGGCCGCCGCGCAGGCGATGGCCGACGCCGGCGAGGCCGCTGGTGCCTCGCGGCAGTCGGCGCGCAACCGGTTCCGCGGGATCGTCACCAAGGTCACCCGCGACACCGTGATGGCCCAGGTGGAGATGCAGGCCGGACCCTTCCGCGTCGTGTCGCTGATGAGCCGGGAGGCCGCCGACGAGCTCGGTCTCGAGCCCGGCGTCCTCGCCGTGGCGGCGGTCAAGTCGACGGCCGTCGTCGTGGAGGTCCCGGAGGTACGCGGGTGAGGCGCTGCGCCGTCACGGTTCTCCTGGCGCTGCTCGTGTCCGGCTGCGCCGGCTCCGACGCGGGCGCGTCCGGCGAGGCGGGCGGCACGGTCACGGTGCTGGCGGCCGCCTCGCTGTCCGAGGCCTTCACCGTGCTCGGTGAGCGGTTCGAGGGCGAGCACCCCGGCACCCGCGTACGCCTGAGCTTTGCCGCCAGCTCCGAGCTGGCCACCCAGGCCACCCAGGGGGCGCCGGCCGACGTCTTCGCCGCGGCCGCGCCCGAGCCGATGGAAGGGGTGGTCGCGGCCGGCGCCGTGCGTGGCGAGCCGACGGTCTTCGCCCGCAACCGGTTGCAGCTGGTGGTTCCGGCCGGCAACCCCGGCGGCGTGCGTGGTCTCGCCGACCTGTCCCGCCCGGAGCTCGACGTCGCGCTCTGCGCGCCCGACGTCCCGTGCGGTGCCGCCGCCCGGCAGGTCTTCGCGGCGGCCGGGCTGACGCCCGCGCCGGACACGTTGGAGGCCGACGCGAAGGCGACGCTGACGAAGGTGGCGCTCGGCGAGGTCGACGCCGCGCTGGTCTACCGCACCGATGTGCTGGCGGCGGGGTCGGCGGTGCAGGGCCTGCCGACACCCGAGGCGGCCGGAGTGGTCAACGACTACCCCGTCGCGGTGCTGGCCGCGGCGCCGAACCCCGCGGCGGCCCGGGACTTCGTCGCCCTCGTGCTCTCGGCGCGGGGGCGCAGCGTGCTCGCCGACGCCGGGTTCGAGCTGCCGTGACGCCGACGGCGCGGGCGCGGCGGACGCGCAGCGGCGGGCTCCCGCCGGTGCTCCTGCCGTTCGCCGGGCTGGCGCTGCTGTTCCTGCTCGTGCCCGTCGCCGGCCTGCTCCTGCGGGCGCCGTGGCGCTCGCTCGCCGAGGTGCTGTCACGACCGGACTCGCTGGACGCGCTGCGCCTGTCGTTGGTCGCGGCGAGCCTCGCCACCGTGCTGTGCGTCCTCCTCGGCGTCCCGCTCGCGTGGGTGCTGGCTCGGGCGAGCTTCCCGGGCCGGGGGGTGCTGCGCGCCTTCGTCGTGGTGCCGCTGGTGCTGCCGCCCGTCGTCGGCGGCGTCGCGCTGTTCACGGCGCTCGGCCGGCGAGGGTTCGTCGGGCGGCCGCTGGACGAGCTCTTCGGGGTGTCGTTGCCCTTCACCACACCGGCGGTCGTCATCGCCGAGACCTTCGTGGCGCTGCCGTTCCTGGTCCTGGCCGTCGAGGGGGCGCTGCGCGGTGCGGACCAGCGGTTCGAGGAGGCGGCCGCCACGCTCGGGGCCACCCGCTGGTACACGTTCCGCCGGGTGACCCTGCCGTTGGTCGCGCCCGGCGTGCTGGCCGGGGCCGTGCTGTCCTGGGCGCGGGCGCTGGGGGAGTTCGGGGCGACCATCACCTTCGCCGGCAGCTTCCCGGGGACCACCCGGACGATGCCG
>DASTVO010000352.1:0-5096 GCA_035759075.1 Actinomycetes bacterium
ACCCTCGCGATCCACGCCGGCCAGGAGCCGGACCCCACGACCGGCGCGGTCGTCCCGCCGATCTACCAGGTGTCCACGTACAAGCAGGACGGCGTCGGCGGGCTGCGCGGCGGCTACGAGTACAGCCGCAGCGCCAACCCGACCCGAACCGCGCTCGAGGAGTGTCTCGCCGCCGTCGAGGGCGGCCGCCGCGGGCTGGCGTTCGCGTCCGGCCTCGCAGCTGAGGACACGTTGCTGCGGACCGTCTGCAAGCCGGGTGACCACGTGGTCATCCCGGGCGACGCGTACGGCGGGACCTACCGTCTCTTCGCCAAGGTCCAGCAGAGCTGGGGCCTGGACTACACCCCGGCCGACGAGCACCACGTCGAGGCGTTCCGCAGCGCGATCGTGCCGGGCCGCACCAAGCTCGTGTGGGTCGAGACGCCGACGAACCCGCTGCTCGGCATCGCCGACATCGCCGCGGTCGCCGAGCTCGCGCACGACGCCGGCGCGCTCCTGGTCGTCGACAACACGTTCGCCTCGCCGTACCTGCAGCAGCCGCTCGCGCTGGGCGCGGACGTGGTCGTGCACTCGACCACGAAGTACATGGGCGGGCACTCCGACGTCGTCGGCGGTGCGCTGGTGACGGCCGACGACGAGCTCGGCGAGCGGGTGGCGTACCACCAGAACGCGATGGGTGCGGTCGCCGGCCCGTTCGACTCCTGGCTGGTGCTGCGGGGCATCAAGACGCTGGGCGTCCGGATGGACCGGCACTGCGCCAACGCCGAGCGGATCGTCGACGTGCTCACCTCCCATGCGGCGGTGACCGAGGTGCTCTATCCCGGGCTGCCCGACCACCCCGGGCACGAGGTCGCGGCCAAGCAGATGAAGGCGTTCGGCGGCATGGTCTCCTTCCGGGTACGCGGTGGGGAGGAGCAGGCGGTCGAGATCTGCAACCGGGCCAAGGTGTTCACCCTCGGCGAGTCCCTGGGCGGCGTCGAGTCGCTCATCGAGCACCCGGGCCGGATGACCCACGCCTCGGTCGCGGGCTCGCCGCTGGAGGTGCCGGGCGACCTGGTCCGGCTGTCCGTCGGGATCGAGGCCGTCGACGACCTGGTCGAGGACCTCACCCAGGCACTGGGCTAGGTGACGGCCGGGCGGGTCGTCTGCGTCGACGTCGGCTCGACCTTCACCAAGGCCGCGCTCGTCGAGCTCGGCACGGGTGAGCTGCTCGGCACGGCGTCGCACCGGACGACGGTCGACACCGACGTCATGGACGGCGTCGAGGCGTGCCGGTCCTCCCTCGGTGCCGCCGCGGACGCTGAGGTCCTCGCCTGCTCCAGCGCCGGCGGCGGCCTCCGGCTCGCGGTGGTCGGCTACGAGCGGGAGGTGACTGCCGAGGCCGGGTACCGGGTCGGGCTGTCGGCCGGGGCTCGGGTGGTGCACGTGGCATCCGGCGAGCTGCTGGTCGAGGACCTGCACGACCTCGCGGTGGCAAAGCCCGACGTCGTGCTGCTCGTCGGCGGTACCGACGGTGGCAACGCCGAGGTGCTGCTGCACAACGCCCGACGCCTGGCCGCATCACGGCTGCGGGTGCCGGTGGTGGCGGCGGGCAACGCCGCTGCGCGCGACGAGGTGCTCGCCGTGCTCGACGGCAGGGTGCGCACGGTGCTCGCGGCGGCCAACGTGCTGCCGGACATCGGCCGGCTCGACCCGCGCCCGGCGCGGGAG
The DNA here is from genome assembly GCA_035759075.1 of Actinomycetes bacterium. Taxonomy (GTDB): domain Bacteria; phylum Actinomycetota; class Actinomycetes; order JACCUZ01; family JACCUZ01; genus DASTVO01. The sequence continues at coordinate 1,711 of DASTVO010000352.1, forward strand.
GCGATCCGCGAGGTGTTCATCCGGCACGTGATCGGTGGCAAGAAGCTGTCCCGTCGTGCCGACTTCCCGGCCATGGTCCGTGCCGCCACCCCGGACGCCGTGCTGGCCGGGGTGGAGCTGCTGGCCGACGGCGCCGGGGACGTGGCGGGCGCGGGGGACGTGCTCGTGGTCGACGTGGGCGGTGCGACCACCGACGTCTACTCCGTCGTCACGCCGCAGGGCGAGGACGCGGTGCTGCGCAAGGAGGTCGTCGAGGTGCTCTGGCGCAGCCGCACGGTCGAGGGCGACCTCGGGATGCGCTGGAACGCGGTCGGCGTGGTCGACGCGGCTGCCGGCGAGCGGCTCCTGGCACCGGGGGAGGAGGACCGGCTGCGACCGGCTGCCTTGGAGCGAGCGGCTGACCCCGCGTACCTGCCGGTCTCCGACGACGACCGCGCGGCCGACGCGCGCCTGGCCGAGCTCGCGGTGACCGTCGCGCTGCGCCGGCACGGGCGCGGCGGCAAGGACCTGCGCGAGGTCCGGGTCGTCGTGGGCTCTGGTGGGGTCCTCCGGCACGGGTCGGCGGACGTACGCGAGCAGGTGCTGGCGCCGGCACGCACCGATCTCGCCGGGGGCTGGCCGCTGCCGGAGGCGGCTCGGTCGGTCGTCGACGACCGGTACGTGCTCGCCGCGGCGGGGCTGCTGTCAGCCGAGCACCCCGAGACGGCGGTCAAGCTGCTCGCGCGGCACCTGTAGGCCGCTGCGATGACCGCGGACGTGCTGCTGGTCGCGGCGACCGCCTTGCACGCCGGGTTCCAGCTCGTCGTGACGGCGCTGGTGTACCCAGCGCTGGCCGCCACCCCGCGCGACCAGTGGGCCGGCCGCCATGCGGTGCACAGCCGGCGCATCACGCCGGTGGTCGCGATGGTCTACGGCTCGGTGCTGGTCGCCGTCGCGTACGCCGCAGCCGACGGTGTGGGCGTGCTCGGTGGCGTAGCTGTCGCGGGCTCGGTGACGGCTTTCGCGCTGACCGCGTTCGTCGCCGCGCCGGCTCATGGACGTCTCGGTCGCGGCTGGGACCAGCGCGTGCTTCGCCGCCTGGTGGTGACCGACCGCCTGCGGCTGCTGGCGGCAGTGGTGGCCGCCGTGGCGGCAGTCGCTGCGGCGCTCTGAAAACGCCGTGAAGTGCCGCCGAGGCGTCAGTAGGCTCTCGCTCCCGTGAGCCGAGTCGTCGACGTCATCGCGCCCGTGCGCCTCGGCACGAGCTTCCGGTGGCTGCTCGGCTCGTCCTGGGCGAGCAACCTCGGCGACGGCATCGCACTCGCCGCCGGACCGCTGCTCGTGGCCTCGCTGACGCGCGACGCGCGGCTGGTCGCGCTCGCTGCCACCCTCCAGTGGCTGCCGCCGCTCGTCTTCGGGCTGTTCGCCGGAGTCGTCGCCGACCGCCTCGACCGACGGCTCGTCGTCGTCACCGCCGACCTCGTCCGAGCAGGTGTGCTGTCGCTGCTGACGACGGCGATCGTCTTCGACAAGGCGTCCATCGCGCTCGCCCTCGCGGCGCTGTTCGCGCTGGCGACGGCGGAGGTCTTCGCGGACACCACGTCGAGCACGCTCGTGCCGATGCTGGTCCGCCGGGACGACCTCGCCGTGGCCAACGCCCGGCTGTTCGCCGGGTTCATCACCGTCAACCAGCTCGCCGGGCCGCCGATCGGCGCCGCGCTCTTCGCCGTGGGTTGGGCCTGGCCCTTCGCGGGTCACGCCGTCGTCGTCGCGCTGGGGGCGCTCCTGGTCTCGCGGATCGTGCTCTCCCCGCGAGCCGAGACTGCCCCGACTGCGCGTCGCCCCGTGTGGCGCGACGTCGCGGAGGCCTTCGTGTGGGTACGGCGGCACGCCGCCGTGCGCACCTTGGTGCTCACGATCTTCACCTTCAACATCACCTTCGGGGCCGCCTGGTCGGTGCTCGTGCTCTACGCGTCGCGGCGGCTCGGGCTGGACGAGATCGGCTTCGGGCTGCTCACCACCGTGGGCGCGGTGGGCGGGCTGGCGGGCGTCGTGACGTACGGGTGGATCACCCGGCACATGAGCCTCGGCAACATCATGCGCGCCGGCCTGGTCGTCGAGACGGTCACGCACCTCGCGCTCGCGGTGACGACCCAGCCGCTGGTCGCCATGGCCATCTTCTTCGTGTTCGGCGCCCACGCCTTCATCTGGGCGAGCACGTCGACTGCCGTGCGGCAGCGTGCGGTCCCCTCGGTGCTGCAGGGCAGGGTGGGCAGTGTGAACACCCTGGGCACCTACGGCGGGCTGGTCATCGGCTCCGGGGTCGGAGGGCTCCTCGCCGAACGCTGGGGAGTGACGGCGCCGTTCTGGTTCGCCTTCGCCGGCTCCGCCGTCTTCGTCGTCCTGATCTGGCGGGAGCTGGCGAGCATCGCGCACATGGATGACTCGCCCGCGCCCGCACCGGTCTGACGGGGTGGTGGTGACTCAGTCGTCAGGGCTAGGTTGGCGCGCCGTGAGCGAACCCGTCGTACCGCGCCTTTGCCAGGTGGTCCTCGACTCCACCGACCCGCGGGTGAGTGCCGAGTTCTGGCGCCAGCTGCTCGGGCTGGTCTACCGAGAGGGGCACGAGCCGCCGGGTCCCGGCGAAGACGACCCGGACGGCCGCGACTGGCTCAACCTGCGCAACCCCGACGGCTCGCCGGCTCTGGCGTTCCAGCACGTCGACGAGCTGCCGCGGTCCACGTGGCCGCGGCACGACGTCCCGCAGCAGCTGCACCTGGACTGCACGGTGCGCGACGTCGAGGAGCTCGATGCCGTGCACGCACGCATCCTCTCGCTCGGTGGCGAGCTGCGGCTCGACCGCGCCGACGACCCCGAGGAGCCACTGCGCGTCTACGCAGACCCGGACGGCCACCCGTTCTGTGTCTTCGTCTGACGTCTGGGTCAGACGCCGACGATGCGCAGAACCGTCGCAACCACGTCGTCCAAGGGAGCCGACGTACGGATCTCGTGAGCCGCTGCCCGGCGGAGCAGCGGCTCGACCGTCTCGAGGTCGTCGCGGACGCGCCGCAGCTCCTCCGGGGCCTTTCCGTACGGGTTGTCCGTCCGCCGCGCGAGTCGATCCAGCAGGGTCTCGAGCGGGGCGCTCAGCAGCACGATGTGGTCGAACTGCGGATGGAACGCGACCTGGTTCTCCTCGCAGCCCGCGACGAAGATGACGTCAGCGTCCTCCGTTGCGAGCAGCTCCCGGATGGCGTCTTCGCGCCATCGCTGGCGGCCCTCAGCCAGTGGCTCGCACCATCCGTCGTCGGTGTCGACAGCTTTGTACCCGCGAGCCACCAGCTCCCGCACGACGCTTGACTTGCCGGTCCCCGACATCCCCGTCAGCAGGACACGCTTCACCTGCC
>DASTVO010000353.1:0-10568 GCA_035759075.1 Actinomycetes bacterium
GACATCCGGATGGTGTACTCACCGCTGGACGCGTTGAAGGTCGCCCGGCAGAACCCCGAGAAGCGGGTGGTCTTCATGGCCATCGGCTTCGAGACCACGGCGCCCTCGACGGCGATGACCGTGCTGCGCGCGGCGCAGGAGGGACTGGAGAACTTCTCCATCTTCTGCAACCACGTCACGATCATCCCGGCGATCAAGGCGATCCTGGACTCGCCGGACCTGCGGCTCGACGGGTTCATCGGCCCCGGTCACGTGTCGACGGTGATCGGCTGCCGGCCGTACGAGTTCATCGCCCGCGACCACGGCAAGCCGCTGGTCTGCGCCGGCTTCGAGCCGCTGGACATCCTGCAGTCGGTCTACATGCTGCTCAAGCAGCTGGCTGAGGGCCGGTCGGAGGTCGAGAACCAGTACGCGCGGGTGGTGCCGTGGGACGGCAACGCCAAGGCGCTGGAGGTGATCGGCCGGACCATGGAGCTGCGGCCGTACTTCGAGTGGCGCGGTCTGGGGTTCATCTCGCACTCCGCGCTGAGGATGCGCGACGAGTACGCGGCGTTCGACGCCGAGCGCATCTTCTCGGTCCCGGGCGTCCGGGTCGCCGACCCGAAGGCCTGCCAGTGCGGTGAGGTGCTCAAGGGTGTGCTGAAGCCGTGGGAGTGCAAGGTGTTCGGGACCGCCTGCACGCCGGAGACCCCGATCGGCACGTGCATGGTGTCCTCCGAGGGCGCCTGTGCCGCGTACTACAACTTCGGGCGCTTCACCCGTGAGCGTGTCCGGGAGGCGACCCGCGCATGAACCCGCACCCGGCGGACGCCGAGGAACGGTCGGCCGACTGGGCCGAGGCCGCGGTCCGGGAGGCCGAGGCCGACGAGGAGCGCGCACGGCACGCGACCGGCGAGCCGCACCTCACCCGCGAGCAGCAGGTGCTCGCCCGCATCGACAAGGCCCGGCGCCGCAAGCCGAAGGTCAAGGAGGAGCGCATCACGCTCGCGCACGGCGCCGGCGGCAAGGCGACGCACACGCTGATCGAGGCGGTGTTCCTCGACGCGTTCCGTAACCCGACGCTGGAGCGGCTGGAGGACGGCGCCACGTTCGAGGTCGGCGGCACCCGGATGGCGTTCACCACCGACTCGTTCGTGGTGTCCCCGCTGTTCTTCCCCGGCGGCGACATCGGCGACTTGGCGGTCAACGGGACCGTCAACGACCTGGCGATGTGCGGGGCCCGGCCGCTGTACCTGTCGGTCGGGTTCGTCCTCGAGGAGGGCTTCCCGGTCGCGGACCTGCAGCGGATCACCGCGTCGATGGCGGCGGCCGCGGCCGCCGCCGGGGTGCAGGTCGTCACCGGCGACACCAAGGTGGTGCAGCGCGGCAAGGGCGACGGCTGCTACATCAACACCGCCGGCGTCGGGGTGGTCGAGCGGGAGCTTTCCCTGAGCGCCGCGGGGGTGCGGCCGGGCGACGTGGTGCTCGTCTCCGGCCCGGTCGGCGACCACGGTGTGACCGTGATGCTCGCTCGCGGAGAGCTCGACATCGAGGCCGACATCGAGTCCGACACGGCGCCGCTGCACGAGATCACGGCTGCGCTGCTGGACGCGGCTCCCTCGACGAGGGTGCTGCGCGACGCGACCCGCGGCGGGGTGGCGACGATCCTGAACGAGATCGCCACCGCGTCCCAGGTCGCCGTCGTGGTGGACGAGAAGTCGGTGCCGGTGCGGCCCGAGGTGACGGGGGCGTCGGAGATCCTCGGCATCGACCCGATGTACGTGGCGTCCGAGGGGCGCCTGGTGGCCGTCGTTCCGCCCGACGAGGCGGACGCGGCGCTGGCTGCGCTGCGCGGGCACGAGCTCGGGGCCGAGGCCGCGGTGATCGGTCAGGTCCGCGACGACCCGCCCGGCATCGTGCTGCTGCGCACGACGTTCGGCGGCACCCGCATCGTCGACATGCTGGTGGGTGACCCGCTCCCGCGCATCTGCTGAGCGCCGCCCCTCGCGGTTGGCTCAGACCTTCCCGGTTGGGCGACGTTCCGTACGCAAGGACCGGCGTGTCGTACGGCGTGTCGGTGCGCAACGTCGCCGAACCGCGGGGGGGGGGTGGGGGGCGGCCACCCACCGGCGGCGGGGGTCAGCGGCCGGCGCGGTCGCGGGCGACGGCCACGGCGACCTGGCCGTACGCGATGCCGCCGTCGTTCGGCGGTACGCGGGAATGGGTGAGCACCCGCAGCCCCCGCGCGGTCAGCCCGTCCGCTACGGCCGCGGTCAGCACCACGTTCTGGAACACCCCGCCGGAGAGCGCGACGGTCGACAGGCCACGGTCGGCCGCCACCTGCGCCGCGAGCGAGACGACCCCGGCCGCCAGCCCGGCGTGGAAGCGCGCGGCCACGACCCCCGGGTCCACCCCGGCCAGCACGTCGCGCACCACCGCCCGGACCAGGTCGGTGCTGCGCAGCACCCCGTCGTCCACCGCGGCCTCGTAGCCGCCGGCCACCGACAGTGCGACCAGGTCGACCCGCTGCTCCAGCTCGACCGCAGCCTGCCCCTCGTAGGTCACCGTGTCCCGGACCCCGAGCAGCGCCGACACCGCGTCGAAGAGCCGTCCGGCGCTGGAGGTGAGCGGCGCGTGCTCCGCCGAGGCGGCGACCGACAGGACCGCGTCCCACCGGTCCGCGTTCCGGGCCGCGACCGCGAGCCCGGACGGCAGGTCCGGGCCGAACGCCGATCGCAGGAAGGAGGCCGCCATCCGCCACGGCTCCCGGGTCGCGGCGTCGCCGCCGGGCTGCGGCACCGGCTCCAGGTGCCCCGCACGCTCGAAGTCCACCAGGTCCGCCACCAGCACCTCGCCGCCCCACAGCGTGCCGTCGGTGCCGTAGCCGAGGCCGTCCAGCGCCACGCCGACGACCGGCCCCGTCTCGCCGTTGTCCGCGAGGCAGGACGCGACGTGCGCGTGGTGGTGCTGCACGCCGAGGGTCTCGACCCCGTCGAGGTCGAGCGCGTAACGCGTCGACAGGTAGTCCGGGTGCAGGTCGTGGGCGACCATCTCGGGCCGTACGTCGAACAGGTGCTGCAGATGGTCGACCCCCGCGGTGAACGCGGTCAGCGTCTCGAGGTTCGTCAGGTCGCCGACGTGGTGCGACAGGAAGGCGCGGCGGTCCTTGGCCACCGCGAAGACGTTCTTCAGCTCCGCGCCGCAGGCCAGCACGTGCCGTGGGGCTGCCCAGGGCAGCGGCAGCGGCGCCGGCGCGAACCCGCGCGAGCGCCGGACCGGCACGACCGAGCCGCCGGTCACGCGCACCACCGAGTCGTCGACCCGGGTGTGGATCGCCCGGTCGTGCACGACGAACGCATCGGCGATCGGCGCGAGCCGCTCACGCGCGTCGGTGTCGTCGTGGGCGATCGGCTCGTCGGACACGTTGCCGCTGGTCAGCACCAACGGGCGGCCCACCGCCCGCAGCAGGAGGTGGTGCAGCCCGGTGTAGGGCAGCATCACGCCGAGGTACCGGTTGCCCGGCGCCACCGACGGGGCGACCGGCGCGTCGTCGCGGCGGGGGAGCAGCACGATCGGCCGGCGCCGGTCCACCAGCGCCGCGGTCGCCGCGTCGTCGACGACCGCGAGCCGGTCGACCGCCTCCACGTCGGCGGCCATCAGCGCGAACGGCCGGTCCTCCCGGTGCTTGCGGGAGCGCAGCGACGACACCGCGGTCTCGTCGTCGGCCACGACCGCGAGGTGGTAGCCGCCGATCCCCTTCACGGCGAGGACCGCGCCGCCCAGCAGCAGCTCGGCCGCGGCCGCCACGACGTCCTCCGACTCCACCGTCCCGTCGTCGCGCGCGTGCACCAGCCGCAGCGTCGGGCCGCAGGCCGGGCAGCACACCGGCTGCGCGTGGTAGCGGCGGTCGTGCGGGTCGGCGTACTCCCGGGCGCAGTCGGCGCACATCGGGAACGGGGCCATCGTCGTGGACGGCCGGTCGTAGGGCACCCCGGTGACGATCGTGAACCGCGGCCCGCAGGCGGTGCAGTTGACGAACGGGTAGCCGAAGCGCCGGTCGGACGGGTCGTCCATCTCGCGCAGGCACTCGTCGCAGGTCGCGGTGTCCGGCGCCACCAGCGCGTCGTGGCCGGTCCCCGTTGTGCTCGCCGCGATGACGAACGACGTGTCCCCGCGCACCGGAACCGGCTCGGACTCCACCGACTCCACCACCGCCAGCGCCGGCGCCCGCCGGGAGACGTCGAGGAGGAAGGCGGCCACGTCGTCCGGCGCCCCCTCGACCTCCAGGAACACCCCGGACGTGTCGTTGCCGACCAGCCCGCCCAGCCCGTGCTGCGCAGCCAGCCCGGCCACGAACGGCCGGAACCCCACGCCCTGCACGATCCCGGTGACCCGGGCGCGCCGCCTGACCCGAGCCGCCGTCCTCCCCGGCGCCGCTGTCACGGGCGAGCGCCTACCGGCCGGCCAGCGCCTGCTGGGTGAGCTCCCAGAGGACGTGGTAGACGGTCGTCTGGGCCTCCTGGATGCGGTGCACCGACGACGACGGCACGACGAACAGGTGGTCGATCGTGTCCAGCTCGGCCATCTTCCCGCCGTCGTAGCCGGCCAGCCCGACGGTCAGCATCCCGCGCCGGCCGGCCTCCTCGAAGCCGCGGATCACGTTGGCCGACCCGCCGCTCGTCGAGAGCCCGAGCGCGATGTCGCCGGAGCGGCCGAACGCCGCCAGCTGGCGGGCGAAGATGACCTCGAACCCGATGTCGTTGGACAGCGCGGTCACCACCGCGACGTCACCGGTCAGCGCGATCGACGGCAGCGCCCGCGGCCCGTGGCCCGGCGCCATGAACATCGTCGTGACCGCCTGCGCGTCGGTGCTGCTGCCGCCGTTGCCGAACGCGAACAGCTTCGCCCCGGCGTCGAACCGCTCGGCCATGGCCTCGGCGCACGCGACCAGCTCGTCCGCGTACCGCTCGACCACCTCCCGCCGCAGCGCCACGATCTCGGCGGTCTTCTCCTCCGTGGACCGCCGGACCTCCTTGAGCACCGCCTCGAGGTCGGCGTCGCCGGAGTACAGGAACGGGTAGAGCGACTCGACGCCGGTCATGACTGTCCGCCGGGCGCGACGACGGCGATGGCTTCCTTGGCGTGGACGAGCACGACGTCACCGACGGACGCGTCGACCAGCCCGACGCTCACCTCCTCGACGCTCACTCCGGTGTCCACCAGCGCCAGCCCGTCCGGCAGCAGCTCGGTGACCGTGACGGCGACGGCCTGGTCGGAGCACGTGATGCACACGTCGCCGTAGCACTCGGGCACCGTCGGCTCGTGGGCGTCGCCGCGGACGACGGGCAGCGGCCGGCCCGCGTACGGCTTCGAGGTCACCTGATCACCTCCGGGCCGAGCACGCCGGGCTGCTCGAGGAAGACGTGCACGAGCTCCCAGAGCACGTGGTACGCGGTGACGTGCATCTCCTTGACGATGCGCGGGTCCTCGGTCCCGGTGACCACCAGGTGGTCTACGTCCGCACTGCCCTCGAACAACCCGCCGGTGCCGCCGGAGAGCGCGATCGTGAGCAGGCCGAGCCGGTGCGCGGTGGCGAAGGCGCGCGCCACGTTCTCGCAGCGGCCGTCCGGTGAGAGCCCGAGCGCGATGTCGGCGGGCTCGGCGAGCAGCTCGACCTGGTGGGCGAAGCTCTCCCGGAAGCCGTCCTCGCGCGCCAGCCCGGTGACGGTGGCGACGTCGCTGGTGAGCGAGAGGGCCGGCAGCGCGCGCTTGCCGACGATCACCGGGTGCACGAACTCGACCGACAGGTGCTGCGCGTCGGTCGCCCCGCCGCCGTTGCCGAACACGATGAGCTTGCCGCCGCGGTGGAACCGCTGGGCCATGTCGTGGCAGGCCTGCGCCCGCGCGCCGGCCTGCGCCATCAGGGCCGTGCCGGGCGCCGCCCGGGCGGCGAACGCGGCGGTGGCGGACAGCGTCATCGCGCCGACTGCCGGGAGAGCCGGCCGGCGGAGCCCGCGCCGGCGTGCGCGCACTGGTGGGCGTAGGTGTGCAGGAAGCGGTTGATGACCGCCGCCGAGTGCTCCAGCGCGGGGACGGTGGTCCGCAGCGACTCCTGGCCACGCGCGGTGAGCCGGTAGACCCGCCGCGACGGCCCGGTCGAGGACGGGACCCACGCCGATCGCACCATCCGGTCCTTCTCCAGGGACCGCAGCGCGCGGTAGACGTGGCCCGGGTCCCCGTCGGTCACGTCGTAGGGGTCGAGCCGGCGGATCAGGTCGTAGCCGTGCGACGGGCCCTCGAGCAGGAGGAGGAGCAGGCACGGCCGCAGGAAGTTCCGCGGCTCGCACTCGTGCATCGTCCCCACCTCGATCGCCTCGGCGGCGCGATCTCCACTCTCTCCCGCCCCGACCACCAGGGCAACCCCCTGTGCCAGGCTCCTGCGCATGAGTGGACCCCTGGACGGTGTCGTCGTCGTCGACCTCTCCCGTGCCCTCGCAGGCCCGCACGCGGCGATGATGCTGGGCGACCTCGGCGCCCGGGTCATCAAGCTGGAGAACCCCGACGGGGGTGACGACAGCCGCGGGTGGGGGCCGCCGTTCGTCGGCGCCGGCGGGGCGGTCCAGGACAGCGGCGAGAGCACGTACTTCATGTCCTGCAACCGGAACAAGGAGTCGGTCACCGCCGACCTGAAGTCCGACGAGGGCAAGGCGCTGCTGACCCGCCTGGTCCGCCGCGCGGACGTGCTGGTCGAGAACTTCCGCACCGGCGTGCTGGACCGGCTCGGCTTCTCCGTCGACCGGCTGCACGAGCTCAACCCCCGGCTGGTCGTGCTGTCCATCACCGGGTTCGGCCACGACGGTCCGGAGGGCGGCCGCGCCGGCTACGACCAGATCGCGCAGGGCGAGGCCGGCCTGATGTCCTTGACCGGCACCGGCCGGGACGACCCGATGAAGGTCGGGGTGCCGATCGGGGACCTGCTGGCCGGGATGTACGGGGCGTACGGCGCCGTCGCCGCGCTGCACGAGCGGGAGCGGACCGGCCGCGGCACCGTCGTGCGCACCTCGCTGCTCGCCGCGATCGTCGGGGTGCACGCGTTCCAGGGCACCCGGTACACGGTGGCCGGCGAGGTGCCGTTCGGGCAGGGCAACCACCACCCGTCGATCTGCCCCTACGGGCTCTTCCACTGCCGGGACGGGCTGGTGCAGATCGCGGTCGGCAGCGAGGGGCTGTGGCGCAGGCTGGCGCCGGCGTTCGACCTGCCGGTCGACGAGCCCGGGTTCGCCACGAACGCCGAGCGGGTGCGCAACCGGGAGGCCGTGAACGCCGCCGTCGACAGCGCCTTCGCCGCGTACGCGCTGGCCGACCTGCTGCCCAGGCTGGACGCCCTCGGGGTGCCGGCCGGCGAGGTCCGCCCGCTGGACCGGGTGTACGAGTGGGAGCAGACCCGCTCCCAGGGGCTGCTGGTCGAGGTCGAGCACGCGCTGGCCGGCCGGGTGCGCCTGCCGGGGCCGCCGCTGCGGTTCGACGGCTCGACACCGGTGGAGCACGCCGCGCCGCCGCTGCTCGGCCAGCACGACGCCTCGGTGCGCCAGTGGCTCGACGAGCTGGACGCCGTCGACGCGGCGGCCGGGTCGTGAGCAGCCCGGGCGCACTGGAGCTCATCGAGGCCGTTCTCGACGCGGGCAGCTGGGTGCGCTGGGACGAGCCGATCGACGCGACACCGGCCGACCCCGCGTACGCCGCCGCGCTGGCGAGGGCCCGCGAGCGGACCGGGCTGGACGAGGCGGTCGTCACCGGCGAGGGCCGGGTGCACGGGCGGCGGGTGGCCGTGGTGGCGTGCGAGTTCGGGTTCCTCGCCGGGTCCATCGGCGTGCACGCCGCCGACCGCCTGGTGCGCGCGGTCGAGCGGGCCACCGACGAGCGGCTGCCGCTGCTGGCGTCACCGACGTCGGGCGGTACCCGGATGCAGGAGGGCACGACGGCCTTCCTGCAGATGGTGAAGATCTCGGCCGCCATCGGGCGGCACAAGGCGAACGGCAACCCGTACCTCGTCTACCTGCGCAACCCGACCACGGGCGGGGTGCTCGCGTCGTGGGGCTCGCTCGGGCACGTGACGGTCGCCGAGCCCGGGGCGCTGATCGGCTTCCTCGGGCCACGGGTGTACGAGGCGCTCTACGGCGAGCCCTTTCCGGCGGGCGTGCAGACCGCGGAGAACCTGCGGGCGCACGGCATCGTCGACGCGGTGGTGCCGCCGGAGGCGATCGCCGAGGTGCTCGACCGGGCGCTGAACGTGCTGGCCGCGCCGCTCGAGGGCTCGCCCGAGGTCGACGACGTGCCGCTCGAGCCGCTGCCCGACCTCCCGGCCTGGGAGTCGATCACCAGGTCGCGGCGGCCGGAGCGGCCCGGGGTGCGTCAGCTGCTGCGGCACGCCGCCCGGGACGTGGTGCCCCTGCACGGGACCGGGGCCGGGGAGACCGACGCCGGGCTGCTGCTGGCGCTGGCCCGCTTCGGCGGGGCGCCGTGCGTGGTGCTCGGGCAGGACCGCTCCCGGCAGGGCGCCGGGAACCCGCTCGGGCCGGCCGGGCTGCGCGAGGCCCGGCGCGGGATGAAGCTCGCCGACGAGCTCAAGCTGCCGCTGGTCACGGTCATCGACACCGCCGGTGCCGCGCTGTCCAAAGAGGCCGAGGAGGGCGGGCTGGCGGGCGAGATCGCCCGGTCGCTGGCCGACCTGGTGCTGCTCGACGCGCCGACGGTCTGCCTGCTGCTCGGCGAGGGGGCCGGCGGGGGAGCGCTCGCCCTGCTGCCGGCCGACCGGGTCGTCTGCGCGCAGCACGCCTGGCTGTCGCCGCTGCCCCCCGAGGGTGCGTCGGCGATCATCCACCGCACCACCGAGCGGGCGCCGGAGATGGCTCAGGAGCAGGGGGTGCGGTCGCTGGACCTGCTGGCGGCCGGGATCGTCGACCGGGTCGTGGCCGAGCACCCGGACGCCGCCGACGAGCCGGAGGCCTACCTGGAGCGGGTCGCCCGGGTGCTCGAGCGCGAGCTGAGCCTGCTGCTGCGCCGCGACCCGCGGACCCGGCTCGCCGCCCGCCTCGACCGCTACCGCCGCCTCGGCACCTGACTGCCCGCCGCCGCAGCGGACCGCCCGACCCCTAGGGTGCGGTGCATGCGCGTGCTCATCGCTCTCGGCGGCAACGCCATGACCGGTCCCGGTGGCAGCGCGGCACCCGACGACCAGGACCGGGCCGTCCGCGTCGCGATGGAGAGCGTCGCGGACCTGGTCGGGGCCGGGGTCGACGTCGTGCTGACCCACGGCAACGGCCCGCAGGTCGGCAACCTGCTGGTGAAGAACGAGCTCGCCGCGCAGGTCGTCCCGCCGGTGCCGCTGGACTGGTGCGGCGCCCAGACCCAGGGCACCATCGGGTTTCTCATCCTCGACGCCCTGGACGCCGCGCTGGCCGCGCGGGGACTCGACAAGCGGGTGGCCACCGTCGTCACCCGGACCCTGGTCGACGGTGACGACCCCGGGTTCGAGAAGCCCACGAAGCCGATCGGCCGCTACCTGCCCGAGGAGGAGGCCCGGCCGCTGGTCGAGCACGGCCAGACCTGGGAGGACCGCGGCGAGAAGGGCTGGCGGCGGGTGGTCGCGAGCCCGGAGCCGCTGGAGATCATCGACGCTCCGGCCATCACGGCCTTGTGCGCGGCCGGCTTCGTCGTGGTGGGAGCGGGCGGCGGCGGCATCCCCGTGGTCCGGCGGGACGGTGTCCTGCACGGCGTCGAGGCTGTCGTCGACAAGGACCTGTCTGCGGCGCTGCTCGCCCGCGCGGTCGGCGCCGACTGCCTCGTCATCGCCACCGACGTCGAGAACGTCGTCCTGGGCTTCGGGACCCCGGACGCCACACCGGTCGAGCGGGTCACAGCGGAGCAGATGCGGGACCTGCAGCGCGAGCACGACTTCGCGAGCGGGAGCATGGGCCCGAAGGTGGAGGCCGCCGTGCGGTTCGTGGAGGCCGGGGGAGCACGGTCGGCGATCACGTCACTGGAGAACATCGAGCGCGCGGTCCACGGCCGCGCCGGAACCGTCATCGAGCGAGGAGACAGCGCATGAGCCCCCAGCCCGTCGAGGTCCACAAGGTGGCCATCGAGAGCGTGTCGGACGCGTCCGGGCTCGCCCGGTTGATCGACGAGGGCGCGATCGAGGCCGACCGGGTCATCGCCGTCATCGGCAAGACCGAGGGCAACGGGGGAGTGAACGACTACACGCGGATCATCGCCGACCGGGCGTTCCGCGAGGTGCTCGAGGCCAAGGGCACCCGACCGATGGACGAGATCAAGCAGATCCCGATCGTGTGGTCGGGCGGCACCGACGGCGTCATCTCGCCGCACGCCACGATCTTCGCGACCACCGACCCCGACAAGGTGCCGCAGACCGACGAGCCGCGGCTGTCCGTCGGCTACGCCATGAGCGAGACGATCCTGCCCGAGGACATCGGCCGGGTGCCGATGGTCGAGAAGGTCGCCGCCGGGGTGAAGGTCGCCATGGAACGGGCCGGGATCACCGACCCCGCCGACGTCCACTACGTGCAGAC
>DASTVO010000354.1:0-28297 GCA_035759075.1 Actinomycetes bacterium
ATCGGAATCCTCGTGTCCCGGGTGGGCATCCCGTCCTTCGTCGTGACGCTGGCCGGCTTCCTCGGCCTGCAAGGACTCCTGCTCCAGATCATCGGCGAGGGCGGGACCATCCGGATCCAGAGCGAGACCGTCCTGGCGATCATGTCCAACAACATGCCGGTGTGGCTCGGCTGGACGATGTACGTCGTGCTGGTCGCCGCGTACGCCGCGGTGTCCTTCCGCCAGCTGGCCAACCGACGCGGCCGCGGTCTCGTGGCGCAGTCCCCGGCGGTGCTGCTGGCAAAGGTCGTCGGCATCGCCCTGGTGCTCGGCATCGCGACCTACTACCTGAGCGGCGAGCGCAGCCGGAACCCGGCCATCAGCTCGATCAAGGGCGTCCCCATCGTCATCCCGGTGGTCCTCGTCCTGCTGGTCCTCTTCACGCTCCTGCTCAACCGGACCCTGTTCGGCCGGCACGTCTACGCAGTCGGTGGGAACGCCGAGGCGGCGCGGCGCGCGGGCATCAACGTCCCCCGCATCAAGCTGCTCTGCTTCGTGCTCTGCTCGACGATCGCGGCGGTTGCCGGCGTCCTGCTGGCCAGCCGCGTGAACTCGGTGACGCCCTCGACCGGCGGTGGCGAGACCCTTCTGTACGCCGTCGGGGCGGCGGTGATCGGTGGAACCAGCCTCTTCGGTGGCAAGGGCCGACCGGTCGACGCCATCATCGGCGGCCTCGTCGTCGCCATCGTCGCCAACGGCATGGGGCTGCTCAACCAGACAGCGGCAGTCGTCTTCATGGTGACCGGTGGCGTGCTGCTCCTCGCTGCTGGTGTGGACGCGGTCTCGCGCCGTCGGGCGTCCGCCACTGGCCGCATCTAGTCGCGGGCGGTCGGATGCCCATGGACGTCGTCACGCGCGGCGCGCGCGGCGCGCGCTCGGAGGACGTCCGGCGGGGCAACCTCGGCACGCTGCTCCGGTACGTGCACGTCCACGGCCCGACCTCGCGCAGCAGGCTGACCAGCCTGCTCGCCCTCAACCGCAGCACGATCGGCGACCTCACCGGCGAGCTGGTCGGTGCCGGGCTGGTCCGCGAGGAACCAGGCGGTCGGAGCAACGCGGTGGGGGGCAAGGGCGCCGGCGGCCGGCCGTCGCACGTCGTGGTGCCCGAGACGCAGCGGGTGCAGGTCCTCGCTGTCGACATCGGCGTGACCCACCTCACCGTTGCCAGGGTCGGCCTGGGCGGGCACGTGCTCTCCCGGCGCGACATCCCGCACCGGCGCGGCCCGCGACGCATGCGGCAGGTGGTCCGCTCGATCGGAAGGGTCGCCCACGAGCTGCTCGCGGAGATGCCGGCCGACGCCTTCTGTATGAGCGCCGGTGCGGCGGTTCCCGGCATGGTGCGGGTCCCCGACGGCTTGGTCCGGCAGGTCCCCAACCTGGGCTGGTCGGACCTGCCGCTCGGCGCCGAGCTGGCGCTCGAGCTCGAGATGCCCGTGGTCGTCGGGAACGACGCCGACCTCGGAGCCATGGCCGAGCACGTACGCGGGGCCGCGGTCGGCTGCGACGACCTCGTCTACCTGGCCGGTCACTCGGGCATCGGCGCCGGGATCTTCACGTCCGGCCGGCCGCTCGCGGGCAGCCACGGGTACGCCGGCGAGGTCGGCCACCTGCTGGTCAACCCGGACGGGCTGGAGTGCCACTGCGGCTCCCGCGGGTGCTGGGAGACCGAGGCCGGCGAGGAGCGGCTCTTCGAGCTCGCCGGGCGGCCCGCGGGCTCCGGGCTCGACGGGGTCCGGGAGGTGCTCTCCGCGGCAGCGGCCGGCGAGCGGGCGGCCGCCCGGGCCGTCGAGCACGTGGCCACCTGGCTCGGCCGGGGGACGGCGAACGTGGTCAACGCCTTCAACCCGGACGTGGTGATCCTCGGCGGCGCCCTCGCCGAGATCTACGCCGCCGCCGCGCCCACCGTCCAGGCCGCCGTCGACGCCCAGGCCCTGGCTGCCCCGCTCGAGGGCGTCCGGCTCGTCACCCCCGCCTTCGGTCCCGACTCGTCCCTGCTCGGCGCCGCCGAGCTCGCCTTCACGCCGCTGCTGGCCGACCCGCTGCTCGAGATGGCCCGGCTCACCGCGTCCTGAACGCTCCACCGGAAGGAAGCCCCATGACCAACCTCCAGCCGACCCCCGAGGACAAGTTCACGTTCGGCCTGTGGACCGTCGGGTGGCAGGCTCGCGACCCGTTCGGTGACGCCACCCGCGCACCCGTCGACCCCGTCGAGACGGTGCACCGGCTCGCCGATCTCGGTGCCTACGGCGTCACGTTCCACGACGACGACCTGATCCCGTTCGGCAGCGACGACGCCGCGCGGGACGAGCACATCAAGCGGTTCCGGCACGCCCTCGACGAGACCGGCATGAGCGTGCCGATGGTCACGACCAACCTGTTCACCCACCCGGTCTTCAAGGATGGCGGGCTGACGTCGAACGACCGCTCGATCCGTCGCTTCGCACTGCGCAAGGTCATGCGCAACATCGACCTTGCGGCCGAGCTCGGCGCGACCACGTACGTCCTCTGGGGCGGCCGGGAGGGTGCGGAGACCGACGCGGCCAAGGACGTGCGCGCTGCGCTGGACCGGTACCGGGAGGGCCTGGACACCCTTGCGCGGTACGTCCTCGACCGCGGCTATGACATGCGCTTCGCGCTGGAGCCCAAGCCCAACGAGCCGCGCGGCGACATCCTGCTGCCGACGGTCGGGCACGCGCTGGGGTTCATCTCCACCCTCGAGCACGCCGACATGGTCGGGCTCAACCCCGAGGTGGGGCACGAGCAGATGTCCAACCTGAACTTCGTGCACGCGGTCGCCCAGGCACTGTGGCAGGGCAAGCTCTTCCACATCGACCTCAACGGCCAGCACGGCCCGAAGTTCGACCAGGACCTCGTGTTCGGCCACGGCGACCTGCTCAGCGCGTTCTTCCTCGTCGACCTGCTGGAGAACGGCGGTCCGCAGGGTGCCCCGGCCTACGACGGCCCTCGGCACTTCGACTACAAGCCGATGCGCACCGAGGACATGGACGGGGTCTGGGCCTCTGCCGCGGCCAACATGCGCACGTACCTGCTGCTCAAGGAGCGGGCGCGGGCCTTCCGGGCCGACCCCGAGGTGCAGGCCGCGCTGGAGACCAGCAAGGTGACCGAGCTCTCGGTGCCGACCCTGGCCGACGGCGAGACCTACCAGGACCTGCTCGCCGACACCACCGCGTACGAGTCCTTCGACGCGGACACCGTGGCGGCGCGCGGGTTCGCCTTCGGGGCGCTGGACCAGCTCGCCGTCGAGCACCTGCTGGGCGCGCGCTGAGCGCCGCGGCCCCCCGGCTGGTCGCCGGCGTCGACTCCTCGACCCAGTCGTGCAAGATCGTGGTGCGCGACGCCGCGACCGGCGTGCTGGTCCGCGCGGGTCGGGCCTCCCACCCGGACGGGACGGAGGTCCACCCGGACGCGTGGTGGTCTGCGCTCACCCAGGCGGTCGAGGCCGCGGGAGGGCTCGACGAAGTCGCCGCCGTCTCCGTCGGCGGGCAGCAGCACGGGATGGTGGTGCTGGACGAGGACGGCGAGGTGGTCCGCCCGGCCCTGCTCTGGAACGACACCCGGTCCGCGGCCGCCGCCCGCGACCTGGTCGACGAGCTGGGCGGGGCAGCGGCCTGGGCCGAGGCGGTCGGGCTCGTGCCGGTCGCGTCCTTCACCGTGGCCAAGCTGCGCTGGTTCGCCGAGCACGAGCCAGACCTCGCCGGCCGGGCCGCGGCCGTCTGCCTGCCGCACGACTGGCTCACCTGGCGGCTGGCCGAGGACACGGGCCTGGACGCGCTGCGCACCGACCGCAGCGACGCCAGCGGCACCGGCTACTGGTCGGCGGCCGCCGAGAAGTACCGGCCCGACCTGCTGGAGCTCGGCTTCGGGCGCGCGCTGCAGGTACCGGCTGTGCTCGGTCCCGCCGAGGCCGGAGGCACCACGGGTACCGGCGCGCACCTCGGCCCGGGCGCCGGCGACAACGCCGCCGCGGCGCTGGGCGTAGGCGCCGGCCCGGGCGACGTCGTGGTGTCCGTCGGCACGTCGGGCGTGGTCAGCGCGGTGGCGGAGGTGCCGGCCCACGACCCGAGCGGGACGGTCGCCGGCTTCGCCGACGCGACCGGCCGACACCTGCCGCTGATCGCCACCCTGAACGCGGCCCGGGTGCTCGACGCCGCCGCGCGCATGCTCGGCGTCGACCACGCCGAGCTCTCCCGGCTGGCGCTCTCGGCGCCGGTCGGCGCCGGCGGTCTGGTCCTGGTCCCCTACCTCGAGGGCGAGCGCACCCCGAACCGGCCCGACTCGACCGGCGCCCTGCACGGGCTCTCGCTCGACACGGCCACCCCGGCGCACGTCGCCCGGGCCGCCGTCGAGGGACTGCTCTGCGGGCTCGCCGACGGGCTCGACGCGCTCGTGGCGCAGGGCGCGCAGGTGCGACGGGTGCTGCTCGTCGGCGGCGGCGCTCGGTCGGAGGCGGTCCGGCGGCTGGCCCCCGCCGTCCTGGGCTGCCCGGTCGTCGTGCCGCCGCCGGGGGAGTACGTGGCGGACGGCGCTGCCCGGCAGGCCGCATGGGTGCTCGCCGGTGGCAGCGCGGCACCGGACTGGCCGGTGGCCGGGGCAGAGGTCCACGAGGCCGACCCGGCCCCGGAGGTCCGTGCGCGGTACGCCGAGGTCCGGGAGATGACGGCGAGCCGGAGCGGCTGACCGCCCGGCCCACCGCCAGATTCCTGGACAAACCGGGTGATTCCCGCCACACTCTGCGGCGGCTCGGTGCGCAGGGTGCCGCGCCGGTCCCGGCCAGGGACCGATCGGGAGGTCGCTCGTGCCCCGTCGCCCCCTCGTAGCACTGCTGGTCGCCTTGGCGTCGGTCGCCGGAGCGACCGGCCTGGTGGCCTCGCCCGCCCGTGCTGCTGTCCCGGACGCGCCCGCCTGCTCGTCAGCGGGCACCTGGCGACAGGGGGAGCTCAACATCTACTGGTTCGACGTGGAGCAGGGCGACGCCCAGCTCGTCGTCGGCCCGACCGGGCGGACGCTGCTCATCGACCTGGGTGAGAACGCCTGGAACTCCACGGGCGCCAATACCAACGCGACGCAGATCGCCGCAGAGATCCGCGCCGTGTGCGGGATCTCCTCCGGTCCGGTCCACCTCGACTACGTGATGGCGTCCCACCACCACCTGGACCACATCGGGTACGCGGGCAATCCCAACGACACGACCGGGTACGGGAACGGCATCTACCAGCTCCTCTCGCCGCAGGGCCTCGGCTTCACCGTCGGTCAGCTGGTCGACCATGACGGCGGAACCTGGACGGACGCCAACGGCGACGCGGACTGCGACGTCGGCACCAGCGCTGCGCCGGCCGCCGAGATCGACTGGAACAACGCCGGCACGGTGTCCGGTACGAGCCGACGGTGGATCTGCTGGCTCTACGGGCCCGCCGGCCAGACCGACCGCGCGCACATCGACGGCAGGGTGCTGCGCTTGACCAACGACACGCCCTGGCCGGCGCTGGACCTCGGTGCCGGCGTCGTGAGCACGATCGTGGAGGCCAACGCGAAGGACGTCATGCAGGCGGACGGCTCGACCCCGGTCAGCGGGGACCACACGGCGAGCCCGACGCCACCCAGCGAGAACGACTACTCGATCGCCCTGCGCATCGCGTTCGGCGCGTACGCGTACGCGACCGCTGGTGACAGTGACGGGGAGTACGCCACCAGCTCCCACGGCTACACCTACAACGACGTGGAGGCGCTGCTGACCGCGAGGTTCGGCAAGGTCGCCACAGCGCGCGCCAATCACCACGGGTCCGGCCACGCGTCGTCGTCGGCGTACCTGACCGGCCTGGACCCGCAGGTCGGCGTCATCTCCTGCGGGGTGAACAGCTACGGCCACCCGGGGAACAACGTTCTGAACAACTTCCGGGCGGTCGGAGCAGACATCTACCTCACCAACAACCCGTGCGACGACGTCGACGGGAGCGGTGCACCGATCGACTACAGCGGAACCTTCAACCGCAACGGCACGATCCGCCTCGCGACGACCGGCGGCGGCTCCGGCTTCACGGTCGACCACGACGCGGGAACCCGCACGTACACCACGGAGACCGCTTCGGGCGCCGGGGACGCCTCGGCGGTGCGGGTCAACGAGTTCATGATGGCGCCCTCCGGCTCCGCGACCGAATGGGTCGAGCTGTACAACTCCGGCCCGGAAGAGGTGCAGATCGGCGGCCTCTACGTCGACGACGTCGCGGGGGCGGGAGGTGCGCCGAAGCCGGTGCCCGCCGGCACCGTGCTCGCCGCCGGCGGCCGGTACGTCATGGACCTCGGCTCGGGCTTCCTGAACAACACCGGCAGCGACTCCGTGCGGTTCCTGGCGATCTCCGGCGGGACGGAGACGGTCTACGACTCTTACGACTACGCCCTGTCCTCGACGAAGTACGACCAGGTGTTCCACCGGGTCGGGGACGGGGGGGCCTGGTGCGGCGCCATCTCCACGAACGTCACCCGAGGCACCGCGAACCCCGCGACATGTCCCTGACCGCACGGCAGGGCCTGCTGCTCGGCGTAGTCACCGTCGCCGGGGCGGTGACCCTCGTGCCGGCGACGGCCGGCCTCGGGTCGAGCGCCGACGACGGGACGGGACGCATCGTCCTGGTCAGCGGCCGCGACGACCACGGGCTGCCTGCGCTCGCGGCGGTCCCGCTGCAGACCGCGCCGGAGGGCGCCCGGACGGCCTCGGCGGTGCCTGACGGGTCGCTCGCCGAGGTGACGAGCACCCACGGGGAATGGCTGCAGGTGCGCACCCTCGAAGGAGTGCCCAGGCAAGGCTGGGTCAACGACTACTACCTGCGGGGGACCGTGCATCTCGTCGGCCGGGCGCCGTCGTGCCGGGTGAGACTGGGCGGCCACGACCACCCGGCGGGCCAGCAGGCGACAGTGGAGGCGGTGCGGCCGTACCGGGTGCTGGTGCGAGCCCTGCACGACGGCAGCACGGGGTGGGTGCCGCGCAGCCACCTTCAGGAGCTGCCGCCCTCCGCCGTCGACGGGTGCGCGTCGACGCCGGTCGGCACACCACCGCACCGGCACTGACGGCGGTCCGATCGGACCGTCGGGCCTGACCTACAGTTCACAAGGTGCCCGGTCCGGAGATCTTCCTGCTGCTCGCGCTGGCCGTCGGTCTGGGCTCGCTCGTCCAGGGATCCGTCGGCCTGGGCCTCGGTCTGGTCGCGGCGCCCGTGGTCACCCTCGCGGACCCGAGGCTGATGCCCGGGCTGATGATCTGGCTCGGAACCGTCCTGTCGTTCGTCATGCTCTCGCGCGAGTGGCGCGACACCGACTGGCGCGGGCTCGCGTGGGCCTTCGCCGGGCGCCTGCCCGGGACGGTGCTGGGGGTCGCCGTGGTCGCCGTCGTGTCGGCGCGCGTGCTCGGTGCCCTCGTTGGGGTGATGGTCCTGACCGCGGTGGTGCTGACGTGGCTGGTCGTCCGGCTGCCGATGAGCCGGCCCGTTCTGGCCGGTGCGGGGGTGGTTTCCGGAGTCACCGGCACCGCCACGTCGATCGGTGGGCCACCGCTCGCGCTGGTCTACCAGCACGTCTCCGGCGCCCGGCTGCGCGCCACGATGGCGACGTACTTCCTCGGCGGCGGCGTGCTGTCCCTGGTCGCCCTCGGCGTGGGCGGGCAGCTGCGCACCGCCCAGGCGCTGACCGCCCTGGCCCTGACGCCGTTCCTGCTGGCGGGGCTCGCGTTCTCCGGCCCGGTGCGCCGCCACGTCGACGCCGGACGGACCCGCGCAGCGGTGCTGGCGGTGTGCTCGGTCTCGGCCGCGGCGCTGCTGGTGCGCTCGGTCGTCGGCTAGCGTCCGAGCCGGTTTGGACTGGTCTGGCGCCGACTGCACCCCTCGACGGCACCGGGGACCTCGGGCAGGGTGGAGAGATCCTCACCATGTCCGCGCACGGGGGCCCTCCCGGAGGTTCTCGACGTGTCCGCAGACGCCACACCGTTCCACACGTACCGGTCACGACCCGGCGCTGGTCGCCGCCGACTCGCCGTGCTGGTCGCGTTCCTCCTGGCCGCGACGGCGCTCACGTTCTCCGCCGACCGGGCCGTCGCCAAGAAGCCCGACCCGCCCGGCCAGCTCATCGACGTTCAACTGCTCAGCTTCAACGACTACCACGGTCATCTCGAGGCGAACACCCCAGGCATGATCGACGGCACCGCCGCGGGTGGCTCCGAGTTCCTCTCGGCGAAGCTCAACGAGCTCCGCAGGGGCAACAAGTTCAGCCTGACGGTCGCCGCGGGTGACCTCATCGGCGGCTCGCCGGCGTTCTCCGGCCTCTTCCACGACGAGCCCTCGGTGGAGTCGCTGAACGCGATGCAGCTGGACGTGTCCGGCGTCGGCAACCACGAGTTCGACGAAGGCGTCGCCGAGCTGCAGCGCATGCAGGACGGTGGCTGCCACCCGGTCGACGGCTGCTACTTCCCGGACGCGCCGTACCCGGGGGCCGACTTCCAGTGGCTCGCCGCCAACGTGGTCAAGGAGGGCACCGACGAGACCCCGCTGCCGCCCTACTGGGTCAAGCGCTTCAACAACGTCAAGGTGGGCTTCATCGGGATGACGCTCGAGGCGACCGACACCCTGGTCGCCGCCGCAGGCATCCAGGGCTGGGACTTCCTCGACGAGGCAGAGACCGCCAACGCGTTGGTGCCGATCCTGAAGAAGAAGGGCGTCGAGGCGATCGTCGTGCTGCTGCACGAGGGCGGCTCGCAGACGCCACCGCCCGGCGCCGTGGACGCCTGCGTGGGCATCTCCGGGCCGATCGTGGCGATCAACAACGCGCTCGACCCCGAGATCGACGCGATGGTCACCGGTCACACCCACCTGCCGTACAACTGCGTCCTCGGGGACGCCGCGGGGCAGCCGCGGATCGTGACCAGCGCCTACTCCTTCGGCCGGGTGGTCACCGAGATCGACCTCGTCCTGGACAAGCGGACCAAGGACATCCGCCGGGACCTCAGCACCTCCACCAACCACGTCGTCGACCAGGCGACCCTCACGCCCGACCCGGCGCTCACCGCGATCATCGAGAAGTGGCAGCCGCTGGTCGACGCCGCCGGCAGCACTCCGGTCGGGACCATCACCGCTGACATCACCCGCGGCGGCAGTCCACCGGGAACCGACCGCGGCGTCGAGTCGTCAGCAGGCAACCTGGTCGCCGACGCCCAGCTGTGGGCCACGTCATCGAACGCCGCTCAGGTCGCCTTCATGAACCCCGGTGGTGTGCGGTCTGACCTGACCTTCGCGCAGTCCGCGGGAGAAGGCGACGGCGTCGTCACCTTCGGGGAGGCGTTCACCTTCCAGCCCTTCGGCAACACGCTGGTGACGTTCCCGATGACCGGTGCCCAGATCGTCGGGGTGCTCGAGGAGCAGTGCCAGCCGCTCGGGTCGAGCCGCCCGTTCCTCCACCTCGGGGTGTCGGAGGGGTTCACCTACGACCTGGCCAAGACGATCTCCGGGGGCAACTGCACCTCCGTCACGGTGAGCAACATCCGGCTGAACGGCGTCGCGCTCGACCCGGCCGCGTCGTACAACGTGACGGTGAACAACTTCCTCGCCGACGGCGGGGACAACTTCACCACGTTCGCCACCGTCACCGCTCCGCGGCTCGACGGCGGCAACGACCTGCTGGCGCTCGTCAACTACCTCGGCACGTTCAGCCCGGTCGCGCCGCCTAGCACCGACCGGGTCACCGAGCTGCCCTGAGTGCGGCGGCCACCCGGGGGGCCCAGACCCCGGGACGGTCTCGTTCGGCCCACCGAGGCCGGGGTCGGCCTCGAAGGTTTCGTCCGTTTTGCGCGGTGGCATGCACTGGGCGTCGCCGGGACGCGGCGACGCGGCATGCCCGGGCCCAGGCGCGCGGGTCGACGGAAGGGCGGAGCCATGTCGGTGCTACGCACCAAGAGCATCGAACGGACGATGCACGACACCGAGCACGGTGAGCACCGTCTGAAGCGGGAGCTCTCGGCGCTGGACCTCACGGTCTTCGGGGTCGGCGTCATCATCGGCACGGGCATCTTCGTGCTCACCGGCGAGGTCGCCAAGGAGGCCACCGGGCCGGCGGTCGCGCTGTCGTTCGTGGTGGCCGGGGTGGTCTGCGCGCTCGCCGCGCGGTGCTACGCCGAGTTCGCCTCGACCGTGCCGGCTTCTGGCAGCGCTTACACCTACTCCTACAGCACGCTCGGCGAGCTGCCGGCCTGGATCATCGGCTGGGACCTCGTGCTCGAGCTCGCCCTCGGCGGCGCGGTGGTCTCGGTCGGCTGGTCGGGCTACTTCGCGTCCCTGATGGAGACGATGGGGATCGAGCTGAGCCCGACCTTCGCCGGTGAGACGGCGACGTTCAACGTCCCGGCCGTCATCATCGCGCTGCTGCTCACCGCGGTGCTCGTGGCCGGGATCAAGGTCTCGTCGCGGGTGAACGCGGTCATCGTCACCGTCAAGGTCGCCGTGGTGCTGCTGGTGATCGTGGCCGGCCTGTTCTTCCTCAAGGCCGCCAACTTCACCCCGTTCATCCCCGAGTCGCAGGCCACGAACGGCGAGGAGGGCCTCGCGCAGCCGGTCGTCCAGGCGCTCTTCGGGCTGACCCCCACGACCTTCGGCGTGCTCGGGATCTTCACCGGCGCCGCGATCGTCTTCTTCGCCTTCATCGGCTTCGACATCGTCGCCACGGCCGCTGAGGAGACCAAGCACCCGCAGCGGGACATGCCGCGGGGCATCCTCGGTTCCCTGGCCGTGTGCACCGCGCTGTACGTCGCGGTCTCGCTCGTCGTGGTCGGGATGCAGAAGTACACCGAGCTGGACACCGCCGCGCCGCTCGCCGAGGCCTTCAAGGCGGTCGGGCAGCCGGCGCTGGCGACCGTCATCACGGTCGGCGCCCTTGCCGGGCTGACCACGGTGGTGATGATTCTGATGCTCGGCCAGAGCCGGGTGCTGTTCGCGATGTCGCGGGACGGCCTGCTGCCCCGGCAGCTGGCGACCGTTCACCCCACGTTCGGCACGCCGTACCGAATCACGATCGCCGTCGGGGTCGTGGTGGCGCTGATGGCCGGCTTCATCCCGCTCTCCGAGCTGGCCGAGCTGGTGAACATCGGCACTCTCTTCGCCTTCGTCGTGGTCGCGATCGGCGTGATGGTGCTGCGCCGGACCCGGCCGGACCTGGAGCGCGCGTTCCGCACACCGCTCGTGCCGTTCGTGCCACTGGCGGCGATCCTGGCGTGCGTCTGGCTGATGCTGAACCTGCCGCTGGAGACGTGGCTGCGGTTTGCGGTCTGGATGGGGCTCGGTTTCGTCCTCTACTTCGCCTACGGTCGACGCAGGAGCCGCGTCGGGACCGAGGGTGGCGAGGAGGCCGGGATGGACCTGCGCCAGCCGACGGCCGGGGCGAGCCGGAGCGGGTGAGCCGACCCGTCGTCCCGCCCGGGTGGCCCGAGCAGGTGCAGCCGCCGGGCACCCCGGGCTGGGAGCGCACGGCAACCGGCTGGCTGCTCGACCTGTGCCCGCCCGACTACCGGGCCTACGAGGTGCTCCGCCGGCACCCGGTCGTCCTGGCCCGGTTCGCCGCGCACCACGTCCAGGCCGGCATCGAGGCGGCGCGGCGGGGCCTGGGCACGGCCCGGGAGGAGCTGCGGGACGTGGCCGACGCCCAGACGGTGGCCGCCGCGGTCGCTGCGTACGAGCGGGAGGGTGCCCGGCTGCTGGCCACCGTCCGCGCGGTGCTGCTGGTGGAGGAGGCGCTGCGCGGCCGCCGGTTCGTGGCCAGGCTCTGACCGGTCGTAGACTCGGTTCTCCCGCCCCCTGCGACGCGCGAGAGGAGCCCGAGCCTGTGGGCTTGCCGGAGACGGGTCTGCTGCGAACGATCAGCGGGCCGCGGGACCTGAGGGGCCTGGACCGCGCGGAGCTGGATGCGCTGGCGGAGGAGATCCGCGACTTCCTCGTGGCCTCTGTCGCCCGGACCGGGGGACACCTCGGGCCGAACCTCGGCGCGGTCGAGCTGACGCTGGCGCTGCACCGCGTCTTCGACTCGCCGCACGACCGGATCCTGTGGGACACCGGCCACCAGGCGTACGTGCACAAGATCGTGACCGGTCGGGCCGCCGGCTTCGAGCGGCTCCGGCAGAAGGGCGGCCTGTCCGGCTACCCCAGCCAGGCCGAGTCCGAGCACGACGTCATCGAGAACTCGCACGCGTCGACCGCGCTGTCCTACGCCGACGGCCTGGCGAAGGCGTTCCAGCTGCGCGGCGAGCGCGACCGTCACGTCGTCGCGGTGGTCGGCGACGGCTCGCTGACCGGCGGGATGGCCTGGGAGGCGCTGAACAACATCGCCGCCGACCACACGCGGCGGCTGGTCATCCTCGTCAACGACAACGAGCGCTCGTACGCCCCGACCATCGGCGGTCTCGCGCACCATCTGGCGACGTTGCGCACAACCCGCGGCTACGAGCGCTTCCTCGAGTGGGGCAAGCAGATGCTCGGCCGCACGCCCGTCGTCGGTCAGCCGATCTTCGAGGCCCTCCACGGCATGAAGAAGGGCATCAAGGACATCGTCGCCCCGCAGGGCATGTTCGAGGACCTCGGCCTGAAGTACATCGGGCCGATCGACGGTCACGACATCGAGGAGGTCGAGCACGCGCTGCGCCGCGCTCGCGGCTTCGGCGGCCCGGTGCTGGTGCACTGCATCACCAAGAAGGGCCTGGGCTACAAGCACGCCGAGGACGACGTCGCGGACAACTTCCACGGCATCGGCGTGATCGACCCGGAGACCGGTCAGCCGCTGGCGGCCGCCGGCACCGGCTGGACGAGCATCTTCTCCGACGAGATGGTGGCCATCGGCCACGAGCGCCCGGACGTCGTGGGCATCACCGCCGCGATGCTCATCCCGGTCGGACTGGACAAGTTCGCGCAGGAGTTCCCGGACCGCGTCTTCGACGTGGGCATCGCCGAGCAGCACGCCGCGACCTCGGCGGCCGGGCTCGCGATCGGCGGGATGCACCCCGTGGTCGCGGTCTACGCGACGTTCCTGAACCGCGCGTTCGACCAGGTGCTGATGGACGTCGCGCTGCACAGGTGCGGTGTGACGTTCGTCCTCGACCGAGCGGGGGTGACGGGAGACGACGGCGCGAGCCACAACGGGATGTGGGACATGGCGTTCCTGCAGGTGGTCCCCGGCCTGCGGCTGGCCGCGCCGCGCGACGGGGTGAGCCTGCGCGCACTGCTGCGCGAGTCGTTCGATGTCGACGACGCGCCCACGGTCGTCCGCTTCCCGAAGGGGGCGGTGTGCGCCGACATCGTCGCGGTGGACCGGGTCGGCGGCGTGGACGTGCTGCGGCGCGGCGACGACGCCGACGTGCTGCTGGTCTCGGTCGGTGCGATGGCCGAGACCTGCCTCGAGGTCGCCGACCGCTGCGCCCAGCAGGGCATCGGGGTGACGGTCGTCGACCCGCGCTGGGTCAAGCCCGTCCCCGAGGAGATCGTCCGGATGGCCGGCGACCACCGGCTCGTGGTCACCGTCGAGGACGGCGTCCGCGCCGGCGGCGTCGGTGACGCGGTCGCGCAGGCGCTGCGCGACGCCAGGGTGGCCACGCCGCTGCGCGACTTCGGCATCCCGCTGCGGTTCCTCGACCACGCCAAGCGCGCGGAGATCCTTTCCGAGATCGGCCTGACCGCCCAGGACGTCGCCCGGGACATCGTCGAGACGGTCGCCAGCGTCGAGGGACGTCTGGAGCAGGAGCCCGTCACCGAGTGACGGGTGGGGGGTGCCGCGTCCGGCCCCCCTGCGCCGGAGGGTGCGCGGGGGCAGCATCGTGAGCATGCGACAGCGGACCTTCGCCGAGCCGACCGGACGCCGCATCCGGGTCCGCCTCGGCGCCACCTTGGTGGCCGACTCGACCCGGGCCCAGCTCCTCGTCCAGTACGGGCGGGGCGGGATGCCGACCTACTACCTGCCCCTCGACGACGTACGCGGCGAGGCGCTCGCGGACGAGTCCGCCGGGCCGGACGGGCGCACCCGCTGGACGGTCACCGACGGGTCGAGCCGCGCCGTGGGCGCCGCCTGGACCCATCCCGACCCCACCGGTGACCTGTCTGTGCTGGACAAGCACGTGACCTTCTCGTGGACCGAGCTCGACTGGTTCGAGGAGGACGAGCAGGTCTTCGTGCACGCCCGTGACCCGCACAAGCGGGTGGACACCCTGCGCAGCTCCCGCCGGGTCGAGGTGTGGGTCGCGGGGGAGCTGGTGGCGCGCAGCGTCCGGCCGGTGCTGCTCTTCGAGACCGGCCTGCCGACCCGCTACTACCTGCCGTTCGAGGACGTCCGCCAGGAGCTGCTGGAGGCCAGTGACCTCATCACCCGCTGCCCGTACAAGGGCACGGCCCGGTACTGGTCGGTGCGGGTGGGAGACACCCTCGAACCCGACCTGGTCTGGAGCTACCCCGACCCGGTTCCGGAGATCCCCAAGATCAAGGACCTGGTCTGCTTCTTCAACGAGCGGGTCGACCTCGTCGTCGACGGCGTCCCGCAGGAGCGCCCCGCCTCGCCCTGGAGCCGCTCGGTGCGGACGCAACCCCGCTAACGGAACAG
Source organism: Actinomycetes bacterium (assembly GCA_035759075.1). GTDB lineage: Bacteria > Actinomycetota > Actinomycetes > JACCUZ01 > JACCUZ01 > DASTVO01. Next base: position 14,665 of record DASTVO010000354.1, read on the forward strand.
CATCGGGCGCAGGTGCGGCGTCTCGACCGCCTTGTCGCGCAGCACGATCTCGGCCGGTCGGCCGCCGTCGGGCGCCATGGTCACCTCGTCGGCTGTGAGGAGCAGCGGCCGGCTGAAGCCCCGCTCGTCCGGCGCCGTCGCGGCCGCCGCGGCCGTGGTGAAGGCCGGGTCGATGCGGGTGAGGTCGAGCCAGCCACGGCGGCGCATGGGCACCGCCGCCGCGCGCATCCCGGTGCCGTCGAGGGCGCACAGGGCCTCGCGGAGCGCACGGGAGCCGAGCAGGGTGACGACGTCGCAGTCGCCGATCGGGCGCAGCAGCGACGTGTCGGCCAGCCGCTGCGCCGCGACCGCGCCCATGCGCTCCAGGTAGTCGCGCGCGACCGGCCACCAGGGCAGCGGGTCGATCCCGGCCGCGTCGAGGGCGCCCTGCGGCACGACGACCACCTCGTCGGGGTCGTCGCCGACACCGACGAAGCCGAAGCCGAGGTCGAGCACGTCGCCGAGGACGCGGTGGCGCACCCAGTCCAGCCCGGGGTGCAGCGGGTGGTCGACCGGGAGCCCGACCGGACGGGCGAGGCCACGCAGGTGGTCCGGATGGGTGTCGGCGGCGATCCTGCGGCCGCGCAGCCAGCCGCTGACCCGGGCGCGGCCCAGGTCGGACTCGGGGTCGGCGCCGGCCAGGGCGCGGCGCAGCTCGAGCCAGCTCACCTCGACCACGGCGTCGCCGGTGAGCAGGACGCCGTCGTCGGTCGGGACGATGTCGACGTCGTCCAGGACCGACACCGCGAGCGCGAGGCGGCGCAGCTCGACCGAGTCCGGTGCGTGCATGGCTTCGACGGTACCCACGCGCGGGGGAGGTGAGACTCACCCAGCAGGGTGAGTCCCGCTCACCCACGGTCACGGCCGGTGTCAGCCGTTGGGGTCGGGACCCGGGTCGCCGCCCGCGGTCCGGGTCCGCAGCCGGTCGAGGTACAGCTCCCAGCCCGACCGGTGGCTGTGGCGCTCCACGTCGCTGGGAAGCCCGTGGTGGCGCAGCACCACCCGCGTACCGCCGTCCTCGTCCTCGAGCGTCACGACGACGCGGGTGCTGCCCGGCGGCACCGCCTCGTTCACCGTCCAGCCCCAGGTGAACACCAGCCGGCGCGGCGGGTCGACCTCGACGAACTCGCCGGCCGCCTCGACCCCGTCGCGCATGCCGACCCGGTACGCGCCGCCCGGCACCGGCTCCAGGAACGCCTTGGTGCCCATCCACTGCACGTAGCGGTCTGGGTCGGTGAAGTAAGGGAACACCGTCTCGGGGGGTGCCGCGATGTGCACGGACACCTCGAGGACGTCCGGGTCGGTCATCCGCGCTTCCCCTTGCGTTCGTCGGCCGTGCGCTGCTCGGCCTCGGCCAGGTCCTTGACCCGGTCCAGACTGGTCCGCCAGTGGTCCTCGACAACGGCGCGCAGCGACCCGAGCGCGGCCTTGTCGGCCCGGTAGATGCGGCTGTTGCCCGCGCGGCGCTCGGTGACGAAACCGGCCTCCTTGAGCACGGTGAGGTGCTGGCTGACCGCGGACCAGGACACGTCGAACTGGGCGGCGATGTCGCCGGCGGCCAGCTCTCGGTCCCACACCAGCTCGAGGATCCGCAGCCGGCGCGGCGCGGCGATCACCTGCAGCGGCTCCACGTCACCGACCTCTCGTCCGCTCGACCAGCACGGCGGGGCGCGCGTGCGGGGCTCATCGTGCTGGGCTTGACGCGTCCAGTCTATTTTAGATACAACTTAAATACCAGCGACCACCGACCTAGGGAGACACCATGGACCGCGCGATCACCCTCGCTGCCGACGTCGAGGCGGACGCCGCCCGCGTCACCGAGATCCTGTCGACCACGGCCGGACAACGGGCCTTCTGGACCGCGAACTGCGACATCTCCGGTGACCGCGCCCGGTTCGGGTTCGCTGCGTCCCCGGTCGACCTCGAGTGCGACGTCGTCGTCGAGGCCGGAAAGCTCGTCCGGATGCGGGTGACGTCGGGCTTCCCGTTCTGGGAGGGCTCGACCTTCGAGTGGGAGCTCGGAGCAGCCGGCCGCGCCGGGTCCGGCACCCAGGTCCTGTTCCGCCACCACGGGTTCGCCGAGGGCTACCCCGAGGCCGACCTCGGCTACACCGCCCAGGTGTGGGCCATGGTGCTCGACCGGCTCACGAAGTACGTTGCGACCGGCACCCCGCAGCCGTTCTTCCCGGAGGGTCCCGCGTGACGGTCGACGTCCGACCAGAGGTTCTCGTACGTCGCAAGGCCGGTGACGTCGCGGCCTTCATGTTCGACCCGGCCAACGACCTGCGCTGGACCGGCGGCATCACCTCCAGCCGCCCGGACCAGCCGGGACCGCTCGTCGAAGGCGCGACCGTCGTCCGGTCGGCGAAGTTCCTCGGCCGCAGCTTCGACTACGGCTACGTCGTCACCGAGCACGAGCCGGACCGGCTGCTGGTGCTGAAGGTCGACCGGCCGTTCCCGATGGTGGTCCGCTACGAGCTCGAGGAGGTCGACGGGGGGACGCAGGTCGCGATCCGGGCGACCGGGTCGCCCGGCCGGTTCTTCGGCTGGGCCACCCCGCTGATGGCCGGCCGGGTGCGGTCCAGCATCGCGGCCGACCTCGAGCGCCTGCGCGCATGCCTGGAGCAGGACGACGACCAGGGCGTGTCGCGCAAACCGTGAGGCGTGCCGGGCACGAAAGGCGACGCAACGATGCCGGAAGCTGGCGCGGGCTGCGCCCCCGGGCGGTTGCGTCGCCTTTCGTGCACTCGGCGACGACGGTGGGGCTCAGCCGGGGAGGCTGGCCGCGCCGCGGGGGAGGAACCGCGAGCCCGTGACGCGCTCGGAGACGCCCTCGCGGTCCAGGTACGGCGTGATGCCGCCGAGGTGGAACGGCCAGCCGGCGCCCAGCAGCATCGACAGGTCGATGTCGCGCACGTCCGCAACGACCCCCTCGTCGAGCATCAGCCGGATCTCCTCGGCCAGCGCGTCGAGAGCCCGGCGGCGAACCTCTTCCTCGGACGACGGCGAGCTGCCCGTCTGGAACATCTCGGCGACCTCGGGGTCGACCTTGGGAGTCGCGCCCTCCCAGACGTACACCCCGGACTTGCCGGCAGCGACCAGCCGGCCGAGGTTCTCCGAGACGTAGAACCGGTCCGGGAACGCCTCGTGCATCGTCTCCGCCACGTGCAGCGCGACGGCCGGGCCGACGAGCTGCAGCAGCACGAACGGCGACATCGGCAGGCCCAGCGGCTCCAGCGCCTTGTCGGCCACCTCGAACGGCGTGCCTTCGTCGACCGCCTTGGTCACCTCGCCGAGGAACCGGGTCAGCACCCGGTTGACCACGAACGCCGGCCGGTCGGCCACCAGCACGCACGACTTCTTCAGCGTCTTGCCCACGGCGAAGGCGGTGGCCAGCGACGCGTCGTCGGTCTTCTCGGCGCGGGCGATCTCCAGCAGCGGGAGGACCGCCACCGGGTTGAAGAAGTGGAAGCCGACGACCCGCTCGGGGTGCTGGAGCCGGGAGGCCATCTCGGTCACCGACAGCGAGGACGTGTTCGTCGCGAGCACGCACTCGGGGGAGACGACGGCCTCCACCTCGGCGAACACCTGCTGCTTGACCTTCATCTCCTCGAAGACGGCCTCGATGACGAAGTCGGCGTCGGCGAACGCGACCTTGTCGGTCGCGCCGGTCACCAGACCCTTCAGGCGGTTGGCGGTGTCGCCGTTGACCCGCCCCTTGCCCAGCAGCTTGTCGACCTCGGCGTGCACGTAGCCGACGCCCTTGTCGACCCGCTCCTGGTCGAGGTCGGTCAGCACGACCGGCACCTCGAGACGGCGGGCGAACAGCAGCGCCAGCTGGGACGCCATCAGGCCGGCACCCACGATGCCGACCTTCGTGACCGGTCGGGCGAGGGCCCTGTCCGGCGCCCCGGCCGGGCGCTTCGCGCGACGCTGCACGAGGTCGAACGCGTACAGCCCGGCGCGCAGCTCCTCGCCGAAGGCAAGCCGCGCCAGTGCGACCCGCTCGGCGGCGGTCCCGTCCTCGTAGGAGGCGGTGCGGGCCAGCTCGAGCAGCTCCAGTGCCGCGTACGGCGCGGGTGCTGCCCCGTGCACGCGCATGTCGGCGATGGCCCTGCCGCGCGCCACGGCGGCGTCCCACGCCTCGCCGCGGTCGACCTCCGGACGGTCGACGACGATCTCGCCGCGCGCGACCGCTGCCGCCCACGCCAGCGACTGCTCCAGGAAGTCGGCCGGCTCGAACATGGCGTCGGCGATGCCGAGCTCGAAGGCCTGCGGGCCCTTGAGCATCCGGTTCTGGTTCATCGCGTTCTCGATGATCACGGTGACGGCCTTGTCGGGGCCGACCAGGTTCGGCAGCAGCTGGCTTCCACCCCATCCGGGAACCAGCCCGAGGAACACCTCGGGCAGCGCGAGCGCCGGCACGCCGGAGGAGATCGTGCGGTAGTGGCAGTGCAGGGCGAGCTCGAGACCGCCGCCCATCGCGGCGCCGTTGACGAACGCGAAGGTCGGGACCCTTGCGTCGCGCAGCTTGCCGAACACGCGGTGACCCATGGCGAAGTAGCTCTTCGCCTGCTCGACCGTCCCGCCGGCCTGCATGACCTTGAGGTCCGCGCCGACGGCGAAGATGAACGGCTTGCCGGTGACGGCCAGCAGCACGATGTCGTCGCGGCCGAGCGCCTCGTCGATCGAGGCCTCGAGGTTGGCGAGGCCGTTGGGGCCCAACGTCGTGGGCTTGGTGTGGTCGAAGCCGTTGTCCATCGTGAGCAGCGCCGCCGTCCCGCCGCCGCCAGGAAGGCTGACGTAGCGGACCGGCGCGTGCGTGACGACCTCGTCCGGGAACTCGATCATCTCGCTCACTTGCCGTCCTCCTCGCCCGTGCCCGACGCCTGGAAGTGGGGGTTCTCCCAGACCACCGCGCCGCCCATCCCGATCCCGATGCACATCGCGGTGAGGCCGTAGCGCACCTCGGGGTGGTCCTCGAACTGCCGGGCCAGCTGGGTCATCAGCCGCACCCCGGAGGAGGCCAGCGGGTGCCCGACGGTGATGGCGCCGCCGTACTCGTTGACCCGCGGATCGTCGTCGTCGATCCCGAAGTGGTCGAGGAACGCCAGCACCTGCACGGCGAACGCCTCGTTCAGCTCGAAGAGTCCGATGTCGTCGATCGTCAGGCCGGCCTTCGCCAGCACCTTCTCGGTGGCCGGCACCGGGCCGACGCCCATCACCTCCGGCTCGACGCCGACGAACGCGAAGCTCACCATGCGCATCCGCACCGGCAGGCCGAGCTCGTCGGCGACGTCCTCCGCGGCGAGGATGCAGGCGGTGGCTCCGTCGTTCAGGCCGGCGGCGTTGCCGGCGGTCACCCGGCCGTGCGGCCGGAACGGGGTCTTCAGCGCCGCGAGGTCCTCCATGGTGGTTCCCGGTCGCGGCGGCTCGTCGGCGGTGGCGAGCCCCCAGCCCTTCTCGACTGAGCGGGTCGCGACAGTGACGAGGTCCGGCTCGATCTTGCCGTTGGCGTAGGCCTTGGCGAACTTCTCCTGGCTGCCGACCGCGAAGGCGTCGGCCCGCTCCTTGGTGATGTGCGGGAACCGGTCGTGCAGGTTCTCGGCCGTCGCGCCCATCACCAGCGCGGACGGGTCGACCAGCTTCTCGGCGAGGATCCGCGGGTTGGGGTCGACGCCGTCGCCCATCGGGTGGTGGCCCATGTGCTCGACGCCGCCGGCGATGACGACGTCGTAGGCGCCGACGGCGATCCCACCCGCGAGGGTGGTCACCGCGGTCATGGCGCCGGCGCACATCCGGTCGATGGCGAACCCGGGGACGGTCTTGGGCAGGCCGGCCAGCAGCGCGGCGGTCCGCCCGATCGTGAGCCCCTGGTCGCCGGTCTGGGTGGTGGCCGCGATGCCCACGTCGTCGATGCGGTCCGGCGGCAGCTCCGGCCGGCGGCGGACCAGCTCGCGGATGCAGCGGATCACCAGGTCGTCCGCGCGGGTCTGCGCGTACATGCCCTTGTCACCGGCCTTGCCGAACGGGGTGCGGACACCTTCGACGAAGACGACGTCGCGGACCTGTCGCGGTGCTCGGGCCGTGCCTGCCACAGGGTCTCCTCGGGGGGACGGGGAAAGTCGCTGGGCACCGATGCTACTCGTGAGTAACAACGACCGCCAACGCGCCGGGAGGCGAACCCTCCGGCACACAGTCCCGCGGGCGGAGGCCGGCGCCGCCCCGGAACCCGGTGGACTGTGTGCGGGGCGGTACGCAGTGGGCGGGACCGAGTCTGGCCAATCCATGCATAATGTCCGACTTCGTCCTCGCCCCCCTGGAGCGCGATGTCCCCCGACGCCTTCGACGCCGCTGTCGTGCGCGCGGCCGCGCAGGGGGACGAGCCGGCCTTCACCCGGGTCTTCCGTGCCGTCCAGCCAGTGGTGCTGCGGTACCTGCGGACCCTCGCCGGTGACGCCGCGGAGGACCTGGCCGCCGAGACCTGGGTCCACGTCATCCGGGGCCTGCCGCGGTTCGAGGGCGACGAGTCCGGGTTCCGGGCCTGGGTCGTCACCATCGCCCGCAGCCGGTGGGTCGACCACGTCCGACGCGCCGGCCGGGTGCCGGAGACCCTCGACGACTCGCACGCGGTGGACCTGCCGGCTCGCCGCCAGGTGGAGGACCAGGTCGAGGAGCTGTTCTCGACCGAGGCGGCGCTGGCGCTCATCCGGCGCCTCCCGCCCGACCAGGCCGAGGTCCTGGTGCTGCGCATCGTCGCCGACCTCGACGTGGCGGCCACGGCGGCGGTGGTCGGCAGACGCCCCGGAACCGTGCGCGTGCTCGCGCACCGAGGCCTGCGGCGGTTGGAGCAGATGCTGCGGTCCGCAGAGGTCGGCCGGCCGGTGGGTGTAACGCACGCGGACCGTTCATCGGTGACAGGGGAGTCATGAGAGACCACGACGCGGACACGACCGACCCCCGGGTCGCTTCTCTGCTCGCTGCAGTGGCCGCACCCGCCGAGGCACCCGTGCCGGGCGAGGCAGCGGCGCTGGCAGCGTTCCGTGCCGCGATGGCCTCCCCGAGTCATCTCCCGAGGAGACGCATGCAGACCCGCACCACCGCCAAGCTCGCCGCCGCCACCGCCCTGGGCGCCATGACCTTCCTGGGGGGCGGCTACGCCGTCGCCGCCACCGACACCCTTCCCGGCGCCGCCGCGCAGGCGGCGTTCGAAGCAGTCGGCGTCGCCGTCCCGGGCACGCAGGAGCAGGCCGCCGACGCGGCTGACGCCAGCGCGACCCGCGGCAGGAGCGCGGAGGCGAAGGCTGCCGCGGACGCGCGCAAGGCCCCCGAGGCCGAGCCCACCGAGCCGGAGAGCGCCACGTCGGGCAAGGGTGCCGCCGTGTCGGAGCTCGCGACCTCGACCGAGCTGACCGGCGTCGACAAGGGCGCGGCGGTCTCCGACCTCGCCTCCGACGGCAAGAGCCGCGCCGGCCAGCGCGACTCCGAGGAGACGTCGACGCCGACGAGCACCGAGGCGTCCACCGACGGCCAGGCCCGCGCCGAGCAGGCCCGCACCGACGCCGCGACCCGCAAGGCCGGCAAGCCGTCCGAAGACGCCGGCAGCGCGAACGACCGCCCGTAGGCGCCGTCGTCCCCAGCCGAGGCCCCGCGCGTCAGCCGATCGCCCCCTGCCGGCCGGCGCGCGGGGCCTCACCTCGTCCCGGCCAGGTGAGGACCACCGAGCGGCGCGGCCGTGGCGGGTGCGCCCTCATCAGCTCCTCGACCTCGTCCCGCCGCTCCGGTGGCAGGCAGAGCTGGCGGCGGGTGAAGTCCACCCAGAGGTCGTACAGCTCTCCGGTCCGGGCGGCCGGCTCCCGGACCACCTCGCGGACCTCCGGGTCGATCCCGGCCTCCCGCAGGACCTCGACCGCCAGCTCCGCGGTCGGGCCGTCCGGCCGCGGCTGGTGGTGCACGGCCTCCCACATCGGCTTCAGCCGTGTCCACGGGTGCTCGCCGAGCAGCTCCACGGCAACCCGGTGGCGCGCGTGCCGAGTCAGCTCCGTGGCGAAGGGCACGAGGTCGGGCACGTTGTAGAGCACGTGGCCGCAGACGACGACGTCGCACACCGGGACCGTGTCGGCGACGTCGGGCCATCGGCCCACGTACGTCGTGACGGGCACGCCGCGTTCGGCCGCCGCCGCGGTCAGCGCGTCGAGCATCGAGGCCTGCTCGTCCACCGCGTGCAGCTGCCCGACCGAACCGGCCAGCTCCAGCGAGGTGGCGCCGGCACCCGCGCCCACGTCGAGGACCGAACCGCCCGCCGGCAGCACGTCCCGGACCCCGTCCGGCAGCGGCGACCGGACGTCGTCCCGGGCGGCGAACAACGCCGGCGGGAAGCCGAACGGCGAGTCCGGCGCGGCGTCGAGGATCTCCGGGTCGATCCGCCAGGCCGCGAGCTCGGCGGCCCAGCGCTCGGCGGCGCTGGTCACGGCCGCGGCGGCGTCCCGCCGCCCCAGACGTAGCCGTGCTCGGGGCGGCCTGCGGTGCCGTAGCGCGGCTTCACGTCCGCCAGGCCCATGGCGGTCAGCTGCTCCAGGTAGCGTCGCGCGCTGACCCGGGACAGCCCGCACCGCGCGGCGGCTTCACCGGCGGACAGGTCGCCGTCGGCGTCGCGCAGCACTTCCGCGACCAACGAGAGGGTGTGTCGTGACAGGCCCTTCGGGAGGTCGGAGCCACCGCCGCCAGGCAGCCTCGCCGCGAGCAACCGGTCGACCTCGCCCTGGTCGCTCACGGTGGCCTTGCGGGCGGAGAGGCGTCTGAGCTTGTCCCGCTGCGCCGCGTAGGCCTGCATCCGCTCCTGGAACACCTGCAGCGTGAAGGGCTTGATGAGGTAGTGCGCGACGCCACCGGCCATCGCGGAACGCACGGTGTCCACCTCCCGCGCCGCGGTGATGGCGATGACGTCAAGCTCCTGGCCGCCGGGCCTGGCCCGCAGCCGCTGCAGAACCTCGAGGCCGGACATGTCCGGCAGGTGGATGTCGAGCAGCACGAGGTCGGGACGGAGCTCGTCAGCCGCTCGCAGAGCCTGAGCCGCGCTGTGCGCCTCGGCCACGACCGTGAACCCTGCCAGCCCGTCGACGTAGGCGCGGTGCACCGAGGCGACGGCGAAGTCGTCGTCCACGACCAGCACGCGGATCGGCGCGACGGGACCGCTCATGGTGCCACCCGGACTCCCCTCGGCCCGTCCCGGGGAACGGTCGCAGGCAGCGTGACGTGGAAGACGGCGCCACGTCCGGGTCGGTCCTCGACGGTGATGGACCCGCCCCGGCGCGCCACGATGCGCGCCACCAGCGCGAGCCCGATGCCACGCCCCAGGTGGTCGTTCACGGGGACCTTGGTGCTGACGCCGGTCTCGAAGATGCGCGAGCGCTGCTCAGGCGGTACGCCGGGCCCGTCGTCTGACACCCTGATCTCGACCGTGCCGTTCCCGCGGTGGCGGACCAGCAGCTCGACCGTGCCGCCGTCTCCGGTCGCGTCGATCGCGTTGTCGACGAGGTTGCTGATGATGGTCACCACGTCGTCCCCGGCTCCGTCGTGGACCTCGGACGTGGGGTCCAGCCGCAGCTGGACCCCACGCTCCCGCGCCGTCGCGGTCTTGGTCACCAAAGCGGCGGCCACCGACGCATCCTCGATCTCGCGCAGTGCCGAGCCCTGCACGGTTCCGCTCCCACCGCCGACGCGCTCGATGAACTGCACCGCCTCGGCGTGACGGCCGAGCTCGATCAGTCCGGAGACGACGTGCAGGTTGTTCGAGAACTCGTGCGCCTGTGCGCGCAGCGCATCGGTGATGCTGCGCTGCCCGTCCAGCGCTCTCAGGGCGTCGAACAGCTCGGTACGGTCGCGGAGCGTCAAGACCCGGCCGATGACCCGACCGTCGACGCGGGCCGCCGAGCTGTTCACCACGAGGACGCGCTCGCCGACGAGCACGAGCCGGTCGGAGTGGTCGTCCGTGCCGACGGCTATCGGCAGAAGGTCGTCGCGGTCGAGCACATCGGCGACTGGTCTTCCGGTCGGGTCGTCCTTGAGGTCGAGCAGGCGTGCCGCCTCGTCGTTCACCAGTGCGAGGCGACCTCGAGCGTCGACGGCGACCACGCCCTCCCGGATGCCGTGCAGCATGGCGTCACGGGCCTGCAGCAGCTCGGCGATCTCCTCCGGCTCCAGTCCGTGGATCCGGCGACGGACCAGGCGCGTCACGACGACGGCGCCGGCGACGCCGAGGAAAGCGGCTGCCGTCAGCCACGCCACGAGAGGCGGGACCACGTCGGCCAGGTCGGCGGCCAGCTCGCTCTCCAGCACACCCACCGACACGACGCCGATGACGGCTCCGGCGTCGTCGCGCACCGGAACCTTCGCCCGCAGCGACCGGCCGAGGGTCCCGGTCTCCGTTCCCACGAACTCCCCGCCCTCGAGCGCCACACCGGGATCCGTGGACACGGGCTTGCCGATGTTCGCGGGGTCCGGGTGCGAGTAGCGGATGCCGTCGCGGTCCGTGAAGACCACGAACTCGGCGCCGGCCGATTCGCGCACGAGCTCGGCCAGAGGCTGAAGCGTGCTCGGCGGATCATGGGTCGCGTAGGCCTCACGGACGGCGGGCAGCTCGGCGAGGCTCCGGGCGATCGTGAGCACGCGCCCCGCGTACGTCTCTCGGATCTGCTCGCTCTGCAGGCGGACGGCGAGGACCCCCGCCGAGGCGAGCACCACCAGCACGATCGCCACCTGCATCGCCAGCAGCTGCATGGCCAAGGGGATCCGGCGCCTCACCAGGTCATCGTGCCCCACTGCGATGTGAGACGCACCACGACCAGAACGACCAGTACGACCGCTACGACCGGAGGCTGGTCGGTCCTCAGCCGGCGCATCTAGCGTCCGCGGCACCCGGATCCGGGAAACGTTCCCGAAACGAAAGGCATGGCTGATGACCACCTCTTGGACGACCCGCGGCCGTCGACGCCGGCCGGCGACGACCGTCCTCGTCGCTGTCGCCGGACTCACCCTCACCGCTTGCGCCACCACCGACTCGGCAAGCTCCTCGGCATCCGGCAACGACTCGGGATCGGCGGTCTCGCGCCTGCAGCTCATGGCGCCGGCAGATCCGGGTGGTGGCTGGGACGGCACCGCTCGCGCCATGGCCGCGAGCATCGAGGGCGCCGGACTCGCCGAGTCGACCACGGTGACCAACGTGCCGGGGGCCGGCGGCACCATCGGCCTCGCCCAGCTGGCGAACGAGAAGAGCGAGGACTACCTCATGGTGATGGGGCTGGTCATGGTCGGCGCCATCGAGACCAACCAGTCGCCGGCGACTCTCGACGACGTCACGCCGATCGCTCGGCTCACCGCGGAGGACGAGATCATCGTGGTGCCGGCGGACAGTCCCTACAAGACGATCCAGGACCTCGGCGACGACCTCGCAGCGCGCGGCCGGAAGGTCGCCATAGCGGGCGGCTCCGCCGGTGGCACCGACCACATCGTCGCCGGGCTGCTCGCGAAGGCGGTCGGCGCTGCGCCGACTGACCTCAACTACGTCGCCTTCTCCGGTGGTGGCGAGTCCTTGGCGGCGCTGCTGGGCAGCAAGGTGGCGGCCGGTGTCTCCGGCGTCAGCGAGTACGCGGAACAGGTCAAGGCCGGCAAGCTGCGCGCACTCGCGGTCACCGGGCCCGAGCGCGTCGACGGCATCGACGCCCCGACCCTCACCGAGGCCGGCTACGACATCGAGTTCATCAACTGGCGCGGCGTCGTGGCGCCGAAGGCACTCTCTGCCGAGGCCACGGACCGGCTCGTGACGCTGGTGACCGAGATGCACGACTCGCCGGAGTGGAAGGAGGCGTTGGCCACCAACGGATGGACCGACACCTTCCTGGCCGGCGACGAGTTCGCGTCGTTCATCGAGGCGGAACGCGAGACGACGACGACGGTGCTGCGCGACCTCGGCCTGGTCGGCTGAGCATGGCCGTCCACGCCGAAGGGCGCTCCGGGGCGGCGGCTCGCGCCGCCGTCCCGGAGATCGTCGTTGCTGTCGGGGTCCTCCTGCTCGGCGTGTTCACCATCGTCGACGCGACGCGCATCACCGTTCCGCTGAGCTCGAACGTCGTCGGCCCGCGCGTCTTCCCCTACGCGGTCGGCGTCGTGCTCGTGGTCGCCGGCGTGGCGGTCCTCGCCGACGCCTTCCGCGGTCGCCTCGGCACACCCGAGGGCGGGGAGGACATCGACACCGGTGCGCCGACCGACTGGGCCACACTGGCCAAGGTCGTCGGTGCCTTCGCGCTGCACGTTGCAGTGGTCGACCGTCTCGGGTGGGCGCTGGCCGGCGCGTTGCTCTTCGCCCTCGTCGCCTGGGCGCTCGGCGCACACCCGGTCAAGGCTTCGGTGGCCGGCCTGGTGCTCGGCTTCACAGTGCAGGCGCTGTTCGTGACCGGTCTCGGCGTGACGCTGCCCGCGGGCATCTTCGAGGGGGTGACCCTCCTCGGTGGGTGACATCGGCTCGCTCGTCGACGGCTTCGGAGTAGCTCTCCAGCCGGCGTACCTGCTCTATGCGCTTCTGGGCGTCACGCTCGGTACAGCGGTCGGCGTCCTGCCCGGCATCGGGCCGGCCATGACGGTCGCCCTGCTGCTTCCGGTGACCTACACGGTGGAACCGACGGCGGCGTTCATCATGTTCGCCGGCATCTACTACGGCGGGATGTACGGCGGCTCCACGACGTCGATCCTGCTGAACACGCCGGGAGAGTCCTCGTCGATCATCACGGCGATCGAAGGCAACCGCATGGCCCGGGCCGGTCGCGGTGCTGCGGCACTGGCCACCGCCGCCATCGGCTCCTTCGTCGCCGGCACGGCCGCCACCCTCGGCCTGACCCTCGTCGCGCCCACCCTGGCCGATCTGGCCGTGCAGATGGGCCCGGCCGACTACGTCGCGCTGACGGTCGTGGCCCTGCTCACCGTGTCCGCGCTGCTCGGCTCGTCGGTGTCCCGCGGGCTCGCGGCGCTGAGCGTCGGTCTGCTCGTCGGTCTGGTCGGCACGGACAGCCTCACCGGCCAGCGCCGCTTCACCTTCGGGCTGCCGGTCCTCGCTGACGGCATCGACGTCGTCACGTTCGCCGTCGGTGTCTTCGCGGTCGGCGAGGCGCTCTGGGTTGCCTCGAGGCTGCGGCACGGGCCGCTCGACATCGTCCCCGTGGGCGGCGGCTGGATGACGCGGCAGGACTTCCGTCGTTCCTGGAGACCGTGGCTGCGCGGCACCGCCATGGGCTTCCCGATCGGCGCGCTGCCCGCCGGCGGCGCCGAGATCCCGACCTTCATGTCCTATGCGCTGGAGAAGAAGCTCTCCCGGCACAAGGACGAGTTCGGCAAGGGCGCCATCGAAGGGGTGGCAGGCCCGGAGGCGGCGAACAACGCTGCTGCGGCAGGAGTGCTCGTACCGCTGCTGACCCTCGGGCTGCCCACGTCGGCGACGGCGGCCGTGCTCATTGCGGCCTTCCAGACGTACGGCATCCAGCCCGGCCCGCTGCTCTTCGCCAACGAGGGCGCGCTGGTGTGGGCGCTGATCGCGAGCCTGTAC
>DASTVO010000355.1:0-3133 GCA_035759075.1 Actinomycetes bacterium
GCGACACCGCCCAGCAGCTCGTCGCCGCGATCACGGGTGGCTGAGCCCGGCGCACCCGGGCTTCCCCCGGCGGGGACCATGAACGACCTTGCCGAGTGGGAGTTCCAGCGGCTCTACGGACCGTGGTCACCGTTGCACCCCACCTCCGTGCGGGCGCTTCTCGACGGCGCGGGGTTCACCTGGTGGGTCGCGGGCGGCTGGTCGCTGGAGGCGGACCCGCGGCGCCCGCGTCGTCGGCATGAGGACGTCGACGTGAGCGTGCTCGGCGACGAGTTGGACGCGGTGCGGGAGTGGCTGCGGGGCTTCCACCTGTGGCAGCCGCAGGCAGGGGCGCTGCGGCCGCTGCGGCGGGGCGAGCCGTTGCCGGAGGGATGCGAACAGCTGTGGGTCCGCCGGGACGCCTACTCGCCCTGGGTGATGGACCTGGTCGTCACGCCGCGAGACGGCGACGACTGGGTGTTCAAGCGCGACCACCGCATCCGGCGCCCGCTGGCTCAGGTGTGGTGCCGCGGTCCGGACGGGGTGCCCTACCAGCGGCCGGAGGTCGGCCTGTTGTTCAAGGCACACCTTCGCCGGGACAAGGACGTCACGGACCTCGACGCCGCCTGGCCTCGGCTGGACGAGCCGGCCCGGTCCTGGCTGCGGGACTCCGTCGCGGAGGTCTCTCCCGGGCATCCCTGGCTCGCCCGGATGGCTGCCGGTTGATCCACGATCCGCTCGTGCGGCGGCGTTGAGTCCGACCTGACGGCTATGGTCGGAGCTGACGTGGAGCACATCCCTTTGGGAGGGCTGGACCCGAGATGGCGACCAAGGACACCGGCGGTCAGAAGCGCGCGAGCAAGACCAGCGATGAGGTCGACGAGGTCGAGGCCGAGGCGAGCAGCGACGTCGCCGAGCGCAAGGACAAGCTCGACCAGGACATCGACGCGATGCTGGACGAAATTGATGACGTCTTGGAGGAGAACTCCGAGGACTTCGTAAGATCATTTGTGCAGAAGGGGGGTCAATGACCCACTCCGTGCAGCCAGCAGACGAGCCGGAGACGAAGCTCTGCTCTCGCTGTGACAGACGGCTCCCGCTCACCGCGTTCGCGTTCCGCGCCGCCGCGCGGGACGGCCGGCAGAACTACTGCCGGAAGTGCTCGGCTGCTTGGGCCGCGGAGAATCGGCCGCGCACGCGGGCGACGCGGCCGGAGGTCGAGTTCGGCCACAAATGGTGTCGGCGGTGCGAGCATGTCAAGCCGGTGGACGACTTCCCCGTACACAGCAAGATGCCTGACGGCCGACAGACGTACTGCCGAGACTGCTTCGCCGAGATCTACCGGGAGCGTCGACGGGCGGCCGGGCTTCTGAGCCGGCCACGCGACGTCCCTGAGGGGCACAAGTTCTGTCGAGCCTGCGCGCAGTTCAAGCCGTTGGTCGAGTTCGGCGGCCGCACCGGCAGAAGCGCCAGCACGACATTCCGGTGCAAGGACTGCATGCGTGCCCGGGATCGTGAGCGGCACCTGGCGGCGACCTACGGGATGAGCGTCGATGCCGTCGAGCAGCTCCTGGCCAGCCAGGGCGGCTTGTGCGCGATCTGTCGGGTGGCACCAGCCGTCCACGTGGACCACGACCACGAGACCGGTGCGGTCCGGGGCATGCTCTGCTTCCGCTGCAACGCCGCGCTCGGGCAGTTTGACGACACCCCGGCGACGCTGCTCCGCGCCGCGCACTACTTGATGACCGCCGGGCGGTGGGACTCGCACATCGAGACGCACTTCACCGAGCGGCTCGCCGAGGTCGACGTCGGGCACGCCTCCTGATCGAGCCGGCAGTAGGGTCGGGATCGCCGACCTGCCGCGCGACGAGAGGATCCCACGTGAGCGACCACTCCGGGTCCGGGCGACTGCCTGCTGCGTTCCTGACTCCCGGCAGCTCGTCGTTCGCGGAGTTCCTCGACGACCATGCCCCCGACCTGCTGCCCGGCCGCCGCACGCCGCCTCTGACCGCGCTGACCAACGAAGCGCCGCACGGCACCACCATCGTCGCCCTCACGTTCCCGGGCGGCGTCGTGATGGCTGGCGACCGCCGCGCCACCATGGGCAACTACATCGCCCAGCGCGACATCGAGAAGGTGTTCCACGCCGACGAGTACTCCTGCGTAGGAATCGCCGGCGCGGCCGGCATCGCCATCGAGATGGTCCGCCTGTTCCAGGTCGAGCTCGAGCACTACGAGAAGATCGAAGGCACCGTGCTCTCCCTGGAGGGCAAGGCCAACCGGCTCGCGCTCATGATCCGCGGCAACCTCGGGATGGCCATGCAGGGCCTGGCCGTCGTCCCGCTCTTCGCCGGCTACGACCTCGACGCCGACGACCCGGCCAAGGCCGGACGGCTGTTCTCCTACGACGTCACCGGCGGACGCTACGAGGAGCAGAAGTTCCACTCGGTCGGCTCCGGCTCGGTGTTCGCGCGGGGCGCGTTGAAGAAGCTGTGGCGGGATGACTTCGCCGTCGACGACGCCGCGCTGTGCGCGGTCCAGGCGCTGTACGACGCGGCCGACGAGGACTCCGCCACCGGCGGCCCGGACCTCACCCGCCGCATCTATCCGGTCGTCTCGACAGTGACCAGCGACGGCTACCGCCGCCTCTCCGACGAGGAAGTAGGCACGATCATCGACCAGGTCATGGCCGCGCGCATGGAGGCCCCCGGCGGCCCGCAGGCACCGCTGCACTGAGCTGACCCGACGAGCCGACTCATGACGACCACCACCTCGACCCAGGAGAGCGCCCCGTGACGATGCCGTTCGGTTACGTCTCACCCGAGCAGGTGATGAAGGACCGCGCCGACTACGCCCGCAAGGGGATCGCCCGCGGCCGAAGCGTCGTCGTCATCGCGTACGACGGCGGCATCCTCTTCGTCGCCGAGAACCTCTCCCGGGCGCTGCACAAGATCTCCGAGATCTACGACCGCATCGCCTTCGCCGCGGTCGGCAAGTACAACGAGTTCGAGAACCTCCGGATGGCCGGGGTCCGCTACGCCGACCTGCGCGGGTACTCCTACGACCGCCAGGACGTCACCGGCCGCGGCCTGGCCAACGTGTTCGCCCAGACCCTCGGCACCATCTTCACGGTCGAGTCCAAGCCGTACGAGGT
>DASTVO010000356.1:0-6776 GCA_035759075.1 Actinomycetes bacterium
CACGGCGCGGGCGGCGTCGAGAACGGTCCGGCCGACCCGCTGCTCGTCGGGGTGGACGTTGGGGGCGAGGTGGTAGACCGCGTCGGCGCCGTCGAGGGCAGCCCGGACGGAGTCCGCGTCGAGCAGGTCGACGGTCACCTCGTCGACGGCCGGGTCCCGGCGGACCAGGCCGCGGGGCCGCTCGCCGCGGGCGCGGAGCGCGGCCACGACGGCCCGGCCGGTCTTCCCGGCGGCGCCGACGACGGCGATCATGCCCCGAGCATCCCCCCTCCGCGGTTGGGCGACGTTCCGTACGCCGGCACCGGCGTGTCGCGCGGCGTGTCGGTGCGCAACGTCGCCGAACCGAGGGGGGCGCGCCCGCGCCGAACGACCCCCGGAAAGCAGAAACCCCCTGTCACCAGGGGGTCTGCCGGTGGGCGATACAGGACTTGAACCTGTGACCTCTTCCGTGTCAAGGAAGCGCGCTAGCCAGACTGCGCCAATCGCCCGTGCGGGTGGTGCATGGTGGAGCCGTGTTCGAGGTGGAGACGGGATTTGAACCCGTGTAGACGGCTTTGCAGGCCGTTGCCTCGCCTCTCGGCCACTCCACCGAGTGTTGAGGCCGCTGGGCCTCGAGACTTCCGAGCGGACGACGGGATTCGAACCCGCGACCCTCACCTTGGCAAGGTGATGCTCTACCAACTGAGCCACGTCCGCGCGACGACGCGGCGACCTCACGGCCACCTCGGCGTGCGCAGTAGACGATAGCCGATCCGCCCGACCCGGACCAAAGCGGACCCACCCGCTAGGTTGCGCGCCATGTCGACCACGACCCCCTCCACCGCGACGCCCGCGACGCTCCCCACCGTGACCGTCACGGGCGAGGCACTGGTCCTCGAGGACCTGGTCGCGGTCGCCCGCGGGACCGCCCGCGCCCGGCTCGGCGACGAGGTCGAGGAGCGGATGGCCTTCAGCCGCTCGGTGGTCACCGAGGCCGTCGACCAGGACCGTGTGATGTACGGCGTCACCACCGGGTTCGGGGCTCTCGCCGACACCCATGTCGGCCGGGCCGACCTGGAGCGGATGCAGCTGGCGCTGGTGCGCTCGCACAGCGCCGGTGTGGGGGACCCGCTGCCCGACGACGTCGTACGCGGCCTGCTGCTGCTCCGGGCCCGCACGCTGACCGCGGGGTACTCCGGCGTCCGCGTCGACCTGCCGCGCCGCCTGCTCGAGCTGCTCGACCGCGGCCTGCTCCCGGTCATCCCCGGCAAGGGCTCGGTGGGCGCCTCCGGCGACCTCGCCCAGCTCGCGCACCTGGCCCAGCCGCTCGTCGGCGAGGGGCGGCTGCGCCGGGCCGGCGAGGACCCGCACGGCCGGCCGTCGGCGGAGGTGCTCGCCGAGGCGGGCATCGACCCGCTCGTGCTGGCCGCCAAGGAGGGCCTGTCGCTGATCAACGGCACCGAGCCGATGCAGGTGCTGCTCGCGCTGGCCGTCGACGAGATCGGGCTGCTGGTCAAGGTCGCCGACATCGCCTGCGCGATGAGCGTCGAGGCGCTGCTGGGCACCGACAAGCCCTACGACGAGCGGGTCCAGGTCATCCGGCCGCACCCCGGGCAGCTGGCCAGCGCGAGCAACCTGCGACGGCTGCTCGCCGGCAGCCCGCTGGTCGCCAGCCACCGCGAGAGCGACCACGCCGTGCAGGACTCCTACTGCCTGCGCTGCGCGCCGCAGGTGCACGGCGCGGTCCGCGACGTGCACAGCCACGCCCGCCGGGTCATCGACATCGAGCTCGGCTCGGTCGTCGACAACCCGGTGATCGTGCCCGACGGCGAGGTCATGTCCACGGGCAACTTCCACGGCGAGCCACTGGCCTTCGCCGGCGACATGCTCGCGATCGCGGTCTCCGAGCTGGCCAGCATCGCCGAGCGGCGCACCGACCGGATGCTGGACCCGGCCTTCTCCCGCGACCTGCCCGCCTTCCTGGCGAAGGACCCCGGCACCAACTCCGGATTCATGATCGCGCAGTACACCGCCGCGTCGCTGGTCAGCGAGAACAAGGTGCTCGCGCACCCCAGCAGCGTCGACACCATCCCGACCTCCGGCAACCAGGAGGACCACGTCTCGATGGGCTGGACGTCGGTGCGCAAGCTGCGGGAGGTCGTCGCCAACGTGCGGGCGGTGCTCGCCGTCGAGCTGGTCGCTGGTGCGCAGGCCATCGACTTCCGCGCCGCGGTGGCCGAGCCGGGGACCGCGACCCGTGCCGCGCACGAGCTCATCCGGGCGCACGTCCCGCCGATGGACGCCGACCGGGAGGTCGCCGGGCAGCTCGCCGTCGTCGACCGGATCCTCCCCGAGATCGTCGCCGCCGTCGAGGGCGCGATCGGTGTCCTCGACTAGAGCGGTCGCCCCCGCGTACGCCTGGTTCGGCGGCCGGCTGGCCACCGGGCTCGTCGACGTCACCGACGACCTCGGCGCGCTCGACGGGTCCGGCTGGTGGGCGGTCGTGCTCGGGTTCGAGGGGGAGGTGCGGTGCGCGCGCTTCGCCGACGTCCGCGAGGAGGCGCTGCCCCGCGCCCCCTGGCCGGGGGTGCCGGCGACGTCGTGGACCTCGTCCCTGTCCCGGTCGGCGTACGTCGCCGGCGTCGGCCGGGTCCGCGAGGGCATCGCGGCCGGCGACTACTACCAGGTCAACCTGTGCCGGGTCCTGTCCGCGCCGCTCCCCGGCGGCGCCGACCCCGCCGGGCTGGCCGGGCTGCTCGCCCGCGGCAACCCGGCGCCGTACGCGGGTGCGGTCGTCCTGCCGGACCACGACCTCGCCGTGGTCAGTGCCTCGCCCGAGCTGTTCCTGCGCCGGGCCGGCGACGTGGTCGAGTCCGGGCCGATCAAGGGCACGGCCCCCACCGCCGACGGGCTCACCGCGAAGGACCACGCCGAGAACGTGATGATCGTCGACCTGGTCCGCAACGACCTGGGCGCGGTCGCCGTCACCGGGACGGTGGAGGTTCCGTCCCTGTGCGCGGTCGAGGCGCACCCCGGCCTCGTGCACCTGGTGTCCACGGTGCGCGCGCGGCTGCGCCGCGACGCCGGCTGGGCCGACCTGCTCGCCGCCTCCTTCCCGCCCGGCTCGGTCACGGGCGCGCCCAAGTCCAGCGCCCTCACCGCGATCGCCGAGCTCGAGCCGGCGCCCCGCGGCCCCTACTGCGGGGCGGTCGGCTGGGTCGACGCCGACCGGCGGGAGGCGGTGCTGGCCGTGGGCATCCGCACGTTCTGGGTCGCGGAGGGCAGACTGCACCTCGGCGTCGGCGCCGGGATCACGTGGGGCTCGGACGCCGGGCGCGAGTGGGACGAGACCGAGCTCAAGGCGCGGCGGCTGCTGGCCGTCGCCGCCGAGGAGGCGAGATGAGGGCCTGGGTCAACGGCACCGTCGTCGACGACGCCGACGCGCGGGTGTCGGTGTTCGACCACGGGCTCACCGTCGGCGACGGCGTCTTCGAGACGGCGAAGGTCGTCGACGGGGTGCCGTTCGCGCTGACCCGGCACCTGGTCCGGCTGGGCGAGTCGGCGGCCGGCCTCGGCCTGACCGCGCCCGGACCGGACGACCTGCGCGGCGCCGTCGACGAGGTGCTCTCCGCCAACGCCGAGCACCGCGGGCGGCCGCTGCGGCTGCGCATCACGCTCACCGGCGGCACGAGTCCGCTCGGATCCGACCGCGGGGACGCCGGGCCGACCCTGGTGGTGGCGCTGGCCCCGATGGCCGCCTGGGCCGACTCCGCGAAGGTCGTCGTCGTGCCGTGGGTGCGCAACGAGCGGTCCGCCACGGCCGGGCTGAAGACCACGTCGTACGCGGAGAACGTGGTCGCCCTCGCCTACGCCAAGCAGCGGGGCGGCACCGAGGCGCTGTTCGCCAACACCGTCGGCGACCTCTGCGAGGGCACCGGCTCGAACGTGTTCCTGGTCCGTGACGGCGAGGTCGTGACGCCGCCGCTGAGCTCCGGTTGCCTCGCCGGGGTGACCCGCGCGCTGCTGATGGAGTGGGCCGACGTCGCCGAGAAGGACCTGCCGATGTCGGCCCTTGCCGAGGCCGACGAGGTGTTCCTCACCTCCTCCACCCGGGACGTGCAGGCCGTGCACGCCGTCGACGACCGCGTTCTCGAGCCTGGGCCGGTCAGCCGCCGGCTCGCCGAGGTCTTCGCCGCTCGGGCCGCGGCCGACGTCGACCCCTGACCGGTCTCAGGCGACCGCGTACTCCGGCGACATGAGGTCCGCCGGGAACCAGAGCTCGCTCACCCGGTCGCCCTGGAACCGCAGGACGACCAGAGCCGTGCGGTGCAGGACGTCTCCCCAGCCGACCCGGCCCACCGACGCGAGGACCCGGCACACCGCGGTGTCGCCCTCCGAGCAGACCAGCTCGACGGAGGAGTCCGGGATGGTCGCGCAGGCGGTCAGCGCCAGCTCCCGGACCCCCGCCCAGCCGGCGGACTCGCCGCCGTGGTGCACGACGTCGGGGTGGACGAGATCCTGCAGCGCGAGGACGTTCCCGCTCAGCAGCGCCCGCACCGCGGCGCGCGCGGACGCGGCCTGGGCGCAGACAGGGCTCGGTTGCACCAGATCATGAAAGCGTCCTATGTCCGGTCCGTGCATCGTCCCCTCGTCCCGTCCCCTCGGCCGATCCGCCGATGCGGGGGCTGGGCGATCGGACCAGCCCTGCGCCGCGACCCCGCCCGGCACGGCTGCCCCTAGTCTTCCGGCATGGACGGAGCCCGACCGGTCCGCGCGCCGCGCGGTACTGACCTGACCTGCCGCTCGTGGGGTGCCGAGGCGGCCCTGCGGATGCTGCACAACAACCTGGACCCGGAGGTGGCCGAGCGGCCGGACGACCTGGTCGTCTACGGCGGCTCCGGCCGGGCGGCCCGTTCCTGGGAGGCCTTCGACGCCATCGTGCGGTCGCTGCGGGAGATGGCGCCCGACGACACGCTGCTGGTCCAGTCCGGCAAGCCGGTCGGCGTCGTCCGGACGCACGAGTACGCACCGCGGGTGCTGATCGCCAACTCGCTGCTGGTGCCGAAGTGGGCCACCCCCGAGCACTTCCGCGAGCTCGAGGACGCCGGCCTGATGATGTACGGCCAGATGACCGCCGGGTCGTGGATCTACATCGGCACCCAGGGCATCCTGCAGGGCACCTACGCGACCTTCGCCGAGGTCGCCGACCAGCACTTCGGCGGCACCCTCGCCGGGACCATCACCCTCACCGGCGGTCTCGGCGGCATGGGCGGCGCCCAGCCGCTCGCGGTCACCGGCAACGGGGGAGCCGTGCTCTGCGTCGAGGTCGACCCGTGGCGGGCGCAGCGCCGGCTCGACCACGGCTACCTGGACGAGATCGCCGACTCCCTCGACGACGGCATCGCCCGGGTCGAGGCCGCCAAGCAGGAGCGCCGTCCGCTGTCCGTGGCGGTCGTCGCCAACTGCGCGGACGTGGTGCCCGAGCTGGTGCGCCGGGGCTGGACGCCCGACGTGGTCACCGACCAGACCTCGGCGCACGACGAGCTGAACGGGTACGTCCCCAACGGCATGAGCCTCGAGGACGCGGTGGAGCTGCGGTCCGCCAAGCCGCAGGAGTACGTCGAGCGCTCCCGGGCCGCGATGGCCGAGCACTGCCGGGCGATGGTCGACATGCAGCGGGCCGGCGCGGTCGTCTTCGACTACGGCAACGGCCTGCGCGGGCAGGCGCAGGACGCCGGGTTCGCCGACGCGTTCGCCTACCCGGGCTTCGTCGTCGCCTACATCCGGCCGCTGTTCGCGCGCGGCGCCGGGCCGTTCCGGTGGGCCTGCCTCTCCGGCTCGGCCAAGGACCTCGCCGCGACCGACGCCGCCGTCCTGAAGGCCTTCCCGGACGACGACGGGCTGCAGCGCTGGGTCCGGTTCGCGGCCGAGAAGGTCAAGGGCCAGGGACTGCCCTCGCGGATCTGCTGGGTCGGCTACGGCGAGCGCCACGTCGCGGGGCAGGCGTTCTCCGAGCTCGTCCGCTCCGGCGCGGTCGAGGCGCCCATCGTGATCGGACGCGACCACCTCGACGCCGGGTCGGTCGCCTCGCCGGAGCGGGAGACCGAGGGGATGAAGGACGGCACCGACGCGGTCGCCGACTGGCCGATCCTCAACGCGCTGCTCAACACCGCGTCCGGCGCGACGTGGGTGTCGGTGCACCACGGTGGCGGTGTCGGCATCGGCAAGTCGATCCACGCCGGTGTCGTGGTGGTCGCCGACGGCACCGACGACGGCTACGACCGGGTGACCCGGGTGCTCACCAACGACCCGGGCACCGGCGTCCTGCGGCACGCCGACGCGGGCTATGAGATCGCCGAGCGGACCGCCCGCGAGGTCGGCATCCGCATCCCGATGCTCGACGGCACCCACGCACCGCCCTGGCAGCCCTGACCCTGCATCGCCTGAATCGCCCGAAGATCGTCCCGCGGCCACACAAGGGCCCTGTTCTCAGCCATACATTCAGCGACGTCGTGCGCGACCCGAACCCAGTCCGCCGAGGCTGCGGATGCACTGTGTGGCCACGGGACGATCTTGGCTGCTCAAACGGACCGGTCGGCTGCCCCGCAGAGGTGCCGTCCATCACCTCGGAAGGGACGGCCCGGGCTGATGCGGTCCCACAGTTGCCCCACCCGCTCGCTCAGCACCCCGGGGGCTGATGGCGACGGAAGGACAGGTCGTCAGTCGCGCCAGAGCAGCTCGGGTGTCAGGTCGGCGAGGGTGGGGGCGCCGAGCAGCCCCATCGCCATCTCGAGCTC
>DASTVO010000357.1:0-11688 GCA_035759075.1 Actinomycetes bacterium
GGCGATCGACGGCTCGTTCAACATGGATGCGAGCCCGGCAGCGCGAACCTGGACCGTGCTCCCCGCAGGCAGCAACCTCGTCGGCAACTCGGGGTTCGAGACGGACACGTCCGGCTGGAAGGGTGATGCCTCCGCCAACACGCTGACCCGGGTCGCCGGCGGGCACTCCGGCGGCTGGGCCGCGGCGGTCTCGAACAGCGCGGCCGGTGGCAGCTGCGGTCTCGACGACAGCCCCAACTGGGTGAGTCTCACCCACGACGGCACCTACACGGTGAGCATCTGGGTCCGCTCGGACGCCCCCGGGCCCACCGTCAGGCTGCGCCTGCGCGAGTACGCGGGCGGGGTGCTGCAGGGATCGGTCTCCACCTCGGTGGCCCTGACCTCGTCCTGGCAGGAGGTGACGGCGACCTACGCACCGCTCGCTCCCGGGCAGTCAAGCTTCGACCTCGACGTCTTCACGTCCAACTCGCCGGTCGGCACCTGCTTCCAGGCCGACGACGTGTCCGTCACGCGCTGAGGAGCGAGCCGTCCCGGCCGGCAGGAGCGGCGTCGCTCAATCCAGGTAGTCGCGCACCAGGGATCACTGAGCGCTGGGGTAGTGCGACAGACGTGCAGGTCAGGAGCGCTGTGCGGCGTAGGGAACTGGCGCCGTGACGCTGCTGATGCCGGCGCCCGACCTCCTCGGAATCCTCCTTGCAGGTCAGCAACGCGGCGCAGAGTCGGTGGTGCTCGGCGAACCCCCGGACACGGCGTTCGCCCGACTGACCGCTAGCCGGTTCGACCAGGCTGACCCCGTCGAGCCACCCGATCGGCGTCTGGCCCCGAGGACGGCTGGTAGTGGCGGGTCGGAGCAGGCCCAGACTCAGCTCGGCCGAGAGCTGCGACGGCCCGTCGGTTCCAGCGGCGGCGCCTCGGCAAGCCGACGAGCGCGTTCGAGGAGAGTGGGCACGAGCGGCCACTCCGCGACGGTGAGGCTGCGGAACCGGCGCCCTGCGACCTTGACGAGGGAGGCGGCCCGGTAGAGCGCAACGCGGTGCGGGGACGGCGAGGGCCGACTCCCGGCGTACCCCTCCAGGAACGCGGCGCCGACCGAGCTGAGCACATCGGCCAGTGCCGGGCGCCGGGTCGCCTTCCAGTCGAGGTACGCCAGCAGGTTGCCGAGGTCGCGGGCTGGTTCCGACCGGCACACCGTGTCGAGGTCGATGAGAGCCAGTCGGTCACCATTGGCCATCATCTGGTCTGTGCGCAGGGCGCCGTGACTCGTCACCGTCGGGTCGGGAGGCTCGTCCTTCCATCGCTCGAGGGCGTCGGTGGCGGCCGCGTAGCTCGCACCGAGCCCGGGGTCCACCGCAGCGACCGTGGGCGTCATCGCCCGCAGCTCCTCGAGGTCGTCAGCCAGCGTGCGCTCAGCCAGCCCCGGGACGACGCACCCGTGCAAGGCCGCCACAGCTGAGCCGGCGCGCCCGAAGGCCTCCCGGCGCATGCCCTGCGGGCTTGCTGTGTCACCCGCCAGCTCATGCAGGTCGAGCGCCTCGTCCACCGCGGACTGCAGCACCAGGTCGAGGTCCGGCCAGACCGCGACCACGGGCGGCACGTACGGGGCGCCACGGACCGACTCGCAGGCCTGATGGACACCCGACACCACATCGGCCTGCCGGACAGCGCCCTCCGCCAGCATCTTCCCGTACAACACCGCCCGTCCCCGTGGCGTCGCCGTCTCGTACCGGATGACGCAGCGCGCGCCGGGCTTGTACCTCACCGGCCGGACCTGCCAGGGGCCGCCCGGCACACCGAGGCTGAGCAGTGGTTCCAGCCGCGGAGCGACGACCTGGGGGTCCAGGGCCTGAGCCAGCCGTGGTAGCCGGAGGTCCCGCGTCAGCGGGAACGCCTCCACGCGGCCGGGGCTCACCGTGACCGCACCGAGCCGCGTCTCGCCGGAGCGACGATGCGTCAGCTCGAAGCCCGCGACCGCGCGCACACCCGGCTCGTACTTGGTATCGCCGCGCCGCGTCGCCAGATCGCCCGCCTCGAGGTCGGGCGCCAGCAAGCGCGCCACTGCCGCCGGGTCGTCGAGCAGGGGCAGCAGCGAGAGCGTCTCGTCGAAGTCCAGTCCGGCGTGCACCGCGCTCACCCGACGGGAAGGGCCCCGGCGCGGCGGACCTGGAGGGGGATCAGGGCGTTGGCTGCCCGCCCGTCCAGCATCGCGACCAGATGGCACACGGCGGTGTCCAGGCCGCGGGGGTCCGGGGCCGGAGGCGCTGAGCTGGACAGCCGCGCCAGCACGGCGGCGGCGATCGCCGCACCCGTCACGTGGTCAGGGTCGACCGACGAGGTCCAGCCGCGGGCGGTGAAGCGCGCCGTCCGCATCCGCTGCTCCGCGCTCGGGCCGCGCCTCGGCACCAGGACGGTGGGAGTGCCGGAGCGCATGGCCTCGACGCTGCTGCTGTACCCCGCCATCGCCACCACCACGTCGGCCGCCTCGACGTAGCTGAGGGGGTCGCTGACGTAGGGGCGGACCTTCGCGCCGACCGCCACTGCCCGCCGCTCCAGGTCGCGCCGAAGGTGCGTCGGCATGAAGGGGCCGGTGATGAGCATGGCTGCCCACGGCTGAACGTCACGGAGGACCGGGAGCGCATCAAGCACCGCGGACATCATGGGGTGGCCATCGGCCCCGCCGCCGGCGGTGGCCACGAGTAGCCCGGCGCCGCTCTTGGCCGCGCGGGAGCGCACGGTCGCCGTGTAGCGGCCACGGTCACGCGTGCACACGTACCCGGTGTAGTGCACCCGCTCCGCCACCTGCCTCGGGAAGCCGTACTCGCTGACCGGGTCGAAGAGGTCCTTGCGTCCGTAGACGAGGACGGCGTCGTAGTAGCTCTCGAGCGCGTCGAACGCACCCTCGTCGGCCCAGACCCGCTCCACCACCTCCGGTGCGTCCACGATGTCGCGCAACCCGAGCACGCACCGGGGCGGGGCCGGCATCTCGCGCATCTCCCGCAGCAGTGGGAGCAGCTCCCCCATCGCCCCGTGCGGCATGTGGTCGACGAGGAGCAGGTCGGGCCGGAAGGTCCCTCCCAGTGCGCGCAGCAGTTCGGCGCGCAGGGCCGACACCTCGGCGAACGGACGGGAAAGGCCCACGGGCTCCCAGACCCCGGGCCGGGTCTTGACGATCGACGGAAGCTTCACGCAGTCCTGACCGCGTCCGCGGCGAAAGAACGGACCGAGCGGAGAATCCACGACCGACAGGACCGCGACGTCGGAGGAGGAGTCCACAAGGGCAGCGGCGATGGAGCTCGTCCGCCGGAGGTGGCCCAGCCCCAAGCCGTCCTGGGAGTAGAGGAGCACCCGAGGTCCGGTGCTGCGCTCCGCAGCCGGATGCGAGGTCACTGCAACCACCACCGTCCTCGGACGCCGCGCGTGCTCTGCAGGGCACGCGCGAATCCGCCCGCAGGAGCAGTTCACATGCTCGCCTGAACGGGGCGGGAGGGGAAGACGGACAAAACGCCGCCCGTCGTCCGTCGGCAGTGCGGGGTCGAGCGGCTACGCCTCGTCGCCGGAGCCCTCCTCCGCGCCGCGAAGCAAGTCCTCCACGTCCTCGTAGTCCGGGTCCACCTCGGCCACGCGCCGTAGCAGCGTGACCGCCGATGCCCACTCCCCCCTGGCGAAGGCTCGGACGCCCGCCTCGTAGTCGGCAGCGAGGGGGTCCAGTGGGGTGAGCGGCGTGCGCAGCGCGGCCGAGAGCTCGTCGGCGAGCTCCCGGGCAGTGGCGGGTCGCTGGCCCGGGTCCTTGGCCAGCGTCCGCATCACCGTCTCCGCCAGCTCCGGCCGCAGCTCGGGCCGCAGCCGGCGGACCGGCGTCGGGGGCTGCGACGCGTGACCCTGCAGCACCTCCTCCGTCCGTTCGGACTCGAATGGCACCCGGCCGGTGAGCAGCTCGTAGAGCACGATACCCGCGGAGTAGAGGTCGCTGCGCACGTCGGCGGGCAGACCGAACGCCTGCTCGGGGGCCAGGTATGCCGCGGTCCCGACGACGAGTCGCGCCCCCGTGACCGGATCGGTCATCCGGCCCCCCGCCTCCCGGCCCACCGCGAAGTCGACGAGTACGGGGCGCATCGGCGGGGCCAGGACGACGTGCCGCGGCGTCACGCTGGCGTGGACCACACCGTGCTCGTGCGCATGGCCGAGCCCGGAGAGCACGTAGGACATGAGACTGACGGCGCCGGCCGGGTCCATGCTCGCCGACGGGCGGTCGGCCAGGGTGAGGCGCGGGCCGAAGTAGTCCTCCACGGTGAAGACGTGCCCGGCCTCCTCGCCGACATCGGTGATCGACACGACGTTGGGATGCCGTAGTGCGGCGACGGCCCGGATGTCGCTGCGCAGAGCCTGCAACAGCGTCTCGTCGTGTTCCGGCTCGTAGACCGTCACCACGAACGGCCGGTCGGCCTTCACGGCCCGGTACCGCGTCGCGGTGTGTCCACGGCGCAGCACGTCGCGGAGCTCGTAGGGCCCCAGGCGGCGCCCGGCCAGCTCGCTCATCGCTGTCGCTCCGAGGCTTGACGTCGTTCGTGCGGACATTGCCCAGCGCCGCGGTCCTCGGGCGTAGTATCCATGAACCCGCCGGACCTGGGAGTTTGCGCATGGCGGTGCGTCAGGGAGGCACATCGGACGCAGTGGCTGCGCAGCCCCCACTGCGAGAGACGCGCGTGGCGCAGGTCATGACCTCGACCAGCGTCGGGCGGCACCCCACGGCGTTCCAGGAGACCGGGCTCCCGATCCTGCGGGTGGCCCTGGACGTCGACCTCATGGGCCCGGTCCTGGCGCCGCTGCTGGCCCCGCTGTCCCGACCCGGCGAGACCCCAGATCTGCGCTACGCGCGGCTCGTGGCGTACAAGAAGGGCCACCGCGGGACGATCGAGTACGAGGTCACCCTGGGCGGGCGACCGGTGACCGTTCTCGGCAAGTTCTACCCGCAGCCCGCGCAGGTGGGGCGGGTCGACGCGATCCTGCGTGACCTGTGGGGCGACGTCTTCGCCAACCACACGGAACTCGGGGTGCCACGGCCACTCGGCGGCGTGCTCGACCTGTCCATGCTCGTCTACGTCCCCGTCGAGGGGACACCGCTCGACGAGGTCATCCTCGAGACCGGGCCGGCGGAGGGCGTACGGCACGCCGCGGAATGGCTGGCCCGCCTGCACGCGGCGCGGATCCAGCTGGATCGCCGGGTGCAGATCACCACCGAGATCGCCAACCTCGAGGCGTGGGCCGCGGTGGTGACTCGCACCGAGCCGCAGCAGGGTGCCGTGGCCGAGGCCCTGGCCCGAGACCTCGCCCGACGGGTCGACGTGGTCCGGCTGGCCGCGGAGTCCGCCACGAGCCCGGTTCACAAGGACTTCCACTACAAGCACGTGCTGGCGGGCACCGGAGCCCGGGTGATCGACTTCGACGAGGTGCGGTACGGCGACCCGATGTACGACGTCGCCCACTTCGGTGCGCACCTGCGCCTGCTCGGCTGTCGCAACCCCGAGGCAGCCGGTCGGGTCGAGGCGGCGGAACAGCTCTTCCTGGACAGCTACGCCAGGGCGACCGGGCGCCCGATCGGCCCGACGTTCGCGTGGTACGCCACGTACACCTGCGTCAAGATCGCCAAGCAGCTCTGCTCGGTCCGCGGTGTCCGCCCGCGGCCGGACGGCGAGGAGACGCGGCGGCAGCTCACCGCGATGCTCGAGCAGGGCGTCGCCTTCCGCGCCACCGTCGGGTGACGACGTGCCGCCCCAGGGGGAGATCGTCTATCTCGTCCGGAGCTGGCCCCGGCTGTCGCAGACCTTCGTCCTGGACGAGGTGCTGGGTCTCGAGCGGTTGGGGCTACGGCTGCGCATCGTCGCCCTGACCGAGCCGGACGAGGGCCGACACCAGCCGGAGGTGAGTCTCGCCAGCGCGCCGGTGCACTACCTGGGCCGCCAGGGTGGCCGTGGTCGCGCGCTGCGGACCCACGCCCGCGCGGCGGCGGGCGCACCCGTGCGCTACGTACGCGCCGCATGGCACGTGCACCGCCACCCGGAGTGGGACGCCGGCTATCACGTGGCACGCCGCTGGGAGTGCCTGACGCTGGCGGCCGAGCTGTCGGGCCTGCTGCGCACGAGGTCCCGCGAATCGCCCGGGAACCCCGTGCAGCTGCACGCCCACTTCGCCCACGACCCGGCGGCGGTCGGCTTTCTCACCCACCTGCTCACCGGGGTGCCGTGGAGCTTCACCGGTCATGCCCGCGACGTCTGGCAGGTGCCGGCAGCCGTGCTGGCCGAGCGGGTACGCGCGGCTCGGTTCGTCGTCGCCTGCAGTCGCGACGTCGCCGAGCACCTTCGTTCGGTGGTGCCCGCCCGGCTTCACGGCCGGATCCAGCTGGTCCACCACGGTGTGGACCTCGAAGCGTTCCGTCCGGGCGGACGCCATGAGGTCAACGGGGCGGTCCGCATCGTGTCCGTCGGCCGGCTGGTCGAGAAGAAGGGGTTCATCGACCTCCTGGCCACGCTCCGTCTGGTCAGTGACCGGGGCGTCGCATTCCAGTGCGCGATCTACGGCGGAGGACCGATGCAGGGCCAGCTGACCGAGCTCGTCGACCGGCTGGGACTCGCCGACACCGTGCACCTGGCCGGCCCGCGGACGCGGGCGGAGCTACGCGAGATCCTGCGGACCGCCGACCTGTTCGCGCTGACGCCGCACATCACGGCGGACGGCGACCGGGACGGCATCCCGAATGCCCTGGTCGAGGCGATGGCCTCCGGCCTGCCGGTGGTCGCGACCTCCGTCGGCGGCATCCCGGAGATCATCGAGGACGGTGAGAACGGGCTGCTCGCCCCTGCTCACGACATCCAGGTCATCGCCGACCGGGTGACGGCCATCATCGGCGACGCCGGCTTGCGCGCGCGGCTCGGTGCGCGGGCGCGCCGTACGACCGTGACCTCGTTCGACGCGCGGCAGGGAGCCGACACCTTGGCCCGCCTCTTCGCCACGGCAGGCGGGCAATGAACCGCCCCGGCGACCTCCGGCGGTCCGTGGCGCTGTTCCGCCGGTTCGCGGTCGGGCAGCGGACGGCATTCCTCGTGGCCATGGGCCTGCTCGTGGTGGAGGCGGCCACCGCGGTGCTGCAACCCGTCCTGATCGGGGACATCGTCAAGGTCCTCAACGGCGACCTGCAGGAGGTCTTCCGGGCGTCGGGCTTCGACACCATGATCGCGGTGCTGGCACTGGCCCTCGTCGGCGTGACTGCCGTCAACAGCATGAGCGACTCGCTCGCCGAGGTCTACCTTGCCAAGGCCGGCCGAACCATCGGCTTCAACCTTCGCCAGGCCCTGTTCGCTCATCTGCAGACCCTGTCCCTGGCCTTCCACGTCCGCCGGCGGGCGGGAGACGTGCTCACCCGCATCACCGCAGACGTGACCGCCCTC
Source organism: Actinomycetes bacterium (assembly GCA_035759075.1). GTDB lineage: Bacteria > Actinomycetota > Actinomycetes > JACCUZ01 > JACCUZ01 > DASTVO01. The sequence goes on from DASTVO010000357.1 coordinate 7,440, forward strand.
GAGGACTTCGTGGTCAAGTCGGTCAGCGACATCGCGGGAAGCCTGCTGCTCATCAGCGGCACGCTGGTGTTCCTGCTCGGCGCGTCACCGCAGGTCACCTTGCTGGCGCTCGTCATGGTGCCGCTGCTTGCCGTCGTGTCGAACGCCTTCGCCAGCAGGATCAAGTCGGCGTCCAAGGACCTGCGAGCCCGCGAGGGCGATTTGGCTTCCACCGCCAGCGAGATGCTGGGGTCGATCGGCGTCGTGCAGATCTACGGCCGCAACGACTACGAGCTGCGACGCTTCGCGGCGCAGAGCCGCAGCGCCATGGACGCGGTCTTCCGCACCGCGCGGCTCGACGCGGGCTTCAGCTTCACCGTCGGCGTGCTCGAGGCCGGCGTCATCGCCGTGGTCGTGTGGGTGGGTGCTGTCGCCATCGGACCTCCGACGATCACGGCCGGGACCCTGGTCACGTTCGTGCTGCTGATCCAGCAGATGTTCAAGCCGACCAAGCGGCTCATCAAGCAGTGGAACACCATCGCGAAGATCTACGCGAGCGTCGACCGGGTCGGTGACCTGCTGGACCGGCGGCCTGCGGTGGTCGACCTGCCGAACGCGGTCGCGGCGCCGCAGCTGCGCGGGGAGGTCGAGTTCGACGGCGTCAGCTTCGCCTACCAGGCAAGCGTCGACGAGATCGGCGACGACGGTGAGCCACGGCTCGCACTGGATGGCGTGTCCTTCCGCGTTCCGGCGGGAGAGGTCGTCGCCCTCGTGGGCCACAGCGGGTCCGGCAAGAGCACCATCGCGCAGCTCATCCCCCGCCTCTACGACCCGCAGGTCGGGGCGGTGCTGATCGACGGTCACGACGTGCGCAGCTTCACCATCGAGTCCTTGCGGGGGCAGATCAGCATGGTCCTGCAGGAGGCCGTGCTGTTCAGCGGCACCGTCGCCTCGAACATCGCCTACGGCCGACCCGACGCCACGATGGACGACGTGGTGCGGGCCGCACGGCAGGCGAACGCGCACGACTTCATCACCGCCCTGCCCCAGGGCTACGGCACGGTGCTCGGCGAACGGGCCGCGAACCTCTCCGGTGGACAGCGTCAGCGGCTCTCGATCGCCCGGGCCTTCATCCGGGACGCGCCCGTCCTGATCCTGGACGAGCCGACGACCGGCCTGGACGCCGAGTCCTCCGACCTCGTTCTCGATGCGCTGCGGAGCCTGCTCCGGGGACGCACCGCCCTGATCATCACTCACGACCTGAACCTGATCCGAGGGGTGGACCGGGTCCTGGTCGTCTCCCGGGGGCAGATCCTGGAGGACGGCTCGCCGGCCGATCTGCTCGTCCGAGGAGGGCTGTACGCCGACCTCTACGAGCGCCAGTTCGGCGCCCGCGAGCTCCAGGCGGCGGATCTGGCCGGCAGGGAGACGGCACCCGCCCTGGAGATGATCACCACCGATTCCGACAGCGAAGGGGCCGAACCGCGACGGCGTGCCTTCGAGACGGCGCTCATGCAGGCCCTCCCCCTGCCGGCGTCCCCCGAGACCTTCCGACAGCTCACCGGCCGGGTCATGCCGGCTCCCGAAACGATCGGGCCGGACCGGGACGACGACCGGGCGCCGAGCCCGTCCGGGCAGGGCCCGGTGCCCCCGCCTCGTGCCGGCGCCCCGCCGCCGCCCCAGGAGCCGCCGTCGGCGGCGACGGCTCCTCCAGCGCGGTCCGCGACGGTCGACGGGGCCGACCTGCTCGGGGAACCGGGGCTGGCGCGATGGCTGCCGGGCCTGCCGGATGCCCTCGACGCGGGCGTCATGGCGCCCGTCCTGGGCGGCATGCTCGGCGCCGGCTGGGCTCCGGAGTGGTGCGCGCCCGGCAAGGCCCTGGTCCAACCGGGAGAAGGTGCCTCCCTGCGCTACCGGCTCGGCGTCCGCGAGCTGGCGAGCGGCCGCGTCGTCGAGCAACTCGTCGGGGCACGGATGTTCGACTCGGGCGACGCTGCCGACCAGTGGCTCCGGGAGCAGGTGGTGCCGTTGGCGGAGCGGTGCGCCGGGCGTCCGGACCTGAGGATGTTCGCCCGGCCGGTGCAGCTCGTCAGCGCGCTCCGCCTGGTCCTGCACGCCTTCCCGATCGACCCGGATCTGCCCGGCCTGCTCGCCGTCACAGACGGCGCGCACCTCGCCGAGACACTCGGGCCGCTGCTCGCGCCGGCCGTCGAGGACCTGGTGCTCCAGGAGTGCCGGCCGCATCTGGTGCAGTACGCCCGCCGGGGTCGGTGCGTCCTGCGGTACGACGTGCTGTGGCAGCTGGGGTCGAGTTCCCGCCCGCTCAAGCAGGTGACGTTCGGGAAGGTGTACTGCGACGACCAGGGCGCCGCTGTGGGACCGGCCGTGACGGCGGTGCGCGCCCACCTCGAGGCGCCGTCCCGGCCCTTCTTCCACTTCCTCGTCCCGGGGTTCATCGGCTACTCGCCGCGGCTGCGCTTCTGTTTGCTCGAGGCGCTGCCGGGCGCACCCCAGGTCGCCGCGCTCGTCCGGCAACGCGTCGGCGGCACCGACCCCGCTGATCCTCGGACGGTCACGCTGGAAGAGGCCCTCGACACCTGCGCTCGGATCGCGGCCACCCTGCACGCCTCGGGGATCGAGCTCGGCCCGGCGCGAACCCTGGCCGGGGAGGTGGACGCCCTCACGGGCCAGATCGAGGACCTCGCCACCCTGGCCCCCGCGGTCGCTGACGCGCTCCGGTCCCACCTGGTCGCCGGGACCCGCGCCCGTGCCGACACCCCTGGCCCGGTCGGCTTCGCCCATGGCGACCTGACAGCCGCGCAAGTGCTCTTCGACGGGCCACTGAGCGGGCTCGTCGACCTGGACACGGCATGCCAGGCCGAGGCCGCGCTGGACCTCGGCCAGTTCGTGGGGTATCTCGACCTGATGCTGCGGAAGGCGCAGTGGGCGACGAACCCGTCCGCGGACGGCGAGGCGGTGGCCGCTCACTTCCTCGACGCCTACCTCGATTCCGGCGCCCGCGCCGGCCTGCACATCGACCCCGACCAGTTCCTGGACCGGGTGTCGGCGTACCGAACCGTCACGCTCACGAGAGTGGCGCTGCGCAGCTGGCTGCAGCTCAAGCCGGCGCGCCTGCGCCAGGCGCTGTCGCTGCTCGACGAGCGGCGCCCACCGCAGCGGCCGCGAGCAGGGACTCGGCACGGGACGTGAGCGCCTCCGTCCGCCGCTCCCAGTGGGCGTCGAAGCGGCGGAGCCGGCGGATGGCGAGCTTGGTGAGCACCACCGCCTCGTACAGCCGAGCGCGGGCCAGCCGCTCAGCCGACAGGTGACCGTAGCCCTCGAGGAAGGCGCGCTGCGCCGGGCCGACGCCCGCCCGCTCGGCCAGGGCGAACCAGTAGGACAGGTCGGCCAGGAACTTGCCGAGGTCGAGCCCGGGTTCGGCCACGCAGCAGGTGTCGAAGTCGAGCAGCGTCAGCTGGTCGCCGGCCACCCAGAGGTGGTCGCTCTTGAAGTCGCCGTGCGCGAACCCCGGCTCTTCCGCGGGCAACCGCCCCGCCAACGCGGCTGCCTCATCGAGAACCCGGGCAACCCGGGCCGCGGCGGTGGGGAGCAGCGGCACCAGGTGCTCTGCGGCCCGCTCGATCGAACGCAGCTCCGCACCGACGTCGTGCCGGACCAGGTCCCCGGCCCACGTGCCGTCGGCGTGCGATCCGCCGTCGTGCAGGAGGCGCAACAACGCTCCGGCACCGGCCAGATGGGCCTCCGGCCGTCCCCGCCACAGCCGGGCCGACAGGGGCCGGCCGGGCACCCTGGGGTAGAGCAGCACGTCGTCCGCCGCCGTCCCGGGCAGAGAGACCGCAGCCACGACCCCTGGCCCACCCCCCTCCAGCCGTCGGGCCAAGGCTTCCTCGACCCGCCTGGCCCGCGACGCGTCACCGGGGCGGTACAGCTTGGCGAACACCGAGCCGCCGAAGCGCCCGTCCGCGACGTCGTACCGGAGCACATGGCGCTGCCGGGGGCGGTAGCGCACGCTCGTCACCCGTACACGCGCCGCCCCAGGTGCCCCGTCGTCGGGGAGCAGCCTCCCCGCCCAGTCGGGGTCGGCGAGCCGCACCAGGTGCGGGAAGTGCACGTCCAGCGGCCAGACGCGGACCCGCATGCCGGCGTCCGGCGTCCCCGCGCCGAGGGAGGCGAACGGCGAGGCGACCCCGGCCTCCAGTGCCTCGCCCTGTGCCGCGATCTCGGCTTCGGTGAGCTCGCCGGCCTCGTC
>DASTVO010000358.1:0-2498 GCA_035759075.1 Actinomycetes bacterium
CTTCCGGACGCGACGTTCGTCGACCCGTTCGGCGGGCTGGAGGACCTGGCCGACGAGGTGCTGCGGACCCCCGGCCGGCCGCAGGACTCCTTCGCCGACGACCCCTTGCGGATGATGCGGGTGGCGCGGTTTGCCGCGCAGCTCGGCTTCGCGGTCGACCCGGCGGTGCGGGCCGCGATGACCGACATGGCCGCGCGGATCGAGATCGTCTCGGCCGAGCGGGTCAGGGACGAGCTGGTGAAGCTGGTCAGCGCGCCGCGGCCCCGCGCCGGCCTGACGCTCCTCGTCGAGACCGGGCTCGCCGACCACGTGCTGCCGGAGCTGCCGAAGCTCGCGCTCGAGGTCGACGAGCACCACCGGCACAAGGACGTGTACGAGCACACCCTCACTGTTCTGGAGCAGGCGATCGCCCTGGAGGAGTCCGGTCCGGACCTGGTGCTGCGTCTCGCCGCGGTCATGCACGACGTGGGGAAGCCGAAGACGCGCCGGTTCGAGAAGGGTGGAGGCGTCTCGTTCCACCACCACGAGGTGGTCGGCGCCAAGCTGACCCGCGCGCGGCTGCGGGCGCTGCGCTTTCCCAAGGACGTCGTCGAGGACGTGTCGCGGCTGGTCGAGCTGCACCTGCGGTTCCACGGCTACGGCACCGGCGCCTGGACCGACTCCGCCGTCCGCCGCTACGTCGCCGACGCCGGCCCGCTGCTGGACCGGCTGCACAAGCTGACCCGGTCGGACAGCACCACGCGCAACCGCCGCAAGGCCGAGGCGCTGCGGCGCAGCTACGACGACCTCGAGGAGCGGATCGCGCGGCTGCGCGAGCAGGAGGAGCTCGACAAGATCCGGCCCGACCTCGACGGCAACGCGATCATGGAGATCCTCGACATCCCGCCGGGTCCCGTGGTCGGCAAGGCGTGGAAGCACCTCAAGGAGCTCCGGCTCGAGCAGGGCCCGCTCTCGCGCGCGGACGCCGAGGCCGAGCTGCGCCGGTGGTGGTCAGCGCAGCAGGACGGCTGACCCGCGGGCGGTGAGCCGGCGGGTCGCGTGCGCGTACGCGGCAGAGGTGAGCGCGTAGCCCCCGGCGATCACGGCGAACACTGCCGGTGAGTAGCCGTCGGCCGGCAGCGCCAGCGCCCCGAACGCGGCCGCCGAGACGAAGGCGATGTTGAAGATCACGTCGTAGAACGAGAAGACCCGGCCCCGGAACGCGTCGTCGACGGACTCCTGGACGATCGTGTCGACGCAGATCTTCGACCCCTGTGCGGCGACCCCGATGACGAACGCGCCGACGTAGAGCAGCCACTCGGTCAGCACGACCACGTAGACGGCCTCGGCGGCGGCCGCGAACGCGAAGCACACCGTGATCCACGACTGCTTGCGCAGGTGCCGGGTGACCTCGGGGGTGACGACGGCCGCGAGCAGGAACCCGGCCCCGGACGCCGCGAAGGCGCCGGCCAGTCCGGCCAGCCCTGCGTCCACGTCGGAGGGCTCGTTGAAGAAGCTCCGGAACAGCAGGATCCCGGAGATGGTCGAGACGCCGTAGAAGAAGCGGTGCGCACCGATCGCGGCCAGCGCGTGCCCGGCGGGGCGATGCGACCACACGTGCCGGGCACCGTCGACCAGGCCGCGCGCGACGTGCCGCACCGCTTCCCGGGTCTGGGGCCGCTCCGCCTCGAGGTCGGGACCGAGCAGGTCGCGGTCCATCCGGGCGGCCAGCGCAGCAGCCACCGCGTACGCCAGGGCGGCGACGACGATCACCTGCCCGTCGGCGGTCGACCCGTCGCCCAGAAGACGCTTGAGGCCGAAGCCGATGCCGCCGCCGCCGATCGCCACGATGGTGCCGGTCGTCGTCGAGACGGAGTTGGCCATGACCAGCTCGTTGCGGGTGACGACGTGCGGCAGCGACGCTGACAGGCCGGCCAGGAAGAACCGGTTGACCGACAGGCAGGCGAGCACCGAGACGTACAGCGTCACGCCGACCACGTCGGCGAAGGTCAGCGCGGCGACGCCGAGCACCATGGCGGTGCGCAGCAGGTTCGCCACCACGAGGATCTGCCGGCGCCGCCACCGGTCGAGGAACACGCCGGCGAACGGCCCGACCACCGAGTACGGCAGCAGCAGGACGGCGAACGCCGCTGCGACGTCGGCGGCGGAGGTCTGGCGCTCGGGGGAGAAGAAGAACAGGCTGGCCAGCGCCGCCTGGAACGCGCCGTCGGCGGCCTGCGAGGTCAGCCGCGTCGCGAACAGCCGCCGGAAGTCGCGGTGCCGCACGACGGCGCGCAGGTCACCGACGTAGGACACCAGCCGAGCCTATGCCGGACACGACACCGGCCGGCCGCCCCGAAGGGCGACCGGCCGGATGACGGTCAGCGCTGGGAGCGCTCAGCGCTCGATCTCGCTACGCCACCCGGCGATCTCGGCGTACGCCTCCTCCGCGGGCGGCTCGTTCCTCGCCGACCACTCCGTCGACTAGCGCTCGATCTCGCTACGCCACCCGGCGATCT
>DASTVO010000359.1:0-3058 GCA_035759075.1 Actinomycetes bacterium
GGTGTCCGGGAGGGCCAGCACCGTGCCCCCCGCGACAGTCGTCCCCGCCCACACGGCGAGAGTCCGCCTCACGCAGCCCACACTGCCAGGCCCGGTGGCAGCAGTCTCGGCGACGGCCTCAGCAACAAGCACCCGGTCTCGCCCCCCCCACGGGGATTCGATACCGGCCGGACGGGGACCTCCCAGAATGAGCCACGCGCTCGGCTGGCGAGGACGACTCCACGGCGGGCTCCGAGGGTCCGCCATCGCCGTCCGCACGCCGGACCTCGACAGTCGACACGACGGAAGGAGGCGTCATGCCGAAGACAACCAAGAGCGGAGCGCCGAAGAAGGACGAGCTGCCCAGCACCCTGCAGCGATCCGGGGCCAAGGCGCAGCGCACGTTCGCGAAGACGCACGACTCGGCCGTCGAGACCTACGGAGAGGGCGAGCGGGCTCACCGTGCGGCGTACGCGGCCGTGAAGCACACCCACGAGAAGGTCGGCGACCACTGGGAGCCCAAGGACGGCAAGGGCCCGTCGGACGCCCAGGCGGAGGGCGGTGCCGACACCTCTCGCCCCACGGCGGAGGGCGTCGACGCCAACGCCTCGAAGCAGCACCTGTACGACGTCGCCAAGCGGCTGGACGTCTCCGGGCGCTCGCGGATGAGCAAGCTGGAGCTCGTCGACGCGATCATGAAGGCGAACCGGCGGGAGTCCGCTCAGTCACGCTCGTGACGCCGGGTTGCCCTGTCACCGGGCGTCGTTGAAGATCCCGAACGCCCACGCGGCTGCGAGGCGAGAAGGGCGCCGCCGTGCGCGCCCCGGGCAAGCGGGGTGGGCTGCTGCGCCTCCTCGGCCCGCTCGGCCTCAACCGGTGTTGCTCGACCTCGCCGACCAGCGCCTCCCAGACGTTCTGGACGTTGTCGAACACGGCGTCCCGCTCGAGCGACCCTAGGGGCGGCCAGCGCATGCTCGGGGGCAGCGCTCGCCGCGGCCCTCTCGTACAGCTGGCGTCCGGTACCTGGCCATCCCTCCTTGCCCAGGTACGTCGCGATCTCGCTGCGGCGCTCCACGTCGGACGCGGTCATGTCGTCGGGAGCACCCCGACCAGGATGGTGTCCGGTGCCGGTCGACGTCGGGCTGGTCCTCCCCGAGGGCTCCGGGTCCCGCCACTCCTCCGCGCGGGTGGAGCGACCGCCGCGCATCGTTCCCTGGACCTCCTGCTCGCGCCGCTCGTCCGCGCGCGGACCGTGCTTCTGACTGCCGTGCACCACGGTTCCCTCTCCTTCGGTAGGAGTCGCGTGACCGACGCGTACCCCTGGGGCGGCGGATACGCCGGGCGTGCGCCGATCCCTCGCAACAATGGTCATGGGCAGGTAAAGGTCGCCTTCCCCGCCGCCGAAGGAAGGGAGTCAGCGAAAACGGCAAACCCGTCGCGAGGCGGGGACGCAAAGCCACGGGACCCTCGAGGTCAGCCGGGCTGCCGAACGAGAGGGACCCCGTCATGGGACTCCACCCCGCCTCCTGTGCCGGTCGACCGGCCTCCAGCCACGACGACGTGCCGGCCAGTGTGCTGTCAGCGCTCGTCCCTGTCGGCATCGCTGTCGGCACCGCCCTCAGCTAGTCCGCCCGTCGACCAGGTCGCTCGGGCGGGGGCGCGTTTCCGCGCTGGTCGTTCGAGCCTCCTGGGTCACCTTGGTCCGCACCCCGCACAGCGCGGTGAACGGACCGGGCATCCGGCCTGGAGGCACCGTTGTCACACCCTGTCCGCACCGTCGTCGTCGCCGGCCTGGCGACTGCGCTAATGAGCGGCGTCCTCACCGTTGCGGCCCCGGCGCCGCTCACGCAGGAGCCAGTCCCGCCTTCCGTGGCGGCGGCCGGCAACAGTGGCCTGCGCGCCCAGGTCACCAGCTCGGCCCGGCTGCCCGGTCGCGGGACCGTGGTCGTTCCCTCGGGCAGCCGGGTCACGATGACCATCCGGCTCGGACGTCCCGGCCGCACCGCACACCTGCAGGTCCGCACGCAGCGCTGGACCACGGTGGCCACCGCCCGTACCGGTCGGGCCGGGCGGGCAAGCCTGCGGATCCCGACTCGGTCAACGGGGCGAAGCAGATACCGGGTCCTCGTCCCGACCCACAACACCGCCGAGGTCTCGCGGACCGTGGTGGTCGCGGTGCGCGCCGATCCCGGTCCGGGCACGCCGGCACCGGAGGCGACGGAAGGTTCCGGCCGGCCCGGCGGGCCGCAAGGTGCGGCCGACGCGTACGCGGTGTTCGACACCGGCCGCCCCGGGTCGGTCTTCCGCTGGGACCCGTGCCGGCCCGTCCGCTACCGCGTCCACCTCGGCGGGGCTCCGGCGCAGGTGACCACGGCGGTCACCCAGGCGATCGCCCGGCTCGGCGCGGCGACGGGCCTGACCTTCGTGGAGCAGGGACTGACCACGTACGGCGGGTCTGCCGCCGATCCGCCCCAGGCCGGCTGGCCGGCCGACACGGACCTGCTGCTGGCGGTCGCGGACGAGCTGGACGTGCCGGAGCTGGCCGGCGCGCCGGTGGGCTACGCGACCCTGCACCGCAGTGCCTGGTCCGGTCTCGACGCCCGGATCGAACGCGCAGAGGTCGTGCTCGAGCGCGAGTACGTCACCCCCAGCACGTCTGTGGGCGTGGACGCAGCAGCCGTCTATCAGCTGGTGCTGCACGAGCTCGGCCACGCGGTCGGCCTTGCCCACTCCGCCGACCAGTCCCAGGTTATGTACCCGCGTATCGGTGGTGACCGCAGCGACTACCAGGCCGGCGACCTGTCCGGTCTCGCCCGGGTCGGAGCTGCGGGCGGGTGCCTCCCCTGACCCGTGAGCCCGAGCGGGCGGGCGGCGGTCACTAGCCGGAACGTGCGGTGTGACTAGCCGGGACGTCGACCGGTCACCCACCGAACGGGCCATGGCGATCAAGCGGCCAACGGATCACGCTTCCAGTGGTTGTGCAGCCCGGCTGGAGGTTCTGAGGGGGGCCGCCGGAGGAGCCCAACCGGGGTGAGTCGGCCCGCGCGCGTCTCTCGGGGGATGAGACAGGGCGCGGGCC
>DASTVO010000360.1:0-7240 GCA_035759075.1 Actinomycetes bacterium
CTTCGACGGCTCCCACTGGGGGCGGTCGTCGGGGGGCGAGCAGGCGAGGATGCCGGACTCGCCCTCCACGAGGATGTCACGGGCGGCGGGACCGGTGGGCGCGACGAGCGCGATTCGCGGGCTGACCTGGGTGCGGCGGCGTGACCATTCCGCCCCGGACCGTGTCTTGCCGGACCCGCGACCGCCCCGGATCAGCCACACCAGCCAACTGCCTTTCGGCGGGTGCTGGTCGTAGCGGGCGTGCGGGAACCCCCACCGGTCGTGGGGGAGCCCGTTGCACTTCGGCCTCGGGCAGTAGAACGGACGCCACTTGTTCTCGGCGACCTCGCGCAGGGCGTTCAGCGCCTTCTCCTGCGCGGTGGGTACCCACCGTCGCCACTGGTCGTCGCTGATCTCGTCCATGGGTGACAGGCTAGGCCGTTCCTGCGTCGGTGAGTTCCCAGTCCCGGCTCTGGATGAAGTGGTCCCAGTCGGCGGGGGTGGTGTACCGGGTGCGGCCGGTGCCCCCGGGGCTGGCCAGACCGGTGCGCTCGTACGCCCAGTCGGCCAGCGCGGAGCAGATCACCCCGGCCGGGATGGTGTCGTCCTCCCGGAACTCGACCCGCCACCACAACTCGTCGAGGCGCAGCGACTCGGCGGCGGCGTGGGCAATGGCCCCCCAGTCGTAGGGACGCTGGATGGCGGCCTCGACCGCCGCGCAGATGGTGGCCCGCTGGCGGGTGTCCTTCGGCTGGTTGCGGTTGTCGGAGGTCAGCCGGTGCCGCAGCACGGTGGTCATGTCCACCCAGCCGACACCGCCGGGCTTGCCCTCGATGCCCCACAGCGTGCCCGCGTCGTCCCGGTGGTGCACCACGATGACGTGGTTGCGGATGTTGGGTCGGTCCAGCAGCGCCGCCCCGAGCCGGATGATCCAGCCGACCCAGCCCTTGGACCGGGTCAGCACCACGTCCCCGGGCAGCAGCCCCTGAACCTGTGACACGGTGTCACTTCTCCGGGACGGCCTGCTGCACGGCGGGCAGGTCGCCGACCTGCGTCTGCGGTGACGCCTCGACCGCCGCCTGCCCGGCGTCGCGCAGTGGGTCACGGCGGAACCATGCGGCACCGGAGACGATGATGACGGTCAGCGCGCCCTGCACGGCGGCGGGCATCTCCACGCCGAACGCGGCGTCGAGAATCCACACGATGATGACGACGATCGCACCGGCGAGCGCGGCGAAGGTGACCTTCGGGGAGAGCGGGGTCTCCATGGGCCCTCCTAGAACTTGTTGTAGTTGGCGGTCCGCAGCCGCTGGAACGACTTCTCCGTGACCGGTCCCCACGACCCGTCGGCGGACACCCCGAGGACCCGCTGCAGTTTCAGCAGCCAGATGAGCAGCGCCTTCTGGGACGCCGGTCCCCAGACGTTGTCGGGCGTGACGTCGATGACCCGCTGGACGAGGTCCTCCCGGAACGGCCAGTCCACCTTGTCGGGCCAGCCGAGGTGGACCCGGCAGGCGGCGCGCATCCGCATCGCCCACGTCTCCGTATTGGAGCCCCACCTGCCGTCGGCGGTGAGTTCGAGCAGGCCCTGCAGCGCCCGCACCTTGGCCGGGTTGGGCTGGTCCACCGGCTCGGGTGGGGTCGGTGCCGGTCCGCTGCCGGGCAGGACGTAGGGGGTGTCCCGGAACAGGATGTGGGCGTGGTCCATGTGGTTGGCGGTGGGGCTGCCCCGGTCGTCCATGTCCCGCCAGTAGCCGTAGGCCACGTTGAAGATGCGCTGCCGCCAGATCACCCACGTCAGCCCGAGCCGGTCGGCGTGGGCGATGACGTAGGCGGCGATCTTGTCGCCAGCGGCCCGGTCGATGCCCCCGGTGACGGCCTTGTTGTAGACCATGAAGTCGAGCGCCAGCCCGGAGTGGTGCTCGGTGTTGCTGACCCGGGGGTCGTAGCCCCAGATGTGGGTGATCCGGTGCCTGCCGCCACTCTGGATGTACTCCAGAATCTCGGCGGCTTTCGGGGCGCAGGACTGGCGGACGTCACCCATGTGGTTCAGCGCGGACATGTCCATGCTCGCTGCTCTGCGCTGGACCGGCTCGTCGGCGTCGAGGGTGGCAAGGTCCTCCGGGTCGGCCCCGTCATGGGGGTTCGGGAAAGCCTCCGTCGTCGTCATGCTCGGCATCCTTCGGTGTGTAGAGGGTGGTGTCTTGTCCTCGGCGGGCCTTCTGCGCCCGGATGATGAGCCGCATCTGGTTGACCTGCAGTGTGGACAGCGTCGCATACAGGACGAGCGAAACCGCGAGGAGCAGGTTGATGCTCTCGATGAAGGGGCTGAACACGGTGAACACGAGCATGGCGAACAGGCACACGCTGAGCGACATCATGTGTCGCCCGACCCGGCTGTTGCGCCACAGCCCCCGGGTCTGCCAGTGGTACACCACCGGCAGCGCGCCGCTGATGACGGTGGTGACGAGGAGGGCGGTGAACACCATCCCCAGCAGGACCGGGTGGGCGTTGGTGATCCAGTCGTTCATAGGCTGAGCGCCTCCAGCACATCATCGGCGAAGTTGTTCTGGTTGATCTCCCGGCGGGCCCGGCGCAGCGCGAGGAGGGTGTCGTGCCGGCGCATCCGGGCGAGCCGCTTGATGGCCTCCGCCTGCTGCATTCCCTCGGCGGGGGGCAGCGGGTCCGGGTCGTGCCACGGCCAGCGTCGCATCCAGTTCATGGTGACACCTGCTTGCTCTCGGCGACCCGGTCCCGGATGGCCTGCAGCGCGGCGTGGGCCTGGTCCTCCCGGCGCAGCAGCATGGTGTTCTGTTCCAGCAGCGAACGGCTCGCTTCGAGGGCCTTCTCCTTGGCGAGCCGTTCCTGCTCGGCGCGGTGCTTCACCTCGTCGTAGAACGGCTTGGGCACCAGCCAGCCCCGAAAGATGCTGATGATGGTGAGCGTGACCAGTGCCCCGAGCCCGATGCCGCGCAGGTCGGTGAGTGTCATCCCGACCCCGAGGATGTCGTTCATGGGATCAGCCGGACGCGGCGAGGCTCCGGCGCTTCTGGATGTAGGCCATGGCGTGCGCGGGTATCCACGGCCGACCGTGGAACATGACGAACCGGCTGCCGACGTCGATGGTCGCCTTGCAGCACTCGCAGGTCATCACCCAGCGGGCTCTCACACCCCCAGTGTGGCTCGCCGTTGACGCGCTGGCCTGCCCATTCGTCAGACGTTGTTGACTCGTATCGCAGCGATGAAGCACTCGGTGGCGGCGACGAAGGTGCGCTCGGCGAGGGACACCTGCTCGTTGTCGCCGTCGATGGTCCGCATGACCGGGCCCTGCACGGTGGCGGTGCCGCGCATGATGGTGACCGCACCGGTGGCGTACATCCACGAGGTGCCCGCCGCTGCGGCCCCACCGCCGGGTGCGGTGTTGAGCATGTACCCGCCGCCGGAGGCGACCAGCGCGCCCTGCACGGTTTCGAGGTGGGTGCCGTGCCGCTCGATGGCCTGCCGGGTGCCGAGGATGGAGCCGATGTTGCGGGGGACGTGGATGACGGGGATGCCGCCGTACACGTCGGAGGCCCAGCCTTCGAGGGTGGCGAGCCCGGCCTCGGCGGAGCCGACGGTGCCGGTGAGGTCCTGCACGGACGCGCCACCGGCGAGCCGGGCCGCCCAGAAGCCGCGTTCCAGCGCGCGGCCTTCGCCGAGGTTGAGCATCTGCACAGCGCGGGTCTTGGACCGGACCACGTCGCCGACGGTGCGGCAGCCGTACAAGGTGTACAGCGTGATCGGGTCGGCGGTGACGGTGCCACCGCCGGTGGTGACGGTCTTCGGGGTGCGCACGCCGCCGGTGGTGGTGGCCCCGGCGACGGCGGGGGCGGTGCCACCGGTGAACGACCCGACGGCGGTGACCTGCGGGACGTCCTGCGTGGTGTACCGGCCGCCGAAGGTGAGCGTGTACGGGGTGCCGGGTCCGGGACCCCCGGTGACCACGACGTCCCCGGTGTCGAACGCGGACAGCGTGAGCAGCGCGGTCTGCACGGTGGCGTTGGTGGCGTTGTAGGCGATGGCACCGGTGGTCTCGCCGAACGCGGAGAGGGTGAAGGTGCCGCCGGTGGGGGTGCCGGTGATGGTGACGGTCTGCACCTCGTTGGTGCCGGGCTGGGCGTCGCAGGGCTGGACCGCGACGTTGGCGCGGGCGCAGCCGAGGGACTCGTACTCGAAGCCCTGCATCCAGTGCCCGGCGTTGGCCTCGGTGGTGTCGGCCACGGAGAGCAGGCCGTAGGGGAGGGGGCTGACGTCGGGTGGCTCGATGTACACGCGGTTGATACCCATGGCGGCGCTGCTTTCTGTGCTCGACTCGGAGCGGGCATCTGTGCCCGCCCTCATCGGCAACGGTAGCGCCTACCCCATGTAGGGCTTCGCGTGTCCGGCCTGCACCAGCGCCATGTTGACCATCGTGTCCCCGACGTACAGGTTGGCCAGCCACCGACCGTACTTGTCGGCGGCCTTGTAGGTGGAGGCGGTGACGTGGGTGCCGGGCGGGGCCATCGAGACGCAGAACTCGGTGGCCTCGGCCCAGCCGGGCCGTCCCCGTTCCGGGGTGTCGATGCCGTAGAGCCGGAACCGGGACTCCATCCAGAGGTAGAAGCCGCAGTCGACCCGCAGGTCCACGGTGTCGCCGTCGACCCAGCGGACCACGACGGCGTGGTACAGGTAGACCGGTGCCGGGCCGGTCACAGGTGGCTCCCGTCGCAGCCGGGGTGCGGGCACCACGCCTCGATGCCCTCCCCGGTGTCGCGCTGACCACGGTGGAACTGGTGACCACCGAACGGGCCGGGTGCCGGGGAGTGGTAGAGCACGTCCCGGACGGGGAGCACCAGCGCGTCGGCGATCCCGACGGCGAGGGTGCGCCGGACCCAGGTGGAGCGGTTGACGCCCCGGTCCCGGGCGGCGCTGTCGACGAGCCGGATGAACTGCACCCCGCAGTGGAAGTGCAGCGGGGTGAGGTCGTGGCTGAACGCGCCGGGGTAGGGCGCGGGTCCCCGGCTGCCCTTCTTCCGGGTGCGTTCCCCGACCTTGCCCATCACGGTGTCCTGCCAGTCAGCCATCGTCGCCGGTCCCCTCGTCGACGATCTGGTACTCGGCGCTGACGATGTCGGTCTCCTGCGGCAGTTCGCCCCGGACCTGCTTGGCCATCTTCGCCACCCATGCGTCGAGTTCGTTGGCGGCGGGGGTGTAGAGCACCATCTCCTGCGGCGCGTCGAGCCCGTACAGCCGGGCGTGCCGGTCGATGACGGCGATGGCGGTGCGGACGGCGGCGAGGTGCTCGTCGTTCTTCTCGTCGGTGGCCTTGTGCCACAGCCCCCGGAGCAGCCGTTCGAGGCGGCGGGCCTCGATGAACCGCAACTGGTCCCGGGACTCGGGCCCGGCGGTGGAGGCGAGCGAGCGTTCCACGGCCTGCCGGGCGAGCGAGGGGGAGGCGTACTCCAGCATCCGGGCGATGTCGGAGTAGGTGGCCCCGGCGATCCGGAGCGCGACGGCGGCCTCCTGCCGGGAGCGACGGTCCTTCCTCGCAAGGTCGTCGTTGGCGCGGGCGAGGGCCTTCTCGTCGCTGACGGGGTCGGGCTGGGCGTAGGCCATGGTCATCTCCTGTCCGTGGGTATGCAGCACTCGCCGTCCTCGCGGAGCAGCCTGTCGAAGTCGTCCCACGTCATCAGCGCGGTGCCGGGCCCCCACCGGGTGCCGCCCCAGTCGCTGCCCCACGAGTTGTGCAGCAGCACCGTCTGGGCCGCGACGTTGACCCCGCGCACGAGGATGCAGTGGCCCCCGGCGACCCGGCCGGTGGGACGGATGAAGCCGGTGTCGTCGGTGTCGAACATGCCGGTGTACCAGTTGACCCCGATGACGGCGGGGCCCTTGCGGCTGATCGCGGCGAGCGCGTCGTCGGTGCCGAACGCCCACCGGTACTCGCCGATGTAGCCGCGCTGCTGGGCGACCTTGGCCCCGGCGAGAACGGCGGTGCCCTCGTAGTCCTCACCCGGCCACGGGTCGATCTTCTGGGCCTCCCGGTAGTGCGAGCGGGCGTCGCCGGCCCCGAGGTTGCGCCACTCGCGGGGGCGGGCGATGGCCTCGTGGGTCCAGCCGAACCCGACGCAGGCCCCCTCGCTGTGCTGGTCGAGGGTGGCGGCGCAGGCCCACGTGTAGGACCGGACGGCGGTGGGGTCGACGACGGCGCGGATGTTGTAGGCGCGGGAGCGCTCGTCGAAGTAGGGCAGGCGGTCGAGGACGCGCTCGGTCACAGCAGGCTCCGGTCGATGGGCTGACCGCAGTGCGGGCAGGTGAGGGGTTCGGGGTCGGGGGGTGGGGTGTACTCGGCGGGGTGGTCGCGGAGCAGCCGGTCGATGCTCTCGTCGGTGTAGCCGGTGCCGAGCAGGCCGAGGCCGGTGTCCTGCAGGTCGCGGAGCAGCCCGAGCAGGAGGGCGTCGTCCATCCGGGCGAGCCGGGCGATCTGGTTGTCGCCGAGCAGGATGCGCAGTGCCTGCTCGTCGTCGCCGTCGAGCCAGAGCACGGGGATGTGGTCGGCCCCCAGTTCGAGCAGGGCGGCGTACAGGTGGTGCCCGGCGACGATGTGCCCGGTCTCCCGGGCGGCATAGACGGGGCGGTAGCAGCCGGACAACTGGATCGACGCGATGATCTCGTCGGTCTCCCCGTTGTTGGGGTTGCGCGGATCGGGCGTGACGGACTCGGCAGGGACCATGAGGCTTTCCAATGCCGTGTGGAAGCGGATCATGCTGGTCCTCTTTCAGTCTGCACGAATACCCCTAGGGGGTGTTTACACGCACATCATGTTTTTTGGCCGTCTGTGACAGGGTGTCACATCTGCGTGAGGGTCCGCACCACGGCCTCCGCCAGCGGAGGCGGAATGGCGTTCCCGACCTGTTGGAACTGGGCGGTGCGGGACCCGGTCCACGGGTAGTCCGGGGGGAAGCCCTGCAGCACCCCGGCCTCGGCGACGGTGACCCGCACCGACCCGGTCTGGTCCTGCCGGGCGGTGCTGGTGCGGTAGTTGGGGGCGGCGACGACGTCGGGGTGGAACGAGCCGACGATGGTGGGCGAGGGCCGGTGGAACACCCAGCGGGGCCGCTCGTGGCCGAAGGCGAGGGTGGGTGCGGGCTGGTCGGCGCGACGGTGGGTGGCGTGCGGCCGGTCGTTGACGGGCACGAGGTACCGGTCCCACGAGCGGGCCTTGGAGGTGACGGTGGGGGCG
>DASTVO010000361.1:0-9759 GCA_035759075.1 Actinomycetes bacterium
GGGCAAGCGCTACAAGGAGCCGATCCAGCGCTACAAGGGTCTCGGCGAGATGGACGCCGACCAGCTGGCCGAGACGACGATGGACCCGCGGCACCGGATGCTGCGCCGGGTGACCCTGGGTGACGTGGCCGTCGCCGAGCAGGCGTTCGACCTGCTCATGGGCAACGAGGTCGGGCCGCGCCGGGAGTTCATCGTCGCCGGCGCGTCCAGCGTCGACCGCGACAGCATCGACGTCTGACGGCGCGGCGCCCGGCTGTCCGGGGGTCCGGGATGCGGACCCCCGCTTGAGGTCCGGCTCCGGGCGGCCGATGTCACACGCATGGTCCTGCTCGGGCTGGTCACCGCGGCGTACGTCGTCGCGATGCTCTGGCTGCGACGGGCGCGCAGGTCCGCGGCGACGACCCTCGCCGGCCTCCCGCCCCTGCCGCCGGAGGACAGCCCGCCCGAGTCGGCGATCGGCTGGCCGCCGGAAGGAACGGCCTTCCTGGTCTACGTCGACGAGGGGATCGCCGCCTTGGACGCCTACCTCTCCGAGGGCTTCGCCACCTGAGCGGCTCGCCACATCGGCCGACGGCCCGACCGCTGGCCCGACCGGCCGACGGCCGGACCCGGCCACCTCCGATCAGGTGATCATTTGTGCCGCTCCGGAGATCATCCGCGCGAGAATGATCTCCGGAGCGGCACGAATGACCTCTTCCGCGCGCGCCCACATGAGCTTCGCGGCGCGGTCCGCGCGTCCTCAGCGTCCGACGGCCGGGCCGCTCACCGCGGCCAGCGGCTGGCTCGCCGCCACCCCGGAGCCGTCCCGCTTGCCGGTCGGCTCCGGCAGCTCCACCGCGACCCCGGTCGCGGCGGCTGCGCGAGGCGGCGCCGCCCCGGCCCAGGCGAGCGTCAGCACGTCCTCGCCGCGCAGGAAGCGGTGGCAGCGCACCCCGCCGGTGCCGCGGCCCTTGCCCGGGTACTCGGTGAAGGGCGTCACCTTGACCGAGCCGGCGTCTGTGCCCGGCAGGGCGTCGGACGAGCCCGACACGGTGACGACGGCCGCCTCCTCGCCCGCAGGCACCGCGCCGAAGAACACCACGCGCGCGCCGGCTGCGAGCCGGACGCCGGCCATGCCACCGGCGGCGCGGCCCTGCGGGCGGACGCCGGAGGCGGGGAAGTGCAGCAGCTGGGCGTCGCTGGTGACGAAGACCAGCTCGTCGTCCTCGGCGGCCAGCTCGACCGCACCGGCCACGCGGTCGCCCTCCTTGAGCGCCACGACCTCCCAGCTGTCCTTGTTCTGCGGGTAGTCGGGCGCCACCCGCTTCACCACGCCCTGCTCGGTCCCCAGCGCCAGTCCGGCGCCGTCGGTCTCGAGCGAGCACAGGGCCAGCACCTGCTCGTCCTTGTCCAGGGACAGGAACTCCGAGACGGGGGCCCCGCCGGACAGGTGCGGTGCGCTGGCCGTCGCGGGCACCGCCGGCACGTCCAGCACCCCGAGCCGCACCATCCGGCCGGCCGAGGTCACGGCCGCGACCTCGCCGCGGGCGGTCGTCCGCACGACCGAGACGACGACGTCGTGCTTGGCGCGTGCGCCCTCGGTGGGCAGCGGATCGTCGGTGAGCGTCCGGGCGAGCAGGCCGGTCGAGGACAGCAGCACCCAGCACGGGTCGTCGCTGACCTCGAGCGGGACGGCGGACGTGCTGGGGACGCCGGCCGACTCGAGCAGGACGGTTCGCCGCGGCGTGCCGTACTTCTTGGCGACCTCGGCGAGCTCGGAGGAGACCGTGTCGCGCAGCAGCTTGTCGGACTCCAGGATCTCGGTCAGCGACGCGATCGTGTTCCGCAGCGTCTCCTGCTCGGCCTCGAGCTCCAGCCGGGAGAACTTGGTGAGCCGGCGCAGCGGCATGTCGAGGATGTAGTTGGCCTGCACCTCGCTGAGGTCGAAAACCGACCGCAGCCGCTCGCGGGCGGCCGCCGCGTCGTCGCTGGTGCGGATCACCTGGATGACCTCGTCGATGTCGAGGATGGCGACCAGCAGGCCGTCGACGAGGTGCAGCCGCTCCTCGGCCCTGCGGCGGCGGTGCTCGCTGCGGCGGCGCACGACGTCGAGCCGGTGCTCGATGTAGACCTCGAGCAGCTCCTTGAGGCCCAAGGTGCGCGGCTGGCCGTCGACCAGCGCGACGTTGTTGATGCCGAAGGTCTCCTCGAGCGGCGTGAGCCGGTAGAGCTGCTCGAGGATCGCCTCCGGGTTGAAGCCGTTCTTCACCTCGATGACCAGGCGCAGTCCCTTGTGCCGGTCGGTGTAGTCGTCGACGGCCGTGATGCCCTGCAGCTTCTTCCCGCGTACGAGCTCGGCGATCTTCTCCTTCACCCGCTCCGGGCCGACGCCCCACGGCAGCTCCGTCACGACGATGCCCTTGCGGCGCGGCGTGACGTTCTCGACCCGGGCGGCGGCCCGGGTGCGGAAGGTGCCGCGGCCGGACTCGTACGCGTCGCGGATGCCGTCCAGACCGACGATCTTCCCGCCGGTCGGCAGGTCGGGTCCCGGCACGAAGCGCATCAGGTCGTCGAGGGTCGCCTTCGGGTGCTTGACCAGGTGTCGCGCCGCCGAGACGACCTCGACCAGGTTGTGCGGCGGCATGTTCGTGGCCATGCCGACGGCGATCCCGGCGGCGCCGTTGACGAGCAGGTTGGGGAACGCGGCCGGCAGCACCTCCGGCTCGAGCTCACGGTCGTCGTAGTTGGGGCGCAGATCCACGACGCCTTCGTCGATGCCCGCGGTGAGCGTCATCGCGGCGTCGGTGAGCCGGCACTCGGTGTACCGGTACGCGGCCGGCGGGTCGTCGTTGCCCAGCGTGCCGAAGTTGCCGTGGCCGTCGACCAGCGGCAGGCGCAGCGACCACGGCTGCGCCATCCGGACCAGCGTGTCGTAGATCGCGGTGTCGCCGTGCGGGTGCAGCGAGGCCATCACGTCGCCGACGACCCGGGCGCACTTGACGTGGCCGCGGTCGGGGCGCAGGCCCATCTCGGCCATCCGGTACAGGATCCGCCGGTGCACCGGCTTGAGCCCGTCCCGGGCGTCGGGCAGCGCCCGGGAGTAGATCACCGAGTAGGCGTACTCCAGGAACGAGCCCTGCATCTCGTCGGAGACGTCGATGTCGACGATGTGCTCGGTGTAGTCGCCGTCCGGGGGAGGCGGGGTCTTCGTGCGACGGGCCACGGGGTGGTGCTCCTGCTCGTGGGGGACTGCGGGACCGGGCCCCATTCTGGCCGCCGGGCCGGACCCAGCCGTGGACCGACCCGCCCCTCGAGGCCCCGTCCGCCGCCAAGATCTCCGTGACCGTGCTCAGGAAGCGAGTCGGCTCGCTTCCTGAGCACCAGGACCGCGATCTTGGTCGCTCAGCCGCCGACGACGACGCTCCACTCCCGGACCCGCCAGGCCCTGACCAGGCCGTTCACGACGTACGGGTCCTGGGCGGCGAACCGCTCGACCACCGAGCGGTCCTCGGTCGACCAGACCAGCAGCGCGGCGTCGGCTGGGTCGGTGAACGCTCCGGCCAGCGCCAGCTCGCCGCGCTCCCGGGCTGCGCGAGCCAGCGCGAGGTGCTCCTCGCGGTACTCCCCGCGGCGCTCCAGGTAGTCGTCGCCGAGGTCGTAGGTCAGCGCCAGGTACATGGGGCCACCCTGGCAGACGGCTACCGCGCCGGCTCGGGGTCGGTCACGTCGGCGACGGTGGCCTGCAGCGCGGCGACCACGGCATCGGCGTCGACGGCGACGGCCACGTCGTGCTCGCCGGCGCCGAGCGTGACCCGCCGGCCGGCGAGCCGCTCGTCCGCGACCACAGGCCACGTGATCGTCGAGCCGAAAGGCGTGATGGTGCCGCGCTCGTAGCCGGTGGCCGCACGGGCGGCCTCCGCGTCGGGCATCGAGAGCCGGCTGACGCCGAGCAGCCCGCGCAGCTTCGGCCAGGAGATGGTCCGGTCCCCGGGCACCAGGACGAACAGGAAGTCGTCCTCGCCGCGGCGGACGACCAGGGTCTTGACGACGTCCACCGGCGCGACGCCGCGGGCGGCGGCGGCCTCCACCAGGCTGCGCACCGGGCCGTGGCGGATCACGCGGTACGCGACACCGGCGCTGTCCAGCGCGGCCAGGGCGCGCCCCGTCGACGAGGCGCCGGTGCCACCGCTGTCCGGGTCGCCAGTCCGCGCGCTCACGGCCGGGCTCCGACGGACCCGACCGCCCGGGCGGCCAGCCGGTTGCCCGCGGCCAGTGCCGCCTCGGGCTCCGGGTGCAGCAGCCATGACGCCAGGAACCCGGCGGCGAACGCGTCGCCCGCACCGGTGGTGTCGACGACCTCGACGCCACGCTCGGCGGGCGCACTGGCGGTGATGAAGCCCTGCTGCCACAGAGCGCCGTCGCGGCCGAGCTTCACGACCACTTCGCGGTAGGTGTCGCCGAGCTTCGACGCCGCGGCGTGCGGCTCCGGGGTGCCGGCGAGGAGCGCCGCCTCGTCGCGGTTGGCGAGCAGCAGGTCGGCGCCCTCGGTCCAGCCGAGGAACCGGGCCACGCCGACGCGCTCCAGCGGTGCGGCCGAGGACGGGTCGACCGAGACCGTCATGCCGACCTGGCGCGCCTGCTGCAGCGCGGCGAGACCCGCTTCGCGGGAGCCCTCGTTGAGCAGCGTGTAGCCGGAGAGGTGCAGGTGGGTGCCGGGGCGGAAGAGGTGGCTCGGGAGGTCTCCGGGGACCAGCCCGGCGTTGGCCCCGGCGTCCGGGAGCATCGATCGCTCCCCGCCGGGCTCGACCAGCACGACGCAGGTGCCGGTGGCGAGGTCCGGGTCGGTGGCGGCGTACACGGTGACGCCGTGGTGGACGAGCGCCGCGACCGACTCGCGGCCGAGGGTGTCGTCACCGACCTTTCCCACGTACGTCGTCGGGACGCCCTGCGCGGCCAGCCAGGCGGCGACGTTCGCGGCGGACCCGCCGCCGCCGGTGGTGACGCGCGACGGGGTGTCGCTGCCGCGGGCGAGCGGGCCGCTCATCGCGGCGAGCACGTCGACCATGACGTCGCCGACGACCACGACGTGGAGTGTCTCGGTGCCTTGCGGTGCGGTCATGCGGCGGCAGCCGCGGCGACCTGCGCTGCGAGCTCGGCGTTGCGCACGACGATGCGGACGTTCGCCTCCAGCGTCACCCCTCCGCTCTCGCGGTGGAAGAACTCGAGCAGGAACGGCGTGACGTCCTTGCCGCGGACGCCCTCGTCGTGTGCAGCTCGCAGGCCGCCGCGGAGCAGCCGGTCGTGCAGGACCGGGTCGACCTGCTCGTCGGGCGGGAGCGGGTTGGCGAGGACGAGCCCGCGCTCGGCGGTGCCGGTCTCGCGCCGGGCGGCCAGGACGGCGGCGACCTCTGCGGGGGTGTCGACGCGCCAGTCGACGGTGTGGCCGGAGTCGCTGAGGTAGAAGCCGGGGAAGGCGTGCGTGCCGTAGCCGAGGACCGGGACGCCGAGCGTCTCGAGCCGCTCGAGGGTGGCGGGGACGTCGAGGATCGACTTCACGCCCGCGCACACGACGACGACCGGCAGGGTGGCGAGCGACTGCAGGTCGGCCGACTCGTCCCAGGTGCTGCGGGCGTCCCGGTGCACGCCGCCCAGGCCGCCGGTGGCGAACAGCTCGATGCCGGCGCGAGCGGCGAGGTGCGAGGTCGCCGCGACGGTGGTGGCGCCGCTGCCCTTGCGGGCGACGAGGGTTGCCAGGTCGCGGGTGCTGACCTTCACCACGTCATCGCTGGTCGCGACCTGGGCCAGGGCCTCGTCGTCGAGCCCGATGCGCGGGGAGCCGTCGACGACGGCGATGGTGGCGGGGACGGCGCCTCCCCGACGTACGGCCGCCTCGATCTCGCGCGCGATGCGCAGGTTGTCGGGGCGGGGCAGGCCGTGGCTGATGATCGTGGACTCGAGGGCGACGACCGGTCGGCGCTCGGCCAGCGCGTCGGCCACCTCGGGGAGGACGGTCAGCACGGCCCGAACGCTACCCGGCGGGCGGCATCGCTCAGGCCGACGGCAGGTAGGTGTCGAGGAAGTCGTTGCGAAAGGTGCCGTCAGGGTCGTAGCGGTGGGCGAGCCTGACGAAGTCGTCGGCGCGCGGGTAGCGGGCGCGCAGCGTCCCGGGGTCGGTGGTGAAGAGCTTGCCCCAGTGCGGCCGCGGGTCGAACGGGGCGAGCGCGTCGTCGAGGGCGGCGAGGACCGGCATGACCGCGGGCAGGTCCGGTCGCCAGGTGAAATGGATGCCGACGCTGTCGCGCCCGAAACTCGGGCTGAGCCACAGCTCGTCGGAGGCGACGGTGCGGACCTCGCAGACCTGCACGACCCCGGCCACCTGCCGGCGGAGGCCGGCGACCGCGTCGAGGGCGGCGACCGCGTGCTGCCGCGGCACGAGGTACTCGGACTGCAGCTCGTCGCCGGCGCTCGGGGTGAACTCGAGCCGGAAGTGCGGGAGCCGCTGGTGCCAAGGCCCGGGGACCCCGCCCTGCTCGGTGCAGAAGGTGGCCGGCATGCCGGGCAGCGGGTGGCGCGGGCCGTCGGCAAGGGTGGCGCCGTGCCACGTGACCGGCGGGACGTGGTGGCCGGTTCGGCGCTTGAGCCACACCTGGTCGAGGTGCTCGTGCCGCCAGGTCGTGAACACGCTGACGCTGTACGCGGCGGCGAAGATCTCGTCGAGGTGGGCACGCAGCGACTCCGCCGGCAGGCGGTCGTAGACGTACTGCTCCACGTCGTACGCGGGTTCGACGTCCAGGGTGAGCTGCGTGACGACGCCCAGGGCGCCGAGGGAGACGACGGCACCGGCAAAGTCCGGTGAGCCACGGTCGAGGCTGACGACGTCGCCGGTGGCCGTGACGAGCTCGAGCGCCGAGACGGCGGTGGCGAGGTTCCCGTTGCGGTCGCCGGAGCCGTGCGTGGCGGTGGCGCAGGCACCGGCGACCGAGATGTGCGGGAGCGAGCCCAGGTTGTGCAGGGCGAACCCGTGGTCGTGCAGGTACGCGGCGAGGAAGCCGTACCGCGTACCACCGCTCACCCGCACCTGTCGCCGGTCACGGTCGAGCTCGGCCGTGGTCGGCAGTCCGGTCATGTCGACGAGGTCGCCGGTCGTGTCGGCGACCGCGCTGAAGGAGTGTCGGGTGCCGAGCGCGCGGATCCGGTCGCTGCTCGCGACGGTCCCGCGCAGCTCGTCCAGCGACGTGGGCCGGTGGACACGTCGGGCGCGGTAGGTGAGGTTCCCGGCCCAGTTCGTGGTGCGATCGGTCACGCCGGTCATTCACTCATGGATGCCGTCGCTGATGGCGATGATGGGAGGTCGGATCCGAGACTCCCCACCAGTCCGTGATCACCACGGCGAGGTGGGTGAGCCGGGTGTCCTAGCCTCTCGGGTGTGGACCGCGGGTACCCCTCCCACTGGGAGGCAGACGTCGTGCTCCGTGACGGGGGCACCGCCCACCTGCGGCCGATCCGCCCGGACGACGCGGACCGGCTGAGGCGGTTCTACGCGCGGCTGTCCGACGAGACCATCTACTACCGGTTCTTCTCCCTCTACCGCGAGCTCTCCGCCCGAGACGTCGAGCGGTTCACGGTCGTCGACCACCACGACCGGACCGCCCTCATCGCCACGATCGGCGACGAGATGGTCGGCGTCGTCCGGTACGAGCGACTCGACGACACCGAGGCCGAGGTCGCCTTCAACATCGAGGACGCGCACCAGGGCCGGGGGATCGGAGCGGTCTTCCTCGAGCACATCGCCGCGGCCGCGCGCGAGCGCAACATCTCGCGGTTCGTCGCGGAGGTCCTGCCCGAGAACCGCAAGATGCTGAGGGTCTTCGAGGACGCCGGGTACGTCGTGGACCAGGCGGTGGGCGACGGTGTCGTGCGCCTGACCTTCGAGCTCGAGCCCACCGAGGACTCGCTCGCCGTCACCTACGCGCGCGAGCACCGGGCCGAGGCACGCTCCGTCGAGCGGCTGCTCCGTCCCGGCTCGGTCGCCGTCGTCGGCGCCGGCCGCCGCCCCGACTCCATCGGTGCCACGCTGCTGGACAACCTCCTCACCGGCGGCTTCCGCGGGGCCGTCCACGCCGTCAACCCGCACACGAGCGAGGTCTCCGGGGTGCGCTCGTACCCGTCGGTCGCCGAGATCCCGGGCCCCGTCGACCTGGCAGTCGTCGCCGTGCCGGCCGAGCACGTCGAGGCGGTGGTCCGCGACTGCGCGGCGAAGGGGGTGCACGGGCTGGTCGTGGTGTCGACCGGCTTCGCCGACGCCGGCTCCGACGAGGGCCGGGACCGCCAGCACCGCCTGGTCGGGCTGGCCCGCGGCAGCGGGATGCGCGTCGTCGGACCGAGCTCGTTCGGGATGCTCAACACCGACCCGGAGGTCTGCCTCAACGCCTCGCTGTCGCCGCAGATGCCGCCGGTCGGGCGGGTCGGGTTCTTCTCCCAGTCGGGCGGGCTCGGGGTCGCCCTGCTCGAGCGGGTCAGCGGACGCGGCCTCGGCCTGTCGTCGTTCGTCTCCGCCGGGAACCGGGTGGACGTCAGCGGCAACGACGTCATGCAGTTCTGGGAGGAGGACGAGCGGACCACGGCCGTCATGCTGTACCTCGAGTCCTTCGGCAACCCCCGCAAGTTCAGCCGGATCGCGCGCCGGCTGGCCCGGCGCAAGCCGGTGGTCGTCGTGAAGTCCGGCCGCTCCTCGTGGCGGACGCCGACCGGACACCTCGTCCGGCCCAGCCGGGCTCCCGCGGGCGCGGTCGACGCGCTGTTCCGTCAGGCGGGGGTGATCCGGGTCGACACGATCCACGACATGTTCGACGTGGGTCAGCTCGTGGCGAACCAGCCCCTGCCGAAGGGCCGGCGGGTCGCGGTCGTCGGCAACTCGGAGGCCCTGGCCCGGCTGGCGCTCGACGCCTGCGACGAGGTGGGGCTGGACATCACCGCGGCGCCGCCGACCATCCCCGGCGAGGCCGGGCCGGAGGACTTCGCCTCCGCGCTGAAGCAGGTCTTCGACGACCCCGACGTGGACGCGGTCGTGGCGATGTTCATCCCGCCGCTGCACACCCGGGACGAGGAGGTGGCGAAGGTCCTCGCCAGCACGGCCCGGGAGTCCGGCAAGACCGTGGTGTCGAC
Organism: Actinomycetes bacterium; assembly: GCA_035759075.1. Taxonomy (GTDB): domain Bacteria; phylum Actinomycetota; class Actinomycetes; order JACCUZ01; family JACCUZ01; genus DASTVO01. Next base: position 9,145 of record DASTVO010000361.1, read on the forward strand.
GTTCCTCGGCATGCGCGGGCTCCCGGAGGCGCTGCGCGCTCCGGACGGCGTCGGGGGGCTGCCGTCGTTCTCCACGCCCGAGGAGGCGGTGCGGGCGCTCGGGGCGGTGGCCACCTATGCCCAGTGGCGCGCCAGGCCGGCCGGCCACACGGTCCAGCCGTCCGGCCTGGACGTACGCGGGGCCCGCGCCGTCGTCGCGGAGCTGCTCGCCGGTCGGGACGAGCGGGAGCTCGACCACGCCGAGCTGACCCGGCTGCTGGCCTGCTACGGCATCGACCTGTGGCCGCTGCGGCCGGCCCGGACCCTCGACGCGGCGCAGGACGCGGCCGCCGAGCTCGGGTACCCGGTGGTGCTGAAGACCCAGGCGCCGCACCTGCGCCACCGTGGCGACCTCGGCGGCGTGGCCCTGGACCTGCGCGACGCCGGCGAGCTCGCCACCGCGTACGAGGTCATGTCCCGACGCTTCGGGCCGGGGTCTGAGGAGCACTTCGCGGTCCAGGCGATGGCGCCGGTCGGCGTGTCCTGCGTGGTCACCGCGATCGAGGACCCGTCGCTCGGGCCGGTGGTGTCCTTCGGGCTGGGCGGGGTGGCGACCGAGCTGCTCGACGACCGCGC
>DASTVO010000362.1:0-2927 GCA_035759075.1 Actinomycetes bacterium
GCCAACCTCACGCTCGTCGACCCGAGCACCACGACCACCATCGATCCGTCGACGTCGGCGTCGCTGTCGCGGAACACGCCGTACGAGGGCATGAAGCTGCCGGGGACCGTCGTCGCGACGTTCCTGCGCGGGCGCCCGACCGTCCTCGACGGGAAGCTCGCCTGATGGCGGCCGCCCTCCTGGTGCTCGAGGACGGCCGGACCTTCCGCGGCGAGTCCTACGGCGCGACCGGCGAGACCTTCGGCGAGGCGGTCTTCTCCACCGGCATGACCGGCTACCAGGAGACGCTGACCGACCCGTCCTACCACCGGCAGGTCGTCGTGATGACCGCGCCGCACGTCGGCAACACCGGGGTCAACGACGACGACCCCGAGTCCCGCCGGATCTGGGTCAGCGGCTACGTCGTCCGGGACCCCGCCCGCCGCCCGTCGTCCTGGCGGTCCCGCCGCTCGCTCGAGGAGGAGCTCGCCGCCCAGGGCGTCGTCGGCATCAGCGGCGTCGACACCCGCGCCCTCACCCGGCACCTGCGCGAGCGCGGCGCGATGCGGGTAGGCATCACGTCCGAGGACACCGACTCGGCGTCGTTCCTGGCACAGGTGCGGGCGGCGCCGCCGATGGCCGGCGCCGACCTCACCGGCGAGGTCACGACCCCCGAGCCGTACGCGGTGCAGGCGCTCGGCCGGCACCGCTTCACCGTCGCCGCGCTCGACCTCGGCATCAAGCGGATGACCCCGCAGCGAATGGCCGAGCGCGGCATCAAGGTGCACGTGCTGCCCGCCACCAGCACTGTCGACGAGGTGCTCGCCACCGGCGCTGACGGCGTCTTCCTGTCCAACGGACCCGGCGACCCGGCCACCGCCGACCGTGCCGTCGCGCTGACCCAGGACCTGCTGCGGCGCCAGGTGCCGCTCTTCGGCATCTGCTTCGGCAACCAGGTGCTGGGACGGGCGCTCGGCCTCGGCACCTACAAGCTGCGCTACGGCCACCGCGGCATCAACCAGCCGGTGCAGGACCGCGCGACCGGCAAGGTCGAGGTCACCGCGCACAACCACGGCTTCGCCGTGCAGGCGCCCGGCGGCGAGGGAGCGTTCGACAGCCCGTTCGACACCCCGTTCGGCGCCGCCGAGGTCTCGCACGTCTGCCTCAACGACGGCGTCGTCGAGGGGCTGCGCTGCCTGGACGCGCCGGCCTTCTCGGTGCAGTACCACCCGGAGGCGGCCGCGGGGCCGCACGACGCCGCGTACCTCTTCGACCGCTTCAGCGACCTCCTCGAGCGGAAGGGTGCCGCCTGATGCCCAAGCGCACCGACATCTCGACCGTGCTGGTCATCGGCTCCGGCCCGATCGTGATCGGGCAGGCCTGCGAGTTCGACTACTCCGGCACCCAGGCCTGCCGGGTGCTGCGCGACGAGGGCCTGCGGGTCGTGCTGGTCAACTCCAACCCGGCGACGATCATGACCGACCCGGAGTTCGCCGACGCGACCTACATCGAGCCCATCACGCCGGAGATCGTCACCAAGGTCATCGAGAAGGAGCGGCCGGACGCGCTGCTGGCCACCCTCGGCGGCCAGACGGCCCTCAACACCGCGATGGCCCTGCACGAGGCCGGGGTGCTCGAGCAGTACGGCGTGGAGCTGATCGGCGCCAACGTCGACGCGATCGAGGCGGGGGAGGACCGGCAGCGGTTCAAGCAGATCGTGGCCGACATCGGTGCCGAGTCGGCGCGCAGCGCGATCACCCACTCGCTCGACGGTGCCTTGGCGGCGGCCGGGGAGCTCGGCTACCCGGTCGTCGTCCGGCCGTCCTTCACCATGGGCGGCTCCGGGTCCGGCCTGGCCCGCGACCCGGAGGAGCTGCGGCGCATCGCCGGGGCCGGGTTGCAGGCCAGCCCCACCACCGAGGTGCTGCTCGAGGAGTCGATCCTCGGGTGGAAGGAGTACGAGCTCGAGCTGATGCGCGACAAGGCGGACAACGTCGTCGTCGTGTGCTCGATCGAGAACGTCGACCCGATGGGCGTGCACACCGGCGACTCGGTGACCGTCGCCCCGGCGATGACCCTGACCGACCGCGAGTACCAGCGGCTGCGCGACATCTCGATCGACGTCATCCGCGCCGTCGGGGTGGACACCGGCGGCTGCAACATCCAGTTCGCGGTCAACCCGGTCGACGGCCGGGTGATCGTGATCGAGATGAACCCGCGGGTGTCCCGGTCCAGCGCGCTGGCGTCGAAGGCCACCGGCTTCCCGATCGCGAAGATCGCCGCGAAGCTCGCGGTCGGCTACACCCTCGACGAGATCCCCAACGACATCACCCGGGAGACACCGGCGTCGTTCGAGCCGGCCCTGGACTACGTGGTCGTGAAGGTGCCCCGGTTCGCGTTCGAGAAGTTCCCCGGCGCCGACCCGACGCTCACCACGCACCTGAAGAGCGTGGGCGAGGCGATGGCGATCGGGCGCAGCTTCACCGAGGCGCTGCAGAAGGCGCTGCGGTCGCTGGAGAAGCGCGACGCCCCCTTCGACTGGGCTCCGGGCGAGCCGACCGACGTCGAGGAGCTGGTCGCGCGGGCGGCGGTGCCGCACGACGGGCGGCTGCGGGTCGTCCAGCAGGCGCTGTGGGCCGGCGCCACGGTGGAGCAGGTGCACGAGGCGACCGGGATCGACCCGTGGTTCCTCGACCAGGTCGAGCTGCTCAACGAGGTCGCCGCCGAGGTCCGCGACGCCCCCGAGCTCGACAAGTCGCTGCTGCGCCGCGCCAAGCGGCACGGCTTCTCCGACGCCCAGCTCGGCCGGCTGCGCGGGATGCCCGAGGACGTGGTCCGCGGGGTCCGGCACGCGCTGGGCATCCGCCCGGTGTTCAAGACCGTCGACACCTGCGCGGCCGAGTTCGCCGCGACCACCCCGTACCACTACTCGTCCTACGACGAGGAGA
>DASTVO010000363.1:0-4517 GCA_035759075.1 Actinomycetes bacterium
GGGATCTTCGCCCCGATCGCCTGGAACTTGGCCGGGTTCTCGAGGAACTCCTTGATCTCCTGCAGCTCCTCGACGGCCTCACCCGCGCCGGCGACGTCCTTGAAGGTCGTCTTCGGCGTGTCCTTGCTGATCAGCTTGGCCTTCGACTTGCCGAACTGCATGACGCGCGAGCCGCCGCCCTGCATCTGGTTGAAGAAGAAGAGGAACAGCAGGACCAGGATGAGGATGGGCAGGAAGTTGATGAACAGGCTGACGACCCAGCTCGTACGCGGCACCGAGTCGGTGAAGCCCTTGGTCGGCGGGTTCTCGTTCAGCAGGTTGATCAGCGGTCGCTCGCGGGCGGCGACGTAGTCGGCCTGGATCTTGAGGCTCTCCTCGACCTCCTCGCCCTCGCGCAGGACCAGCTCGATGCGCTGGTCACGGTCGACGAGCTTGGCCTCCTCGACGTTGCCCTTCTGGATCGCCTCGATGGCGACATCCGTGTCGACCTGCTTGAACCCCCCGGAAGCCGAGGAGATGGAGGTGACCAGCAGCACCCCGAGGATGACCATCGTGACCCAGAAGAACGGGCCGCGGAAGTAGCGTTTGACGTCCATCGAACCGGGGCGGGTCGCCCCGTCCCTCCTGCCAGACGTGGGTATGTGAGAACTTGACGGTACACCGGGCAGGGGGGACCTGCGCCATTCGTCCCCGTGTGCGGGACACCTGCCGGTGCCCTGCCAACGTCCGCCCGAACCGCATCGGTTCCCGGCGGCGGAGCCGGGCCGGTCAGCCGGAGTACACGTGTGGCGCGAGCGTCCCGACGAACGGCAGGTTGCGGTAGCGCTCGGCGTAGTCCAGCCCGTAGCCGATGACGAACTCGTTGGGGATGTCGAACCCGACGTAGCGCACCGGCACGTCCACCTTGGCGGCCTCCGGCTTGCGCAGCAGGGTGCAGACCTCGACCGAGGCGGGCCCGCGCGAGCCCAGGTTGGCCATCAGCCAGGACAGGGTGAGGCCGGAGTCGATGATGTCCTCGACGATCAGCACGTTGCGGCCGGTGATGTCCTTGTCGAGGTCCTTGAGGATGCGCACGACGCCGGAGGACTTGGTGCCCGAGCCGTAGGACGAGATGGCCATCCAGTCCATCTGGACCGGGGAGTGGATGGCCCGGGCGAGGTCGGCCATCACCATGACGGCGCCCTTCAGGACGCCCACGAGCAGGATGTCCCGGCCCTCGTAGTCGGCGTCGATCTCGGCGGCCATCTCGGCCAGACGGTGCTGGATCTGCTCCTCGCTGATGAGCACGCTCTCGAGCTCGCTGCCCAGGTCCTTCTCGTCCACGCGCCGTCCGTTCCCTGCGTCGTTCGTCGGTCAGTCCGCTCCGGAGAGCAGCAGCATCCCATGCGCCCTCGCGGCCCGGACTCCCCCGGGGAGGTGCAGGGGGCCCTGTCCGTGCCAGTCGGTCACCAGCCGGTCGAGCTCGGCGACGTGGGCAGCGGACAGGTCGGTGCCCGGGCAGCCGGCGGCCAGGGCCGCGCGGCGCAGCACTCGTCCGCGTACAGCCACCGGGAGCAGGGCCAGGACGGCGACCGCCAGGCCTTCGCCGCCGGCGCCGGCCTCGGCCAGTGCGGCGGTCGCCCAGGAGTCCAGCGCGTCGGCGTCGGCGCGCAGCTGCGCGGCGGTGCGGGCCAGCGCCGACGCGACTCCCGGGCCCAGCGCCTTCTCCAGCACCGGCAGGACGTCGTGCCGGACCCGGCTGCGGGCGAAGGCGGGGTCCGCGTTGTGCGGGTCGTCCCACACGCTGTGCCCGCCGGCGTCCGCTGCCACCCGGACGGTCTCGCGGGGCAGGCCGAGCAGCGGGCGACGGTACCGGCCACGGGCCGGCGGCATGCCGGCCAGCGACCGGGCGCCGGACCCGCGGGCCAGCCCGAGCAGCACCGTCTCGGCCTGGTCGTCGAGCGTGTGGCCGAGCAGGACTGCGGCGGCGCCGAGGCGCTCCGCGGCTGCGTCGAGGGCGCGGTACCGGGCGTCCCGGGCGGCCGCCTCTGGTCCGCCGGGGCCGGCGGCGTCGGCCTGGACCACCTCGACCGGGTTGAGCCCGAGCCCCGTGCACAGCCGGGCCACGTCGGCGGCGCGGACGTCCGAGCCCCGCTGCAGGCCGTGGTCGACGGTGACCGCCCCGGCGCGGAGCCCGGCGCGCGACGCCTCGAAGGCGGTGGCCGCGGCCAGGGCGACCGAGTCGGCGCCGCCGCTGCAGGCGACCAGCACCAGGTCCCCGGCCTCGAGGTCGCGCACCGCCCCGCGTACGGCCCTGCGTACTGCTGCGACCTCCGGCTGCGGCCCCACGCCCGCGACGCTACCGGCCCGACGCCGCCAGTCTCCGGCCTCCCGGACGTGTCAGGCGGGGAGCTCGCGGGGGGTGACGACGCGGGACACCCAGGCGCCGGGGTCGGAGATCTCCTCGCGGGTCGGGAGGTTCTCGGGGCGCTCCCAGACCTGGTTGAAGCCGTGCATGCCGGCCTTGTCGACCACGCCGCGCACGAACCGCTCGCCGTCGCGGTACTGGCGGAGCTTGGCGTCGACGCCGAGCAGCCGCCGGATCACCTGCTCGACCCGGTTCGCCTCCTTGCGGCGGCGCTGGAACTTCGCCCGGATCTCGGCCACGGTCGGGATCACCGTCGGTCCCACGCCGTCCATCACGAAGTCGGCGTGGCCCTCGAGCAGCGACATGAACGCGGTGATCCGGTCCAGGATCTCCCGCTGCGCGGGGGTCTGCACCGCCTCGACCAGCGAGGTGCCCGAACCGGCCGACTCGGGGTCGAACCCGTCCCGCACGGCGGCGTACGCGGCGGCGGCCGCTGCCCGCAGCCGCTCGGCGAGCGCCGCCGGGTCGACCTCTGTCGCCTCGACGAACGCGGCGATCTCGGAGAGGACGTGCTCGCGCAGCCAGGGCACCGCCCCGAACTGCACCCGGTGCGTCTCCTCGTGCAGGCAGACCCAGAGCCGGAAGTCGCGCGAGTCGACGTCCATGTCCCGCTCGGCCTGCACGATGTTCGGCGCGACCAGCAGCAGGCGGCCGGGAGTCGCGGCAGCCTCGGCGCCGTAGGGCGGGAACAGCTCGTACTGCCCGAGCACCTTGCTCGCCAGGAACGCCAGCAGCGTCCCGGTCTGCACCCCGGTCACCTTCGACCCCACGGCGTCGCCCACCGGCGAGCTGACGGTGCGCCGTTCCTGCAGCTTCTCGACCAGGGGCTCGATGACGGTCCGGAACCCGGCGGCGTTGGCCTGGATCCAGCCGGGCCGGTCGATGACGGCGACGGACGCCCCGTCGGTGGGCGCGTCGAGCCCGGTGAAGCCGGCGACGTGGCCGTGTGCCTGGCCGGCGTACTCGCGCAGGTCGACCACGGCTTGGCGGGCCTCGGCCGCCGAGATCTGCGGCCCGGGCTTGACCAGCCGGGAGCCGGTGGTCACGGCGAGGTCCCAGTCGACCATGGCGGAAGCTCTCATCGGCTCACCGTACGTCGTCCGGGTTCCGAACACGTCGACGGCCGGGTCGGTCCGAGGGGGACCGGCCCGGCCGTCGACGCGGAGCGGGGCGACTTGCGTCGTGCCGTCCGACAGGGGCCGTGCGTCAAGCGTTGAAGATGCTGACCCCACCGGGGCCGACGAGGAACGCGACGACGATCAGGACGATGCCGAGCAGCACCTGTCCACGGATCAGCGTCACGACCCCCCAGATCCCGATCAGAACCGCGAGAATCCAGAGCAGGAATGCCATGTCGTACCTCCCTTTCTGGCACCGATGCTTCCCTCGGTTCGGGCGGTCAACCACGTCGGCGCGGGTTTATCCGGCGGCTACCAGGGTCGCGGCGAAACGGTCGAGCGCCGCGCGGGCGGCGAGGGTGTCCCCGGGCACCTGGTCGGACATAACGACGAACACGACCGGCCGCCCGTCGAGCGAGGTGACTCCCGCGAGGGTGCTCACGCCGGTCAGGGTCCCGGTCTTGGCGCGGACGAGGCCGGCGGCACGGCCGGCCTGGCCGGTCGCGAAGCGGTCCGCCAGCGTGCCGCTGAAGCCGGCGACGGGGAGGCCGGTCACGAGGTGCCCCAGACCCGGGACGGAGCCGTCCGCCGCGCGCTCGAGGAGCCCGGCCAGTGTCCGCGGCGGGATGGCGGACGTACGCGCCAGGCCGCTGCCGTCCCGCAGCACGACGCCGTCGGTCGCGACCCCGAGCTCCGCCAGCGACCTCACGACGACGGCGCCGCCCTCCGCGAACGACCCCGGCCGTCCCTGGCTCACGGCGACGAGCCGGAGCAGCGACTCGGCGAGGTCGTCGTCGCTCGCCGACAGCATTCGCTCGACCAGCGCGGCCACCGGCGGTGACGACACCGATGCCAGGGCCGGCGCTCCGGCCGGCGCGGGCGCTCGCGACACCTCGCCCTCGACCGACACCCCCCGCGCGGCGAGCAGCCGGGCGAGCTCGGTCCCGGCGGCGACGGCCGGGTCGGCTACCCGCTCGTTCTCCGAGGGGCGC
>DASTVO010000364.1:0-3172 GCA_035759075.1 Actinomycetes bacterium
GACCGGAACAGGGAGTTCATGACCGGCGTGTACGTGATGGCGAGCTGCCCTGCCCACTGCAGCGCGACGCCGCCCAGGATCCAGCGGTTGCTGAGGACGCCGATCCGCCACATCGAGCTCGTCAACGAGCGGCAGCTGAACAGGTAGAAGGTCTCGACCGCGACGAACAGGTTCATCGCGACGGTGCGGGCCTCCGCCAAGGAGGCTCCGCTCGAGCGTTCCCACTCGAAGACCCACCACGACCCGCCCACGAGCAGAGCAGAGACCAGCAGAATGCGGAACACGAGTGCGCCGGTGAGCAGCGGCCGGGCGGGGTCCCGCGGTGGCCGCAGCATGATGCCCGGCTCCTTCGGCTCGAAGGCCAGCATCAGCCCGAGCAGCACCGCTGTCGTCATGTTGATCCAGAGGATCTGCACCGGCAGGATCGGCAGCGCCGTCCCCAGCATGATCGCCACGAGGATGACGAAGCCCTCGCCCATGTTCGTCGGCAGCGTCCAGACGATGAACTTCGTCAGGTTGTCGAAGACGCCACGGCCCTCCTCGACAGCGCCCTCGATGGTCGCGAAGTCGTCGTCGGTCAGCACCATGTCGGCGGCTTCCTTCGCCACCTCGGTGCCCGAGCGACCCATCGCCACGCCGATGTCCGCCTGACGCAGGGACGGCGCGTCGTTCACGCCGTCACCCGTCATCGCCACCACGTGGCCGCGGGCCTGCAGCGCCTCCACGAGTCGCAGCTTCTGCTCCGGCGACACCCGGGCGAAGACGTTCGTCTGCTCGACCGCCTCCGCGTAGGCCGCGTCGTCGAGACGGGCGAGGTCGACCCCCGTGAGGACGCCGTCCGCGCGGTCGGGACCCAAGATGCCGACCTGCTCCGCGATGGCAGCGGCGGTGCCGGCGTGGTCCCCGGTGATCATCTTCACGTCGATCCCGGCCCCGTGGCAGGTGGCGACGGACGCCGCTGCCACGGCCCGTGGCGGGTCGAGCAGGCCCTGCAGGCCCACGAGCACCATGGTGCCAGGCAGCCAGTCCTCGGACAGCTCGACCTCCGGCGGCTCGTCGAACCGCACGGCCATGGCCAGCACCCGCAGGCCCTGCCCGGCGAGGGCTTCCGCCTCCGCCAGCACCCGCTTGCGGTCCAGCATGCCGACGCTGCCGTCAGCAGCGAGCTGCCCGTGGCACAGGTCGACGAGGCGTTCGACGGCACCTTTCGCCAGCACGACGTACCTGCCGGTGCCGGCCTCCCGGTGCATCGTGGCCATGTACTGGCGCTCCGACGTGAACGGGATGGTCGACGCCCGCGGCAGATCGGCGCGCAGCGAGTCCATCTCCACCCCTGCCTTGCCCGCGACCACGAGCAGGGCACCCTCGGTCGGGTCGCCCACCACCTGCCACCTGCTGTCGTGGTGGGACAGCCGCGCGTCGTTGCAGCGGGCGCCGGCGACGATCGTCCAGCGCACCGCCTCGTCGGCCAGCGGCTGCGCGAGCGGGGTGCCGTCGAGGAGCAGCTCGCCCTCCGGCACGTACCCGGAGCCGGTCACCCGCAGGTCTGCGGTCGGCGTCCACACCGCGCGGACCGTCATCTCGTTCTCGGTGAGCGTCCCGGTCTTGTCCGAGCAGATCACGGTCGTGCTGCCGAGGGTCTCCACGGCCGGCAGTCGGCGGATCACCGCCCGCTTGCGCGCCATCCGCGAGACCCCGATCGCCAGCGTGATGGTGACCGCCGCCGGCAGCCCCTCGGGGATGGCGCCGACCGCCAGCGCGACCGCGGCGGTCACCATCTCGGCGACGGTCTCGCCGCGCGCCACGCCCACCGCGAAAGTCATCGCCGCGAGGCCGAGGATGACGGCGGTCAGCACCTTGCTGAACCATGCGAGCTTGCGGGTCAGCGGGGTCGCCAGCGGGTCCGCGGCGCCGACCAGCCGGTGTATCTCGCCGAGTTCGGTCCCCGCGCCGGTCGCGACCACGACGGCCGACCCGGTGCCGTGGGTGATCAGCGTCCCGGAGTAGAGCATGTTGCGGCGGTCCGCGACCACGGTGTCCAGCGGGAGCGCGATGTCCTCCTTGGCCACCGGGACGGACTCCCCCGTCAACGCGGACTCGTCGACCTGCAGGCCGCTCTGCGCCAGCAACCGGACGTCCGCCGGCACCTTGTCGCCCGTCTCCACCCGGACGAGGTCACCGGGGACCAGCCCGTCGGAGGCGACCATCCGGGCCCGTCCGTCCCGGACGACTCGAGCCTGGGTGCTGACCATCTGACGCAGCGCGTCCAGCGCCGCCTCCGCCTTGGACTCCTGGATGTAGCCGATGACCGCATTGACTACGACCACCCCGAAGATGACGCTGGCGTCGACGACCTCGCCCAGAGCCATGGCCACCGCCCCTGCAGCCAGCAGGACGTAGACGAGCGGGTGCTGGACCTGACGCAGGAGCCGCCGGAGCGGTCCCGCGGTCCGGGTCGGTGGCAGCACGTTGGGGCCGTACCGCTCCAGCCGTTCCGCCGCCTCGGCCGCGGACAGCCCCTGTCGCGGGTCCGTGCCCAGCAGCAGGAGAACCTCATGCGCAGGCAGACCGTGGTGGGCGGCGTCGACCGTCGTGTCCGTCACAGAAGGCACCGCCCCATGGTCATCGGGGCGAGCCCGGTCGGTGCAGGGCCGAAGTGCCCTGGGCACTGACGCCCGGTTCCAGACCAAGGTCCCGCGCGCAGGTGGCGTTCAGCATCGGTCCGGCCCCGTCGATGCCCGCCAAGGTCGACCGTAGGGAGGTGGCGAAGCGTGCCGAGTGAGCTCGTGGTCGTGGGCCTGGACGGCTCGCCGAGCTCGAAGGCCGCCGCCCGCTGGGCGGTGGAGGAGGGTCGGCTCCGCGGGGCCAAGGTCGAGTTCGTCACGGCCTTCGGGATGCGGGCGCCGCACCACCTGCCCGACCCCACCGCCCTGGTCACCGACCGCGAGCTCGCCCTGGCCTGCGCCCGGATGCAGGCTGGCCAGCTCGCCGACATCCCGGACCACGGCGTCCCGGTGATGACCCGTACCGAGCACGGCGACCCGGCGCGGACGCTGATTGCCGCCGCCGAGGAGGCAGACCTGCTCGTCCTCGGCTCGCGGGGTCACGGCGGCATCGCCGGGCTCCGGCTGGGCTCGGTGAGCGTCCACTGCATCCAGCGAGCCGCCTGCCC
>DASTVO010000365.1:0-4261 GCA_035759075.1 Actinomycetes bacterium
TTCGTCGAGCTGACCGACCACTACCGCCGCGAGCTGCTGGCCCACTGCTACCGGATGCTCGGCTCGGTGCACGAGGCCGAGGACCTGGTCCAGGAGACCTACCTGCGCGGGTGGCGCGCGTACCACTCCTTCGAGGGGCGGTCGTCGCTGCGCACCTGGCTGTACCGGATCGCCACGAACGCCTGCCTGAACGCGCTGGACAGCCGGTCCCGGCGCCCCCTGCCGACGGGGCTGGGCAGCCCGAGCGCGGACCCGACCGAGCCGCTGGTCGCAGACGCGGAGGTCCCGTGGCTCGAGCCCGTCCCGGACGACATGGTCGGCGCCACAGCGGGCGACCCGGCCGCGATCGTGACCGCGCGGGAGAGCGTGCGGCTCGCGCTCGTCGGGGCACTGCAGCACCTGCCGCCCCGCCAGCGGGCCGTCCTGCTGCTGCGCGAGGTGCTGGCGATGCCGGCCGCCGAGGTGGCCGAGGTGCTCGACACCACGGTGGCCGGCGTGAACAGCTCCCTGCAGCGGGCTCGCACCACGCTCGACCGGGCCGGACTGACCGAGGCGGACGTCGTCGAGCCGGCCGAGCCCGAGCTGCGCCGGGTGCTCGACACGTACGCGACGGCGATGGAGCGCAAGGACATCCCGGCTCTGGTCAGCCTGTTCACCGCCGACGCGGTGTGGGAGATGCCACCCTTCGTCGGCTGGTACCAGGGCGGACCCCAGATCGGCCGGCTGACCGAGGTCGCCTGCCCGGCCGGCCCGGGCGGCCTGCGGCTGCTCCCGACCGGGGCGAACGGCCAGCCCGCGTTCGGCATGTACATGCTGGCCGAGGACGGCTTGTTCCACGCCTTCCAGCTGCACGTCCTCACCGTCTCCAGGACCGGCATCTCGCACGTCGCCGCCTTCCACGCACCATCGCTGTTCCCGTTGTTCGACCTGCCGATGGCTGTCGGGTCCGACGGGCACGCGGTTCCGGTCCCGCGCCGGTCATGACCGCGGCGGGCCCGGCCGCTGCCCTGCCCGCCGGTGTCGCCCTGATGGAGCGCGCGCTCGGCTACACCCTGGGCGGCCTCCAGCTGGTCACGCCCGAGCTCGTCGGGCGTCCGACGCCGTGCCGCGACTGGGACCTCGGCGCGCTGCTGCGGCACATGCACGAGTCGCTGCGCACGCTGCACGAGGCGATCGTGGTGGGCCGGCTCGGCGTGGAGGTGGACGGACCACCACCCCACTCGTACGCGGGACAGGGCTCTCCCTCCCGGACCCAGGGGTCAGCGCCGGCCGTCATGCAGACCGTGCGGGAGCTGCGCAGCCTGGGTTGCCGGCTGGTCGGGGCCTGGGTGAACGCCGGTGACGTCCCCGACGTCGTGATCCGCGACCACGTGCTGACCCCCAGCATCGTCGCGGCCGCCGGGGCCACCGAGATCGCGGTCCACGGCTGGGACGTCGGGCGGGCGTGCGGCGCGGACCGCCCGATCCCGCCGGACCTGGCCGAGGAGATCCTGTGGCTGTGCCCGCTGTTCGTGACCGACGACGACCGGGGGCGCCGCTTCGCCGCGCCGGTCCGGGTCCCGGCCGCGGCGAGCCCGAGCGACCGGCTGGTGGCGTTCCTCGGCCGTCGACCGTGAAGGCGGCCGGTCCGGTCAGCCGTCCGCGGCCCTCTGCAGCTCCGCGAGGTCGAGCTTGCCCATCTGCAGCATGGCCGCCATCGCCCGTTCGGTCCGGGCGCTGTCGGGGTCGTCGAGCAGCTCGTACATGCCCTCGGGAACGACCTGCCAGGACAGGCCGTACCGGTCCTTCAGCCAGCCGCACGGTCCCTCCTCGCCCCCGTCGCCGAGCCGGGACCAGTACTCGTCCACCTCCGCCTGCGACTCGCAGATGATCTCGAGGGACACGGCCTCGGTGAACGGGAACTCGGGGCCGCCGTTGATCGCGGTGAACGGCTGCCCGTCGAGCTCGAACGACACGGTCATGACCATGCCGGCCTCGCGCGGGCCGGCCTCGCCGTAGTGCGCGACGTTGGTGATGCGCGAGTTCTTGAAGACCGAGGTGTAGAAGGTCGCGGCCTCCTCGGCCTCCGTGTCGAACCACAGGTTCGGGACGATGCGTCTCATCACGCCTCCAGGTGTCTGCGGCGGTCGCGCCGACGCTACCGCTGCTCCTGTAGACCGAGCGGGCCGGCGAGAGTCATCTGTTGCTGGTTCTCCTGCTGCTCCCCTCGCGGTCCTCGCCGGCGAAGACGACGAGAGGCCCCCGGTAGCACCCGGGGCCTCTCGCCGGACCTGCGCGTCCTCGGGTGTCAGCCGCCCGCGCCGATGCGCGGCTTCAGGACGAAGAGGCCGCGGTCCATGGTGTTGACCGCGACGATGCCCTGCTGCCGGAAGTACGGGTAGTTGCTCCAGGTACCGCCCTCGAACGAGGCGTTGTCGTTCTCGGGGTAGGTGTCGAAGAACGCCTTCTCCGTCAGCATGCCCTGCGCAGCCTCGCTCGTGTCCAGCACGCGGAGACCGGACGTGTAGTTGGACTGGTACGCGTTCTGCCCCTGCGTGTACATGTTGTGGTCGATCGAGGTCGTCGTGTTGTCGAACGCCCCGGTGACCGACGGGTTGTCGAGGTCACTCACGTCCCAGACGCGGGTCCGGGTCGTGTTGCCGTTGAACACCTCGTCCAGCTCGTCGCCGTGCAGGAACGTCGCCTGGTCCGGGGTCAGCCAGCCCTGGTGGCTGTACCCGTCGCCGGGGTACTCGACGTTGGACAGGACCCGGGGGTTCGACTTGTCCGTCACGTCGACGACCGCGACCGTGTTGACGATCTGCTCGGGGCTGGCGCCGCCCCACTGCGCCGCGGAGCTCACGCAGACCTCGCGGCCGACGTGCTCGGTGTCCGGACCCTGGTAGTCCACGCACTGGGTGTCGTGGACGTAGCCGACGTCGGACATGCACCCGGCGAAGGTCGGGTTCTTGGGGTCGCGGACGTCGACCATGTGGAGGCCGCCGTCGCACGTGGTGGTGCCGACTGCGTAGGCGTAGCCGCTCCCCGTGTTGATGTTGATGTTGTGTGCCGAGCCGAACTCCTGGTAGTCCACGTCGGCGGTGAAGGTGGCGGGGGTGACCCCGGCGTCGCGCAGCCGGGTGAGGTCGAAGACCTGCAGGCCGTGCCCCTTGTTCTCGGACACCACGAACGCGTGGTCCCCGTACACCTTGATGTCCCTCCAGAAGTCACCGCCCTCGGTCGAGTGCGTCGGCAGCATGCCCACGACCCGAGGGCGCTTGGCGTCGCTGATGTCGACGAACACGGTGCCCTCGGTGCCGCCCACGAGGGCGTAGTCCTTGGCCGTCAGCGGGTCGGTCCAACCCCAGATGTCGTTGGCGAAGGAGAGGCCGAGGTCGTCGAGCCAGAGATGGCTGAGCATGTCGACCCCGTCGCACGGGTACGTGCCGGCGGCCAGGCCGTCGACGCAGGGAGCGAAGCTCTCCGGGGCGTTGCTGTGGCTTGCGGCGTTGCGCGCCGTGACGCCTTCGAACTCTTGCTGCTTGACCTCCTGGCCGGGGAAGCTGACGTGCCCCTTGCCGTCGTCGTGGCCGTAGGCAGGCACCGGTCCTGCGACCAGGGCGACCCCGACCAGGGTGGCGAGCGCGGCTCTGCGGAAAGACATCAAAGACCCCCGTTGGACGTCATGGGATGACCAGCGCGACGTGGCGCGCTATCGGGACACTTCATCTCATTTCGGACGTCGAGGCAAGGCCTTTCCGCCGGAGAGTCCGAGGACGGGGGTCGCGAGGCGCCGGGACGGTGTGGTGCCGAGGTCCTGGAGCCCAGACGGTCGGGTCGACAGGGTCGGAGCTGTCAGCCACCCGCCATCGCGCCGATGACCAGGTACGGCTCCTCGCCACGTACCACCCGCTCCGGCAGCGGCGCGTCGGGCTCCTCGTGGGAGAGATCCTGCTCGCAGGCGAAGAACCGTACGAAGGCCCGCCGCCGACCGGTCGCGCGGTCGCGGATCGTCCCGAGCAGCATCGGGTAGTCGGCCTCCAACGCGTCGAGCACCGACCGCTGGGTGACCTCGCCCGGGATGGCGACGGTGACCTCACCCTGCACCTTGGCCATCGCTCGCAGGTGCGCCGGCAGGACCACCCGGACCGTCTCGCTCATCGCAGCGTCTGGACCTCGACGGACAGGACCGCCGGCAGGTCGCGGACGATCGGGGCCCAGGAGTCGCCGGAGTCGCTCGATGCGTAGACCTGGCCGCCGCTGGTGCCGAAGTAGACGCCGC
>DASTVO010000366.1:0-3357 GCA_035759075.1 Actinomycetes bacterium
CTCATGCCAGACCCCGCGTTCCGTCGCTGCCGCCCCGGCGCGCTCCTCGGCGAGGATCGGCTCGACGGCGATGACCGCCCGGCGCAGCGAGGCGCGGAGCATCGCCGCCGTCTGCTCGGCGGCTCGCGGCAGGACACGGGCCTCGACGAGGGCAGCCGCGCGCTCGTCGAGGCGATCCGTGTAATCGGCAACGGCACGCGCCTTCGTCACGTCGATCTCGCCCGCCGCCAGTGCGGCGCGGGTGAGGGGCAGCCGCTGCAGAGACCGCGCCAGCTCGACGCGGAGCCGGGCTGTCGCCGGCGACAGCGACAGCCCCGCGCCGAGCTCGGTTGCCGCCATCTCCTCCGGCGCAACCTGGTCCGGACGGGGCCCGACGCCACGGAACTGCTGCACGCGCTCGGTGAGCGCCGCGGTGGCGGCCGACTCGACGGATGCTGCCCAGGACGCCAGCCGGACGGCGGCGGCTGCCACGCCGACGAGCTGCGCCGGCGAGCACCGCTGCAGGTCGACCGTTGCGAGCCGGCCTGCCAGCGCCGGCCCTGGCGGCGCGTCAGCGATCGCGTCTGCTGGGGCGGGCACATCGCCGTCCCTCTGCGCCGGCGCGGCGAGCCACGCCGCGTACTCCTCCTCCGTGAGACCGGTGAGTGCGAGAAGCTCGGCCTCCTCGGCGCACGGGTCCGCCTGGGACCATGACCACCGAGCTGCCGTCTCCACCGCTGTTCACCTCCCGCCAGGCAATCGACTAGAACGTATGTTCGAATCCTACCGGCTGGGTCGGACATGCCGACGGAGTTCTCCACACCCGCACGAGCCGCCGCGCGTGACCTCGGAACGCACCCGCGGCAGGGTCAGGCCGACAGCGCTGCGGCGAGCCGGCCGATGTCGTCAGACGTCACCCGGCAGCAGCCGCCGACGTATCGAGCCCCGCGCGCCACCCAGTCGGCCGCGGCAGCGGGGTCCACCCCCGCCCCGTCGCCGCCCCACCGCCTGGCCCCGGCGTCCCAGCTCTCACCGCTGTTCGGGTAGACCACGGCCGGCTTGCCGCTGTGCTCCACGGCCGCAGAGACCAGTCCCGGCACGTGCTCCGGAGCCGTGCAGTTTGCCCCCACAGCCACGAACGCATCGACCCCGCGGCACAGCGAGAACACCCGGCGGACGTCCTCGCCGCGTCGCGTCCGTGCGGCGTCGGCACAGGTCAACGACAGCCACGCCACGACGTCGGGCGACAGATCAGAGACCAGCTCCACGAGCACCGCCGCCTCCTGCTCGGACGGGATCGTCTCGACGGCCAGCAGGTCGGCGCCTGCCGATGCGAGCACCTCGAGCCGGCGGGCGTGCCAGTCCCGCAGGAACGTGTCGTTCACCCCGTAGTCACCGGAGTACTCGGACCCGTCGGCGCGCACGGCGCCGTACGGTCCCACCGAGGCCGCGACCAGCCGACGGCGACCGTCCCCGGCCTCCGCCTCGACCTCCTCGGCGGCCGACCGCGCCAGCGCGACGCTGGTCCGCATCAGCTCCGCCGCCTCGGCCGTCGACAGCCCGCGGGCGGCGAAGCCCTCGAAGCTGGCCTGGTAGCTCGCCGTCGTCGCGACCTGCGCACCGGCCCGGTAGAAGGCCGCGTGCGTCGCGCGGACGGCCTCCGGGTCATCGCGCAGCAGCCGGGCCGACCACAGCCCGTCGGAGAGGTCGCAGCCGCGACGCTCGAGCTCGGTCGCGAGCCCCCCGTCGAGCACTGTCACCGGGGTCGGACGCATGGGAACTGTCTATCCCACCGGGCGTTAGGGTCGCGGGCATGACCACAGCGGCGGACCTCTTCACCCGGCACCAGGACACCCTGCAGCGCGCGCTCACCGCGATCCGGGAGCGCAGCTACTGGTCGGCGTACAACGAGAACCTCAAGGCGTACGGCGAGGACGGGACCCAGTCCGCAGCCGACGGCAAGAGCGCCTTCGACGCGTACCTGGGCAAGCCCTTCCCGCTGGAGCAGGCCGGCACCGACGGCGAGGTCGCCGGCGAGCGATCCCCCTACGGCCTCGACCTCGGCATCACCTACCCGCACGCCGACGTCGAAGCCTTGCTCGCCAACGCCGGGCAGGCGATTCCGGCCTGGCGCGACGCCGGCCCGGACGCCCGCACCGGCGTCGTGCTGGAGATCCTGCGTCGCGTCAACGCCCGCAGCCACGAGCTGGCGCAGACGGTCATGCACACGTCCGGGCAGGGCTACGCGATGGCGTTCCAGGCCGGCGGCCCGCACGCGCAGGACCGCGCGCTCGAGGCGGTGGCCTACGCGTACGCGGAGATGACGCGCCACGCCGCCGAGGCCGTCTGGGAGAAGCCGCAGGGCAAGCGTCCCCCGCAGCGGATGACGAAGAAGTTCACGGTCGTGCCCCGTGGGGTGGCACTCGTCATCGGCTGCAACACGTTCCCGACCTGGAACTCCTACCCCGGCCTCTTCGCGAGCCTGGTCACCGGGAACGCGGTCGTCGTCAAGCCCCACCCCGGCGCCGTCCTGCCGCTGGCCGTCACCGTCGCGATCATCCGCGAGGTGCTCGCCGAGGCCGGCTTCGACCCCGAGCTCGTCACCCTCGCCGCCGAGAACCCGGGCGAGGGTCTGGCCAAGGTGCTGGCCCTCCGCCCGCAGGTGAAGGTCATCGACTACACCGGCTCCTCGGCGTTCGGGACCTGGCTCGAGCAGAACGCGCACCAGGCCGCGGTGTTCACCGAGAAGGCCGGCGTCAACGCGGTCGTCATCGACTCGACCGACGACTACCGGGGCATGCTCGCCAACCTGGCCTTCTCGCTCTCGCTCTACAGCGGCCAGATGTGCACCACCCCACAGAACCTGCTCGTCCCCCGCGACGGCATCACCGCGGACGGTCAGCACCGGTCCGTCGAGGAGTTCGCCGCCGACCTGGCCGGCGCCGTCGACGGGCTGCTCGGCGACGACGCCCGGGCGGCCGCGCTGCTCGGCGCCGTCGTCAACGACGCCGTGGTCGAGCGGCTGGAGAAGGCCCCTTCGTACGGCAAGGTCGTGCTCGCCTCGCGAGCCCTGACAAATCCGGACTTCCCCGATGCCGTCGTCCGCACGCCGACCGTCGTGCTGGTCGAGGAGTCCGACCGCGACGCCTACCTGCAGGAGTGCTTCGGCCCGGTCTCCTTCCTCGTCACGACCGACAGCACGACGGACTCGATCCGGGTGCTGCGCGAGTCGGTCCGCGAGCACGGTGCGATCACCGCTGCCGTCTACTCGACCGACGAGAAGGTGCTCGACGCCGCCGAGGAGGCAGCGGTCGACGCAGGTGTCGCGCTGTCGTGCAACCTGACCGAGACGGTCTACGTCAACCAGTCGGCCGCGTT
>DASTVO010000367.1:0-11485 GCA_035759075.1 Actinomycetes bacterium
GTGCTGATCGGCTCCTGGTCCGAGGCGTCCTCGGGTGAGACCGAGACCGAGGCCGCGGGTGCGGCGTACTCCGGCGAGTCCGGTGACGCGTACTCCGACCCGTGGGCGTCCGCGACCAGCGGTGCGGGCGGCGAGGCGGACATCGACGGCGAGTCGGGTGACTCCGGTGCGGTCGATGCCGACACCGGGGACACCGGTGAGGCCGACGCCGGCGGCAGCGGCGGGATCGGCGCCGTCGCCGCGTCCGGTGCGACGGGCTCGGTGACCGGAGTGGGCACGGGCGGCGCCAGCGGCGCCGCGACGGCGTCCGCGAACGGCGCGGCGATCTCCGGTGCCACCGGTGCCGCCACCGCGACGGTCGGGGCGACGGGTGGCGCCAGCGGTGCCGCCTCGTCGACGAGCTCGGCGACCGGGACGGCGACGACCGGTGCCGGCGGGGCATCTGGCCCCACGGGCGCGGCGATCGCAACAGCCACGGCGGGGAGCGACGACACCAACGGCGGTGTCAACGGCTCCGCGGTGTCCGGCGAGGCCGACGCGGATGCGACCTCGGGCGCTTCCGGGGACGGTGGCTGGTCCGGTGACGCCGACGTCGACGTCCAGTCCGAGTCGTCGGCCTACTCCGGCGACACGGAGACCGAGGCGGAGGGGTACGCGGAGTCGGGTGAGTCCGGCGACGCGTACTCGAACCCCGGCGCGGACGCCCGCAGTGGCGACGGCGGCTCTGCCGAGGTCGAGGGTGAGTCCGGCGACTCCGGCGACGTCGAGGCCGACACCGGCGACACCGGCGATGCGGAGGACGGCGGCACCGGCGGGATCGTGCTGGACGCCTTCTCCGGTGACACCGGCTCCGTGAACGGGGCGGCCGCCGGCGGCAGCTCCGGCAACGCGTCGGCGACCGCCAGTGGCTCCGCGACGAGCGGTGCCTCCGGTGCCGCAGCCGCCGGGGTGACGGCGACGGGTGGCGACAGCGGACCGGCACGGTCGGCGAGCTCGGCATTCGGCACCGCCACGAGCGGCGCCGGTGGCGCCTCCGGCGAGACCGGGGTGGCCGAGGCCACGGCCACGGCCACCAGCGCCGACGCGGGTGACGAGGTCGAGGCCGCGGCGGAGCCGGAGGGGTCCGGTGCGGGTGGGACCTCCGGCGACGCGGAGGCCGACGCAGAGTCCTCGAGCGAGGCCTACTCCGGTGACACCTGGACCGGGTCGTACGGCGAGGCGTACTCCGGTGAGACCGGCGACGCGACCAGCAACCCCCAGGCCAGCGCGTGGAGCGGCGAGGGCGGCGGGGCCGACGTCGACGGCGAGTCGGGCGACTCCGGCGGGGTGGACGCGGACACCGGGGACACCGGTGACGCCGACGACGGCTCCGGCGGCGGCGCCATCTCGGTGGCGGCCGTCTCCGGGGACACCGGCGGCGTGACCGGCGGGGCCACCGGCGGCAACAGCGGGACCGCCACGGCGACCGGCACGGGCACCGCCCGGTCCGGCAACAGCGGCACCGCCGGCGCCACCGCGAGCGGCACCGGCGGGGACACCGGTGCAGCGTCCTCGGCCAGCGGCGCGCTCGCGCTGGCCGAGAGCGGGCCCGGCGGGACCGGCGGCACCGGGGCGGACTTCGCCGGTGGCGACTCCGGCGACGCCGAGGCAGATGCCGACTCCGACAGTGCGGCACAGTCCGGCAGCTCGTCCACGGACGCCTCGGCGGACGCGACGTCCGGCGAGACCGGTGCAGTGGAGGCATCACCGGTCGTCCTGGCGTACACGGGCAACGGCGGCTGGGGGCACGTGTCGGGACGGTCCGGCGACTCGGGCCACGTCGACGCCGACACCGGGGACACCCGGTTCGGGGGGTCGATCAGCCTGGTGGCCGGATCGGGTGCGACCGGGATCGTGACGCAGGCCTCGACCGGCGGCTCGTCCGGCGCGGCGACGGCCAACGGGTCCGGGACGGCCACGAGCGGTGACTCGGGCAGCTCCTCGGCCTCTGCGGTGGCCGTCGGCGGGAACACCGGCGCAGCCGACTCGTGCAGCACGGCAGTGGCCGTGTCCGCGACCGGCATCGCCCTGCCCGCCGTGCCCGCGCTGGCCTGCTTCCTGCCGCCCGGCGCCCCGGGCAACCCCGGCGCACCGGGCGCGGGCGGGGGCGGCACCCAGACCGCAGGTGGCGGCGGCGGCGGAGCCGGCGGCGGCCAGGGTGGCGGTGTGGTCCTCGCGGCGGCGGCCGGCACGACTCCGACGGTCGCGGCGGCTGCCGGCAGCCCGGCCGTGTCGTCCGCGGGGGAGCAGGCCGCTCCCTCCGGTGACGCGCTCGCGGCGGGAGCCGTCCGAGGCGGAGGCGACGTCGCCGGCGACGTGCTGGCGCAGACCGGCGCCGGTGACGCCAAGGGGCTGGCGGCGATCGCGGCCGCTGCGGTGCTCGGCGGCGCGGGCCTGCGCCGGGTCGGCCGGCACCGGAAGCCGAAGGGGGCCTGACCGACCGGCCCCGGCCGGCGCGACCCGACGTGCGCCGTCAGCTGGCAGCAGCCAGCTGACGGCGCATGTCGGCGAGCATCGCCTCGAACAGCGGGCCGGGGTCGTCGAGGGCGAACCCGAGGTGCCCGAACACCTCGATGGTCACCGCACCGTAGAGCCGGACCCAGCCGGACAGGTACGCGGCGAGCACGCCGACCGGCAGGTCGGTCCCCGTCCCGGACGCGAACGTGCGCAGCTGGCGGACCAGCTCCGGGGGCAGCTGGTCCGCGTCCGGCGCCGCGAACGGCGCCCGCTCCCAGATCTCGACGAAGATCCCGAGGAACACCGCCCCGAACGAGAGGTCCGAACCGCTCTCCTCGTGCCCGGGCGGGGGACCGTCGGCCAGCGAGGCGAACGTCAGGTGGAACTCGCGCGGGTGCGCGAGCGACCAGCGGCGGAACTCCCGGCAGGCCGCCATCAGCCGCCCCACCGGGTCGTCCGGCCCGACCGTGTCGCGGGCGGCCTCCAGGACCGCGGTCAGCTCGGCCAGGACGTCCTGGCACAGAGCGCCCACGATCGCCTCGTGCGAGTCGAAGTAGCGGTAGAGCGCCGGCGGCGTCATGCCCATCTCGCGGGCGATCGCCCGCAGCGTCACCTCGTCCGGGCCGCGGCGCACGAGCAGCTCGCGGGCGGTCCGCCGGATCTCCTGGACGGTCGCGTCCCGCACCCGCTCGCGGCGGCTCGGGGACGGGCCGGTCGCGTCCATGGCGAACCCCCTTGACAGATGTGAACGGTGTCATCATAGTGAACGGCATTCACCAATTCAACTGACGTTCACAGCATAGGGGGAACGGCCATGTTCGAGCGGCTCGGACACCTGACCTACCGCCGGCGACGCTGGGTCCTGGCGCTCGCCGGCGTCTTCCTCGCCGTCGGGGCGGGCTGGGGCACCGGCGTCTTCGGCGCCATGGTCTCGGACGGGTTCGAGGACCCCGGCAGCGAGTCGGCGGCCGCCCTGGCGCGGGTCCAGGAGACGGTCGGCCGCGACACGGCCGACGTGGTCGTCGTCTACCGCAACGGCGGCGACCCGATCTCCGAGCCCGGCGTCCGGCCCGCGGTCGAGAGCCACCTGGCCGGCCTGCCCACCCGGCTCGTCGACCGGGTGACGACGACGTGGTCGGCGGGGCCCGCCGGTGCCGCACTCGTCGCGCGGGACGGGCGCGCCACGTACGCCGTGGTGCACGTCGCCGGCGACGACGAGGACGCGCGGATGGACGCGTACGAGGCGCTCGAGCCCGTCTTGCGCGACGCCCCGCCCGGGCTGACCGTGGAGGTCGGCGGCAGCGCGGCGATCGCCAGCGACATCACCACCCAGGTCAGCGAGGACATCGCCCGGGCCGAGCAGATCTCGCTGCCGGTCGTGATGGTCCTGCTGGTCATCGTGTTCGGCGGCCTGACCGCCGCCAGCCTGCCGCTCGCGGTCGGCGGCCTCGCGATCCTCGGCTCCTTCACGATGCTGAGGCTGCTGTCCCTCGCGACCGACGTGTCCATCTTCGCGGTCAACATCGTCACGATGCTCGGTCTCGGCCTGGCCATCGACTACGCGCTGTTCGTCGTGAGCCGGTTCCGAGAGGAGCTGCACCGCGGGGCGTCGACTGAGCAGGCCCTGGTCCGCACGATGACCACCGCGGGCCGCACCGTCGCGTTCTCCGGCGTCACCGTCGCGATCGCGCTCGCCTCGCTGCTGCTCTTCCCGCAGGTGTTCCTGCGCTCGATGGGCTTCGGCGGGATGGCCGCCGTGCTGGTGGCGATGGTCGGCGCCCTCACCGTGCTGCCGGCGCTGCTGGCGGTGCTCGGCCACCGGGTCGACTCGCTGCGTGTTCCTGGCCTGCGGCGCCGCTCCGCACCGGCCACGACCGCTCCACAGGGTGCCTGGTACCGGCTCGCCCGCTCGGTCATGCGGCGACCGGTGGCGTACGTCGCGGTGATCGTGCCGCTGCTCCTGCTCGCCGGGCTGCCCTTCCTGCGGGTGGAGTTCGGCGGCGTCGACCACCGTGCCCTGCCGGAGGGGACCGAGAGCCGGGTCGTCTCCGAGTCCCTGCTCACCGACTTCCCCGGCGGCGGCACCACGACGGTCGACGCCGTCGTCTCCTTCGACGACGCCGACATCGACGGCGCGGACCGTGCCGGCGTGGCGTCCTTCGCCGATGCGGTCCGCGACCTGCCCGGCGTGACGTCGGTGCAGACGGCCGGTGAGGCCGAGGGGACCGCGCTGCTGACGGTGCAGCACACCTACGAGGGGATCTCTCCGGCGGCCCGGGACCTAGCGGACCGGGTGCGCGACCTGCCTGAGCCGGCGGGTGCGCAGGTGCTCGTCGGCGGGCGTGCGGCCGAGCTGACCGACCTGCTGTCCAGCCTCGGGGCGACGCTGCCCTGGATGGGGCTGTTCGTCGTCGGCGTCACGCTGGTGCTGCTGTTCCTGGCCTTCGGCTCCGTCGTGCTGCCGCTCAAGGCGGTGATGATGAACGTGCTGTCACTCACCGCGTCGTTCGGCGCCATCGTCTGGATCTTCCAGGACGGCAACCTGTCGGAGTGGCTCGGGTTCACCGCCACCGGGACCGTCGAGGCCACCCAGCCGATCCTGATCCTCGCGCTGGCCTTCGGGCTCTCGATGGACTACGAGGTGTTCCTGCTCTCCCGGGTCCGCGAGGAGTGGGACCGGACCGGCGACAACGCGACGGCTGTCGCCACCGGGCTGCAGCGCACGGGCCGCATCATCACCAGCGCCGCCCTGCTGCTCGTGGTGGTGATCGGCGCCTTCTCGACCTCGGGGATCGTCTTCATCAAGATGGTCGGCATCGGCATGATCATCGCGATCCTGGTGGACGCGACGATCGTGCGGGCGCTGCTCGTCCCGGCGACGATGCGCCTGCTGGGCCGCTGGAACTGGTGGGCGCCGGGGCCGCTGGCCCGGTTCTGGGCGCGGCACGGGCTCCGGGAGGGTGACGCCGCGGCGGTGCAGCTGCCCGACGCCCGCCGGCAGGGGCGGGCGGCCGCACGCGTCTAGCTCTGCGGGGGGTCGAGCCGCTGCTCCCGTGGCGTCGCGCCGCGGACCCGCTCGTCGGTCCAGTAGGCCTCGACCTGCTCGGGTGGGGTGGTCACCTCCGAGGTGACCACCCCACCCTGCGCCGTGCGGGCGCCCGACGGTCCCCGTCGCACCAGACGGAGCAGCCAGGACACCAGCCGGCGCACGGCTACCGGGTCGCCGCGGTGTTGTAGGCCGACTGGATCGCGCTGCCGAAGTACGGCCCGAACATCCGGTTGGGCACGCCGCTGTAGCCGAAGCTGTTCACGGAGTTGATGGTGGACCCGGTCAGCCACGGTCCGCCACTCGAGCCGCCGGTCATGTTGCACGGGATGCTCTGACTCTGGGTCCCGCCCCACACGTCGTTCGTCGCGGTCCCGGAGCAGGACTTCAGCGTCTCACCGTTGAACGGCGGCGCGGCCGGGTAGCCGTACGCGTTGTAGTACAGGCCGCGGGCGAGGTTGAACCCGATGCCCTGCCCGCCGACGACGTCGGTGAGGTGCGCTCCGTTCAGGGTGTTCATCACGGCGAAGCCGCCGTCGTAGTTGATGTCGCCCTGGTTGGCCCAGCCGCTGGTCGTCACCAGGGTGCGCGCCGTCCACGTCCCGTACGGGCGGGACCCGTTGTTGTAGGCGGGGACGAAGGCCCAGTTCGTCGCCCACGCTCCCGTGCCGTCCTTGACGCAGTGGCCCGCGGTCGTCACGACGTCACGGTTCGAGCTGGACGTCGCCGCACCCGAGCAGACGTAGTTCGTGCCGCCGAGAGTGAAGAAGACCTTGCCGGTCGTCGCCGTAACAGAGGCGGCCAGGGTCGGGTCGCCGCCGGGCTTCTTCGGCCCGACCTTGGTCTGCGCACCCTGGGCGACCGGGGTCGTCGAGGCCTGCGACGCGCTCGGCCGCTCCGCCGACGTCGCGTTGCGCATCCGCCGGGCCGTCCAGTACGCCTCCACCCGGTCGGCGGCGGCCGCGGTGCTGGCCGCCGGGGTGGTCTCGACGCCGGTCGAGGGCCCGCTGGCCCCGGAAGCCGTGCCGGGGGCGCCGAGGGCGAGCAGGCCGCCGAGCAGGGCGGTGACCGTGCCGAGCACGGCGGTACGTGGTCTGCGCATGAGCAGGTTCCTCCGTTGGGTTGGCGAGCCCTGACCGTATGGGAGAAAAGTCTCAAATGTGCGTCATGTCACATTCCCGTCTTGGTCATGACGCGACCCCGCCCGCGGACCGGGCGTGCGGGAGACTGGCCACCGTGACCGCCCGCCGCGACGTCGTGATCCTCGGCTCGACCGGGTCGATCGGCACCCAGGCCGTCGACGTCGTCCGCCGCAACCCCGAGCGGCTGCGGGTCGTCGGGCTGGCCGCCGGCGGGGGCAACGTCGACCTGCTCGCGCAGCAGGCGCTCGAGCTCGGCGTCGAGGTCGTCGGCGTCGCGCGTGCCAGTGCCGTCCAGGACCTCCAGCTCGCGTTCTACGCCGCGGCGAAGGCCGGCGGCTACGACGCCGGGGACCACCCGGTGCCCAAGATCGTGGCCGGGCCGGACGCCGCGACCGAGCTCGCCCGGTGGCCCTGCGACACCGTCCTCAACGGGATGACCGGTTCGATCGGGCTGGCGCCCACGCTGGCCGCGCTGGAGGCCGACCGCACCCTGGCGCTGGCCAACAAGGAGTCTCTCGTCGCCGGTGGCGCCCTGGTGCGGGCGGCGGCCAAGCGGACCGGCCAGATCGTCCCCGTCGACTCCGAGCACTCGGCGCTGGCGCAGTGCCTGCGTGGCGGCAGCCGCGAGGAGGTCCGCCGGCTGGTGCTGACGGCCAGTGGCGGCCCGTTCCGGGGGCGCCGCCGGGACGAGCTCGCCGCCGTCACGCCCGAGCAGGCCCTGGCGCACCCGACGTGGGACATGGGCCCGGTGGTCACCGTCAACTCGGCCACGCTGGTCAACAAGGGGCTCGAGGTCATCGAGGCCCACCTGCTCTTCGACGTCCCCTACGACCGGATCGACGTCGTCGTGCACCCGCAGTCGGTCGTGCACTCCATGGTCGAGTTCGCCGACGGGTCCACGCTCGCGCAGGCGAGCCCGCCGGACATGCGGCTGCCGATCGCCCTGGCCCTGGGCTGGCCGGACCGGGTCCCGCAGGCCGCGCCCGGCTGCGACTGGACCGCGGCCGCGACCTGGGAGTTCCTGCCGCTGGACGAGACCGCCTTCCCGGCCGTGCGCCTGGCCCGCTTCGCCGGCGAGGCCGGTGGCACCGCGCCCGCCGTCTACAACGCCGCGAACGAGGTCTGCGTGGCGGCCTTCCTGGCCGGTCGGCTGCCGTTCACGGGTATCGTCGACACGCTGGCCCGGGTGGTCGAGGACCACGAGCCCGGGAACCTCAACTCCGTCGCAGATGTTGTCGACGCGGAGAGGTGGGCGCGGGACCGCGCCACCGAGCTGACCACCCGAGCCTGACGAGGAGCGCGCCCACCGATGGAGTTCTGGATCGGCGTGGTGATCTTCGCCGTCGGCATCCTGGTCTCGGTCTGCCTGCACGAGGCCGGCCACCTGCTGACGGCCAAGGGCTTCGGCATGAAGGCGACGCAGTACTTCGCCGGCTTCGGCCCGACGGTCTTCTCGTTCCGCCGGGGGGAGACCGAGTACGGCCTCAAGGCGATCCCGGCCGGCGGCTTCGTCAAGATCGTCGGGATGACGCCGCTGGAGCAGGTCGACCCGGCGGACGCCCCGCGCTCCTTCTGGCGCTTCCCGCTCTGGCAGCGCACGGTCGTGCTGGTCGCGGGATCGGCGACGCACTTCGTGCTCGCCCTGGTCATCTTCTACATCGCGGCGCTCACGACCGGCCTGCCGAACCCGGCGGCGCAGAGCTTCGAGGCGCTGACGGCGAAGCCGGTGATCGGCGAGGTCAGCGAGTGCGTGGTCCCCGGCTTCGACCTGACGCCCGACGGTGCCCTGCGGGACTGCCGGGACAGCGACCCGGTGGCGCCGGCGGCCCAGGCCGGGCTGCGGCCTGGCGACCGGATCGTCTCCATCGGCGGCAGCACCGTCACCACGTACGGCGACGTCGTGCGCGAGATCCGCGACACGCCACCCGGACCGGTCGAGCTGGAGTACGTCCGTGCCGGCGAGCGTCGCAGCACCACCGCCGACCTGGTCGCCACCCAGCGCCCCGCCCTCGACGACCGCAGCGGCGAGGGCGAGCTGCAGACGGTGTCCGCGATCGGTATCAGCGTCCGCACGCCCGAGCTGATCCTCGACTACGGGCCGGTCGCGGCGATCGGCGGCTCGCTGTCGTTCCTCGGCGAGAGCGTCGAGCAGACCTTCCGGGCGGTGGCCGCGTTCCCGTCGAAGATCCCGAAGCTGCTCGACGCCATCGGCGGCCAGGAGCGCGACCAGGAGACGCCGATCAGCGTCGTCGGCGCCAGCCGGATCGGCGGCGAGGCGGTCGAGCTCGGCGCGCCGATCATCTTCCTGGCCCTGCTCGGCGGGCTGAACGTCTTCATCGGCATCTTCAACCTGTTCCCGCTGCTGCCGCTGGACGGCGGGCACGTCGCGATCGCGTGGTACGAGAAGGTCCGGTCGTGGCTTGCCGCGCGCCGCGGCCGCCCCGACCCGGGCCGGGTGGACTACAACAAGCTGCTGCCGGTGACCTACGTCGTCATCCTGGCCTTCGGCGGGCTCACCCTGCTCACACTGACCGCCGACATCGTGAACCCGATCACCCTGCGGTAGCACCCCCGTCAGCCCGGTTCCGGCCAGGGGATACTGGTCTGCATGAGCGTCAACCTCGGCATGCCCGAGACGCCCCCGAAGCCGCTGGCCATCCGCCGTGTCTCGCGCCAGATCGACGTCGGCGGCGTGCTGGTCGGCGGTGACGCGCCAGTCTCGGTGCAGTCGATGACGACCACGCCGACCACTGACATCAACGCGACGCTGCAGCAGATCGCCGAGCTGACCGCGACCGGCTGCCAGATCGTGCGGGTGGCCTGTCCCAGCCAGGACGACGCCGAGGCGCTGCCCGTGATCGCGAAGAAGTCGCAGATCCCGGTCATCGCCGACATCCACTTCCAGCCGAAGTACGTCTTCGCCGCCATCGACGCCGGGTGCGCGGCGGTCCGGGTCAACCCGGGCAACATCAAGGCGTTCGACGACAAGGTCAAGGAGATCGCCAAGGCCGCCGGTGACGCGGGGGTGCCAATCCGCATCGGCGTCAACGCCGGGTCGCTGGACAAGAGGCTGCTGGCGAAGTACGGCAAGGCCACGCCGGAGGCGCTGGTCGAGTCGGCGCTGTGGGAGTGCTCGCTGTTCGAGGAGCACGGCTTCCGGGACATCAAGATCTCGGTCAAGCACAACGACCCGGTCGTGATGATCGCGGCCTACCGGCTGCTCGCCGAGCGCTGCGACTACCCGCTGCACCTCGGGGTCACCGAGGCCGGGCCGGCGTTCCAGGGGACGATCAAGTCGGCGGTCGCCTTCGGTGCGCTGCTCGCCGAAGGCATCGGCGACACCATCCGGGTCTCGCTGTCCGCGCCACCCGTCGAGGAGGTCAAGGTCGGCAACCAGATCCTCGAGTCGCTGGGTCTCAAGCAGCGCGGGCTGGAGATCGTCTCGTGCCCGTCCTGCGGTCGCGCCCAGGTCGACGTCTACACGCTGGCCGACCAGGTGACGGCCGGGCTCGAGGGTCTCACCGTGCCGCTGCGGGTCGCCGTCATGGGCTGCGTCGTCAACGGCCCGGGCGAGGCGCGGGAGGCCGACCTCGGGGTGGCCTCCGGGAACGGCAAGGGGCAGATCTTCGTCAAGGGCGAGGTCATCAAGACGGTCCCCGAGTCGCAGATCGTCGAGACACTGATCGAGGAGGCCATGCGGATCGCCGAGCAGATGGAGGTCGACGGCGTAACCTCGGGCCAACCGGCCGTCAGCGTGTCCTGACCGGCCGCCCGGTCGGCAGGGAGGAGAGCGGCGGTGCTGCAGACCACGGCGCTGCGCGTGCTCCGCGAGGACGACCTCGACCCCGTGCTCGAGCTGCTCCGGCGTGACCCGGTCGCCGACGTCTTCGTCGCGTCCCGCGTCGAGGCGGTCGGCCTCGACCCGGGACGGCTCGGCGCCGAGATGTGGGGACACGTCGTCGACGGTCGGCTCGAGTCGCTCTGCCACGCGGGCGCCAACCTGGTGCCCGTGCAGGCCGGCCCGGCGGCCGTGCGCGCGTTCGCCGAGAGGGCCCGCCGCCAGGGCCGCCGGTGCGCGTCGATCGTGGGCGAGCGGTCGTCCGTCCTCGGGCTGTGGGAGCTGCTGGAGCCGTCCTGGGGGCCGGCCCGGGAGGTCCGGCCGCACCAGCCGCTGATGGCCATCGACGGGGAGCCGGCCGTGGAGCCCGACCCGCTGGTCCGTCCGGTCCGCCCGGACGAGCTCGACATCCTGGTGCCGGCCTGCGTCGCGATGTTCACCGAGGAGGTCGGTGTGTCGCCGGTCTCCGCCGACGGGGGAGCGCTCTACCGGTCCCGGGTCGCCGAGCTCGTCCGCGGCGGTCGCGCCTTCGCCCGGATCGAGGACGGCCAGGTGCTCTTCAAGGCTGAGATCGGCGCCGTCACCGGCTCCGCCTGCCAGGTGCAGGGGGTGTGGGTGCCCCCCGAGCTGCGGGGGAAAGGACTGTCCGCTCCGGGGATGGCCGCCGTCGTCCGGCTGGCGCGGCGCACGCTCGCTCCGGTCGTGTCGCTCTACGTCAACGACTACAACCAGCCGGCGCTCGCGACCTACCGCCGGGTCGGGTTCACCGACCGCGGCTCCTTCATGTCGGTGCTGTTCTAGCGTTCGCGGGCACCCGCCCGCGGCCGGCCGGGATCGACTTCCGGCTCGCGCGCGGGGCGCGTGGATATCCTCGACGCCTCGCCGCGAACCCCTGCTGAGGAGAGCCCGTGCTGCTGCGCATGTCGACCCTGTTCCTGCGCACCCTGCGCGAGGACCCGGCCG
>DASTVO010000368.1:0-6398 GCA_035759075.1 Actinomycetes bacterium
GCGCCATGACCGGTGCGACGCCTCGCCAGGTGGTGCTGGTGGGTGCCGGCGACCCGTCGCTCTCCTGGTCCGACCTGCGTCGGCTCGCCGCCGGCACGGCCCGCACGGTGAAGGCCGCCGGGCTCACCCGCGTGGGGGTCCAGGTCGACGACTCGCTCTTCCCCCGGCCGACCAACGCCTACGGGTGGCGGTCGACCTACACGATCGCGGACGTTTCACCGGTCCGGGCGCTGGTCGTTGCTCAGCACCGCGGGTGGGACACGTCCCTGCACGCCGGGCAGGCCTTTGCCGAGATGCTGCGGAGGAAGGGGCTGTCGGTCCGGAGGGCGGTCGTCCGTGCGCCGGCACCCGAGGGCTCCATGGAGCTCGCGGCAGTGCGCGGCGACGACGTGGCCACCCAGGTCGCGGGCATGCTGCGCACCAGTGACAACGACGTCGCCGAGGGCCTGCACCGGCTCGTCGCCCTCCAGGCGGGCTACCCCGCCACCTGGGAGGGCGCGGCGGAGGCACAGGTCGCGGTGCTCGCCGGACTGGGCGTTCGTGTCGCCCCCGGCCGGCTGCACGACGGCAGCGGCCTGTCCCGCCGGGACCGGTTGCGGCCTCGTGAGGTGGCCGACGTGCTGCGCGCAGCCTTCGACCCGGACCACCCGAACCTCGCCGGGCTGCGCAGCGGGGCGATGGCGGTCGCCGGGGTCAGCGGCACGCTCGCCCCGAACTACCTGCGCTACGTCACCCGGCCCACCAAGTGCGCCGCCGGCCTGGTGGAGGGCAAGACCGGATCGCTGCGCGGGGTGATCGCTCTCTCCGGGCTGGCCCGGGGCGCCGACGGACGCGTCAAGGTCTTCTCGTTCCTGCTCAACCGCGTCCCCTCGACGCTGACCACCCGCCGGGCGGTCGACAAGCTCGCGGCCACGGTGACCGGCTGCTGGTGAGAGCACGACCCAGGGGGCCGCAGCGCTGATCTGCGTCCCTTCTGCCCCGGACACGCCTAGGATGGGGTCGGCGGAGGGCGGAACAGGCTGCCCGACGGTCAGCCCCAGCGACGAAGGACACGCGCGACCATGGATCTCGACCTCTCGACGCGCCGCCTCGGCGACCGCACGGTCGTGTCTGTCGGCGGCGAGGTGGACCTCGAGACCGCCTCCCAGCTCGGTGACCACGCCCTCGAGGCGCTGCGTGAGGGCCCGCACATGGTGCTGGACCTCACCCAGGTCTCCTTCATGGACTCCACCGGGCTCAAGGTGCTGCTCAGCGTGGCCCGCCGGGCCGAGCTGGCGGGCGGCTCGCTCGCCCTGGCCGGCCCGTCCCGCTCGGTGCGCAAGATCCTGGCGCTGACCGGGCTGGACCAGAGCTTCGCGATCCACGACACGGTCGACGAGGCCTGCGCCTCCGCACCCGACCCGGCCTAGCGGCCCGAGCTCAGCTCCGCCGCCGAAGGGCCCAGGCCCGGATCAGGTCGATGCGCGCCTGCAGCTGCTCAGCGGTCGCCTGCGCTGCCGGCGGCCCGCCGCAGGCCTGGCGCAGCTCGGTGTGCACCGCGCCGTGCGGCAGGCCGGTGCGGTGGTGCCAGGCGCCGACCAGGCCGTTGAGCTCCTTGCGCAGGGCCGGGATGGCCCGGTGCGCAGCCGCCTCTCGCTCCGCCGCGGCCGCGCGGGCGGCGCGCCGGCCGCTGGTACGGCCCTGCTGCGCGCTCTGCCGGGCGCGCAGCAGCGTGGCCACCTGGTCGGGCTCCAGCAGGCCGGGCAGGCCCAGGTAGTCGGCCTCGTCCTCGGACCCGACGGCCGCCTGGGTGCCGAACTCGCCGCCGTCGAAGAGCACCCGGTCGAAGTGCGCCTCCGCCTCGAGCGCCTCGAAGGTCAGCTCGTCCGCGCCGCCCGGCTCGCTGCGGGCCCGGTTGGCCTGGGCGACCAGCGCGTCCTCGGGAGCGAACAGGTCCCCGTAGGCGACCTCGTCCGAGGTCGGCCTGCGGTCCAGCGCGTGGTCGCGCTCGACCTCCATCTCCGCCGCGTGCGCGAGCAGCAGCGGTACGGACGGCAGGAACACCGACGCCGTCTCACCGCGGCGGCGGGCTCGCACGAACCGCCCGACCGCCTGGGCGAAGAACAGCGGCGTGGACGTGGACGTGGCGTAGACGCCGACGGCGAGCCTCGGCACGTCGACACCCTCGGAGACCATGCGGACCGCGACCATCCAGCGGGCGTCGCTCGCCGCGTAGTCCTCGATCCGGGCGCTGCTGCCCGCCTCGTCGGAGAGCACGACCGTCGGTGCCTCGCCGGTGATCCTGCGCAGCTGTGCCGCGTACGCCCTGGCGGTGAGGTGGTCGGTCGCGATCACCAGCCCGCCGGCGTCCGGCACCCCGCGGCGCACCTCCGTCAGCCGCCGGTCGGCGGCGGCGAGGACCTGCGGGATCCAGTTGCCCTGCGGGTCGAGGGCGGTGCGCCAGGCGTGCGCGGTCACGTCCTTGGTCAACGGTTCGCCCAGGGTGGCGCTGACCTCGTCGCCGGCGCGGGTCCGCCAGCGCATGTTGCCGGAGTAGGAGAGGAAGATGACCGGCCGGACGACCCCGTCGGCCAGCGCCCGGCCGTAGCCGTAGGAGTAGTCGGCGACCGAGCGGCGGATGCCGTCGGCCCCGGCCGCGTAGGACACGAACGGGATCGGCGAGATGTCGGACCGGAACGGGGTGCCGGTCAGGGCCAGCCGGCGCGTCGCCGGGTCGAACGCCTCCCGCACCGCGTCGCCCCAGGACAGCGCGTCCCCGCCGTGGTGGATCTCGTCGAGGATGACCAGCGTGCGGCGGTTCTCGGTCCGCCGCCGGTGCAGCAGCGGATGGGCGGCGACCTGGGCGTAGGTGACCGCGACGCCGGTGAAGTCCGCCGACGCCGCACCCTGGCCGTTGCGGAACCGCGGGTCGAGGCTGATGCCGACCCGGCCGGCCGCGTCGGCCCACTGGTGCTTGAGGTGCTCGGTCGGCGCCACGACCGTGACCGCGTCGACGACCCGCGCCTCGAGCAGCTCGCTGGCCACCCGCAGGGCGAAGGTGGTCTTGCCGGCGCCTGGTGTGGCCACGGCGAGGAAGTCGCGGGCGCCCGCGGCGCAGCGCGCGAGGTAGGCGTCGAGGGCCTCCTGCTGCCAGGCGCGCAGCGCGCTGGCGGTGCCCCAGGGGGCACGTCCAGGAAAGGCCGGAGAGAGGTGGGAGGCAGCAGTCGTACTCATCGGTGCGGCGAGGCTAACGAGGTCGCGCCGACGACATGCCCACCCCCGGGGGATGTCACCGGAACCGATGGTGACGTGTTAGGGCGTGTCGCGGATCCGGGGCGCGACGAGGACCCCGACCAGCGCGACCGAGGCCATCAGCAGGTAGATCAGGACGAACACGCCGGCGTCACTGCCGCCCGGCGTGTGCAGCGCCGCGAAGACCGCGCCGCCGATCCCGACGAACCCGGTGGTGCCCAGGGCGTCGCTGATCTGCAGGGCCGCGGAGTTGAAGCCCTGCTCGTGGGTCGGCGACAGCGCAAGAACGGCGACGCTGGTGCTCGACATCGCCAACCCCATGCCGAAGCCACCGACCGCCCAGCCGACGGCAGCCACCAGCGGCGGCAGCAACGGCCACACGGCGAGGCTGACCGCGGCGACCCCGACGGCGACCAGACCCGTCCCCCGCTGGATGAGGCGCTCGCGCGGCACGGTCATCGCGGGCCGGCCCTGCAGCCACGACCCGGCGGTCCAGCCCAGGGCCGCGACCGTGAGCGTCGCCCCGGCGACGGCGGTCGCGACGCCGCGCTCCTCCACCAGCATCAGCGGCACGAACGCCTCCGCACCGAAGAACGAGCCGGCCAGGAAGCCGCGCATCAGCACCGCGCTGGGCAGCCCCCGCGCGAACCGGGCGAACCCGCGGGGCAGCAGCCGCGGCAGGCTCACGGCCAGCCCGCCCACCGCGAGCAGCAGCAGCGGCACCGAGACGAGGTCGAGCCGCTGCCCCGCGTACTGCAGGGTCGCCACCGAGACGGCCGCGACCGCCGCGGGTACGACCCGCAGCCGCGCTGTGGCGTCCTCGTGGCCGCCGGCGAGCGCGCGCAGCCGCGGCAGCATGAGCAGCACCGCCGGCGCGATCAGCGGCGGGACGGCGAGGAAGACCAGCCGCCAGGTCAGGTGGTCCGCGGCCAGCCCGGCGAGCAGCGGGCCCACCACCGCGGGCAGCACCCAGGCACTGGAGATCGCGGCGAACACCCTCGGCCGCATGTGCTCCGGGTAGGTGCGTCCGACCACGACGTACAGGACGACCACGACCATGCCGGCGCCGACGCCCTGCATCGCCCGCCCGAGGAGGAAGACCGGCATCACCGTCGCGGTGCCGGC
This sequence comes from Actinomycetes bacterium, assembly GCA_035759075.1. Taxonomy (GTDB): domain Bacteria; phylum Actinomycetota; class Actinomycetes; order JACCUZ01; family JACCUZ01; genus DASTVO01. The sequence continues at coordinate 4,357 of DASTVO010000368.1, forward strand.
GACCACCAGCCCGACGCCGAAGGCGGACACCGCGCCGACGAACGGCCAGAGCGGGCCCCGGCGGTCGGACAGGTCGCCGGCGAGGACCATGCCGACAAGGCTGGTGGTGAAGAACGCCGAGAAGCTCCAGGCGTACAGCCGCAGGCCGCCCAGGTCGCGCACGGCGACCGGCATCGCGGTGGCGACGGCCATCGCCTCGAACGCGACCAGGGAGACGACGGCGAGGCAGCCGATGGTCAGGGCCCGGTAGGTGGGTGCGAGGATGCTGCCCGCAGCGGGCGCCTCGGTCGCGCTGGTCACGAGCGCCACCCTGGCGCACCGCTCCCGCGTCGGCTAGACCGGTCCCCATGACGACCGTGTCCGACCTGAGCCTGCCCAGCCGCGTCGCCGACGAGAGCGAGGCCATCGGGTTCGACGAGCTCGGGCTCGCCGCCCGCAACCACGGCATGCCGCTGGAGCTGATGCGCCACGACGTCACCCCGCTCGGGGCGCACTACCTGCTGACCCACTACGACATCCCGCCCGGCGACGCCTCGACCTGGCGGCTGGAGATCGGTGGGCTGGTGCGCCGCCCGGTCACGCTCTCGCTGGACCAGCTGCGCGCCCGACCGACCGTGCACCGGACCGTGACGATGGAGTGCGCCGGCAACGGCCGAGCGCGGCTGCTCCCCCGGCCGGTCAGCCAGCCCTGGCTGAACGAGGCGGTCGGCACCATGACCTGGACCGGCACGCCGCTGGCCCCGGTGCTGGCGGAGGCTGGGCTCACCGACAGCGCCGCCGACATCGTGTTCACCGGCGCGGACCACGGGATCGAGCGCGGCACCGAGCAGGACTACGCCCGCTCGCTGACGGTCGAGGAGGCGACGGACCCGGACGTGCTGCTGGTCTGGGGGTGCAACGGGGTGGACCTGCCGCCGCAGCACGGCTACCCGCTGCGGCTGATCGTGCCCGGGTGGTACGGCATGGCGTCGGTGAAGTGGCTGCGCCGCGTCGAGGCGGTCTCGGAGCGCTTCGACGGCTACCAGATGCGTGCCTACCGGCTCAAGCAGGACCTCGACGACCCCGGCGAGCCGCTGACCCGCATCGCCCCGCGTGCGCTCGTGCTGCCACCGGGTTTCCCGGACTTCATGTCGCGGCGGCGGCTGCTGCGCCCGGGCCGGCACGTGCTCGAGGGGCGGGCATGGTCCGGCTGGGGCGAGGTGACCTCCGTGGAGGTGACCGTCGACGGTGGCCAGACGTGGTCGGCGGCGGAGCTGGGGCAACACGTGGACCGCAACGCCTGGCTGCGCTGGACGCTTCCCTGGGAGGTCGAGGAGCCCGGCACGTACGTCGTACGTGCCCGCGCCACCGACGCCACCGGTCGCTGGCAGCCGCTCGAGCAGCCGTGGAACCGTGGCGGCTTCGCGAACTCCACCCCGCAGCACGTCGAGGTGACGGTCATCCCCTGACGGGGCTCAGCGCGGGATCCTGGCTCAGCGGCTGTCCCGCGTACGCACCATCTTGGCCATGAAGACGTCGTCGACGGCGACGACTGCGCCGTCCGGTCCGACCGGGAGCCGGAACTCGCCGCGCAGCACGCCCTCCACGACGTAGCCGTGCCGCTGGTAGAGCGCGCGAGCGCCGGAGTTCACCGCCAGCACCCGCAAGGTCACCCGGGCCGCGCCCCGCTCGGCGGCGCGGTCGTCGACGGCCTCCAGCAGCCGGGCCGCGACCCCGCGGCGCTGGGCCGTCGGGGCGACGGCCAGCCCATCGACGCTCAACACGTGCGCGTTCGACGGCAGCGGTGTCGGGGGCCGCACCTGGACGTACCCGATGACCTCGTCGCCCAGGCAGGCGACGATCACGTCGTCGGGGCTGCTCGAGGAGAAGAACGGCCGCTCCTGGTACTCCGCCGGCGACACCTGCGGTCCCCAGGTCGCCCGGTCGATCCCGGTGAGAGCGGCCTCGTCGGTTGCCTCGGCGGGACGTATCGTCAGCGCAGCGGTCACCCGACGGATCCTGCCGCACCGGCGCCGAGGAGCGGTTGGGCGGGGCTGCGACAC
>DASTVO010000369.1:0-2066 GCA_035759075.1 Actinomycetes bacterium
ACGGCTCCACCCGATGGCTGCCGCCCCGCGACCGGGTGCGGTCGAGGCACCGGCCGGCCAGGAAGTCTTCCGTCTCGTCGCCGAGACCGGACCCGGTGCGGAAGAGCCGCTGCCAGGGGACTCGCCCACCCATTGCACCGCTCCTCTCCCCGCGCCTGTGGACCCCAGCACAGCGGACGAGCCGGGATGGCACAGGAGCCCGATGCCCTGTCGCCTCAGGCCGAAGGTCCCGCTGTGGGCGGGGCGGGTAGCGCAGGACGCGGACGGGTAGCGGGTCGGGCATGGACCGCATCGCACTCGTCGACGTCGACGGCACCCTCGTGGACAGCAACTACCAGCACGCGCTGGCGTGGTACCGAGCGTTCCGCCGTGTCGACCTCGTCCTGCCGCTTTGGCGCATCCACCGGCACATCGGGATGGGCGGCGACCAGCTGGTGCCCGCTCTGGCCGGCGACGAGGTCGAGCACCGGCACGGAGACGCGCTGCGGGACGCGTGGTCGGAGGAGTTCGAGCCGATGCTGGCGGAGGTCGCCGCCGTCGAGGGCGCGCGCGAGCTGCTGACTGCGCTGCGCAAGGACGGTACGCGGGTGGTGCTCGCCAGCTCCGGCCAGCCGGCCCATGTGGATGCCTTCCTCGACCTCGTGGACGGTCGGGACGTCGCAGAGGCGTGGACCACGTCGGAGGATGTCGAGCGCACCAAGCCCGAGCCCGACCTGCTCGCCGTCGCGCTGGAGAAGATCGGTGCGTCCGGCGACGGAGCCGGGGACGTGCTGGTCATCGGCGACTCGACGTGGGACTGCGAGGCAGCCGGACGGCTGGGGGCACGCAGCCTGGCGGTGCGCACGGGTGGCTTCTCCCGCTCCGAGCTGCTCGACGCGGGTGCGGCCGAGGTGTACGACACGCTGCCCGAGCTGACCGACGCGCTGGTCCGCTGAGGGCGCGCCCCCGGTTCGGCGACACCCGCTCCGGTTCGGCGACGTTGCGTACCGGTTCGGCTCACCCGCCCCGGTTCGGCGACGTTGCGCACCGACACGCCGTACGACACGCCGGTGCGCGCGTGCGGAACGTCGCCCAACCCGTCGGCCGCCGGCCGAGGTGTACGACACGTTGCCGGAGCTGACCGACGCGCTGGTGCGCTGACCACGCCCCAATTCGGCGACGTTGCGCACCGGTTCGGCGCACCCGCCCCGGTTCGGCGACGCTGCGCACCGACACGCCGTACGACATGCCGGTGCGCGCGTGCGGAACGTCGCCCAACGCGGGGGGGCGTCGTGCGCGCGTGCGGAACGTCGCCCAACGCGGGGGCTGGGCCGGTCGGCTGCGGGGGCCGGGCCGGGCGGGCTGGTCGGGCTGGTCGGGCGGGTCGGGCTGGTCAGCCGACGGGGAGGCGGCCGGGGTCGAAGCCGAACGGCAGCTCGAGCCGGTTGCGACGCAGCAGGTCGTCGTCGCAGAGCAGGTCCCGGGTGCTGCCGTCGGCGACGATCAGCCCGTCGGCGAGGATCACCGATCGCGGGCACAGCTCCATCGCGTACGGCAGGTCGTGGGTCACCATCAGCGTGGTCAGCTCCAGCCGGAGCAGGATCTCGGCGAGCTCCCGGCGGCTGGCCGGGTCGAGGTTGCTCGACGGTTCGTCCAGCACCAGGATCTCCGGGCGCATCGCCAGCACGGTGGCCACCGCCACGCGACGCCGCTGGCCGTAGGACAGGTGGTGCGGCGGGCGGTCGAGGAAGTCGAGCATCCCGACCGCGTCGAGCGCCTCGTTGACCCGGGCCTCGAGCTCGGGACCGCGCAGCCCGAGGTTGGCCGGCCCGAACGCGACGTCCTCGCGCACGGTCGGCATGAACAGCTGGTCGTCCGGGTCCTGGAAGACGATGCCGACCCGGCGCCGGATCTCCTGCAGGTTCGCCGGCGCGACGGGGAGCCCTGCCACCTCGACACTGCCGTGCCCGCCGCCGAGGATGCCGTTGAGGTGCATGACCAGGGTGGTCTTGCCCGCACCGTTGGGGCCGAGCAGCGCGACCCGCTCGCCCCGGTGGACGGTGAGGTCGACCCCGAAGAGGGCCTGG
>DASTVO010000370.1:0-7118 GCA_035759075.1 Actinomycetes bacterium
CGGCGACGCGGCCTACCACGTGCACTACGACGAGTACGTGGCGGACCCGAGCCGCCTCAAGGGGCTCTTCGACTGGCTCGGCGCCGACTTCGACGAGGACCGGGTCCGCGAGGTGATGGCGGTCCGGCACTCCTACTGAGCAAACGCGCTGGGAAAGGCGTCTCGGTAGCAGGGCCACCGGCCGGCCGGGGTCTCGACGGTGGTGGCCGCGAGCACCGCGTGCAGCACGGCCCGGGTGAAGCAGTCGCCGGCGGCTGCCAGCAGCGCCTGGTAGCCGGCCAGGTCCGGCGCGCCCGTCTCTCCGGTGGCCAGCGTGAACACCGTGTCGCCGTCGAACATGGGGTGCACCGGGTTGACCGCCCGCGCCATGCCGTCGTGCCCGATGCCGGCGAGCTTCTGGCACTGGGCCTTGGTCAGGGTGCCGTCGGTCGCCAGCACGCCAATGGTCGTGGCCAGCGGTGGTGCGCCGGCCGCGGCGTCCCGCGCGGCCTCGAAGGCTGCCACGTCCTGCGCGTCCGGCCGACGCAGGGGTCCGAGCTCGCCGCCGAGGGCGTAGCCGGCACCGAGCAGCTCACCGGTACGCGGGTGGACGACCGATCCGGCGGCGTTGACGACCACGAGCGCTGCGACCGTGCTCCCGTCGGGGAGCACCGAGCTCGCCGAGCCGACCCCGCCCTTGAGGCCGCCGACGACTGCGCCGGTGCCGGCGCCGACGCAGCCCTGGGCGACCGAGCCGCCGTCGGGTCGGGCGGCCGCGTCGTCGAACGCCTGCTCCCCGAACGACGCGTCCGCGGTGGCACGGAAGCTGCCCCCGCGCCCGAGGTCGAACACCACGGCGCCCGGCACGATCGGCACGACGTCGCCCGGGCCCCCGACCGGGAAGCCCCGGCCAGCGTCGGCGAGCCGGCGCACGACCCCGTCGACGGCCGCCAGCCCGAACGCGCTGCCGCCGGTGAGGACCACGGCGTCCACCCGCTCGACCAGGTTGCGCGGGTCGAGCAGGTCGGTCTCGCGCGTGCCCGGGCCGCCGCCGCGCACGTCGACCCCGCCGACCGCGCCGCCCTCGGGGGTGAGCACGACGGTCGTGCCGGTCAGCCACCCGTCCCCGGTGCGCTGCGCATGGCCCACCGCCAGCCCCGCCACGTCGGCGAGGCTGTTGGTGGGTCCTGGCTGCAGCGCGGACGGCATGACCGCACGCTAGCGACCGGCGCGCCGGCACCCTGACCGCGGCGTCACCCGGTGCTGTCCGCTCCAAGGCGCCGGGGCCCGGCGCTGGGGCGCTACGTTGGGCCCCGACCGAAGGGACGCTGGATGCCTGTATTCATGATCGAGCGGCGGTACGCGGACGAGCTCGAGCTCACCGCCGACGGAGTGGCCGGCATCAACCGGATCAACGACGACGAAGGCGTCCGATGGCTCTACTCCTTCCTGTCGGCTGACAAGCGCAAGACCTACTGCCTGTACGAGGCCCCCTCGGCCCAGGCGATCCGCGACGCGGCCGTACGCGCCGGGCTGCCCGCCGACGTCATCGTCGAGGTGACTGCCCGTGTCGAGGCAGACGGTTCCCTGTCCCAGGTCTGATCTCCCGACCTGACTAGGTGAGCAGTCCGCGGGAGGCGGCGTAATGCGCCGCCTGGGTGCGGTTCTCGCAGCCTGTCTTCGCCAGGATGCTCCGGACGTGGTTGGCGGCGGTGTTCTCGCTGATGACGAGCTGGCGCGCAATCGCCTTGTTGCTCAGCCCGACGCCGACCAGGAGCAGCACCTCGATCTCCCGCGGGGTCAGCCGGTCAGGTGCCGCTGCCATGCCCGTGTCCCCGGTGACGACGTCGAGAATCCGGTGGACCCGGTACATCCCCAGCGTGTCGGCGATGGCACGCGCGCGGGCCGCCACCTCGCGCACCCGCTCCTCGCCGGCTCGGGCCCGGTGCAGGTGCCGGGCACGGGCGGCCAGCGTGTGCGCCAGGTGGGCGGGCGCACCCATCCGGGTGTCCATCTCCTCCGCGGCCTCGAACCGCTCCTCCGGTTCGTCGCGTCCGAGCAGGGAGTCGAGGGAGCCGAGATAGCGGTCCGCGCTGCCGAACACGGCGACGAACTGACCGGCCACGAGGTTAAGACCGGCGAACTCGGCCATCATGGGACGCAGCCGCGCGGCCGTCGCGCCGTCCTCCACGGCGAGTGCCGCCTCGGCCAGGTAGGCCAGCACCGCGGGCCACTGTGCCGAGGACTCGTAGGCCTGCAGGTCCCCGTCGAGCAACCAGCGCATCAGTCGCGCGGCGGGTCGCGTCATGCCGAGCTCGGTGTAGAGGGCCAGCAGGCCCGGCGCCCAGTGCTCGCCGGGCCGCTCGTCGCCGGTGACGAGGTGACGCACCTTCTCCAGGTCGCCGGTCTCACGACGGACCATGAAGGTCTGCACGCCGTAGGAGCCCTCGGTGTCATCGGTACCGAACGAGTCACCCAACTCCAGCAGGGCCGTGCAGGTCCGCTCGGCCGCCTCGAAGTGCCCGGCGGCCATCTGCCGACCGTAGTCGAGGCAACCGGCCATGTAGGCGAAGAACTCCTGTCCGGTCCCGCGGGCGACGTGCAGGAGGTCACGGTGCGCGGCGTCCCAGCCGACCGGGTCCCCCCTCAGGTACGAGATGACGCCCCGGTAGTAGGCGGCCGGCCCGAGGTGTCCGAGGTCGCCGGTCCGGTGAGCCAGCCGGGACAGCTCACCTGCCCGGTCCAGCTTGGCGGGCGCGTCCTGAGGCCTCAGGCCGAGCCACAGGCTGGCCTGCAGCGTGTCCGCCAGGAGGCGGTCGTCCCCCGCACGCCGGGCCAGCTCCACCGCGCGTCCGCCGACGACGGTGGCCTGGCCGATCGCGCCAGTGAAGGCCAACGCGCGACCGAGGCTCGCCAGGGCACGGACGTAGACAGGGTCGCTCTCGTCGTGGTCGATGCCGGCGAGAGTGTCGGTCAGCAGCTCGACGGCACGGTGACCGGGGCGGCCCGGCCGCCATGACGCCGACTCGTAGCCGATCGCCGCCTGGACCCGGGTCCGCGGGTCGCGGCTGGCCGCCACCTGCTCATACAGGTCGCGGGCGCGCGCGAAGTCGCCGCCGAGCAGGTGGCTCCGGGCGGCGGCAAGCAAGTGGATGTCGCGCTTCTCCACGTCCTCGGCCAGCGCAGCTCCCTGCTCGAACCAGCGGGCCGCCTCCGCGTGGGCCAGGCCGGCGTCCGCCAGCCGGGCAGCCTCCAGGAGGTAGTGCAGGGCCTTGGCGCCATGCCCGAGCACCCGCGCGCTCGCGTAGTGGTGCGCCAGCCGCCGGACCGGCGTCTCACCCGTCGCCTGCTCCAGCGCCTGGGCCACCCGCGCGTGCTCGGTGACCCGGCGCGACGACGTCATGAGGTCCAGCACCGTCTGGTGGGCCAGGGCGTGCAGGAACCTGAACTCTCCCAGCGACTGCGGCACCGGCTCGAGCAGCCCGAACGACGCCGCTTCGTCGATGGCCGCCAAGGTCGTGGTCGGCGTCCACTCGCCGGCAGCCATCAGGATGGTGAGCTGGAACTCTTCGCCGATCACCGCCGCCAGCTCGAGCACCTGGCGGTGCGGCTCGGCCAGTCGTTCCAGTCGGCCCTGCAAGGTGTCGCGGACCGACTCCGGCGCGGCGAAGCTCCCTGACCGCAGCGCCGCGAGCCCGCCACGCCCTTCCAGGTCCCGCCACACCTCGCGCAGGAAGAACGGGTTCCCCCCCGTCTGGTCGCGCAGGATCGCTGCGGGGACGCGGGCGCGCGGCTCGGAGATGTTCGCCTCGCCGACGAGGTAGCGGGCGATGTCTTCGGCCTCCAGCCCGGTGAGGTCCAGCCGGCGCACCCCGTCGAGGCGGTAGAGCTGCGCGGCCGTGCGCACCAGCGGGGCGGAGCGGTCCGGTGCCGTGGTCCGGTGGGTCGCCACCAGGAGCAGCCGAGCGTCCGACGTGCGCTCGACGACGTAGCTGAGCAGGTTCAGCGCGCTCGCACCCGCCCAGTGCAGGTCCTCCAGAGCGAGCACGACGGGACGCTCGGCCGCGGCGGCCCGGACCGCTTGCACGACGGAGTCGTAGAGGACGCGCTGGTACTCGGTCTCCGCGCCGGTCTTCTCCTGCCTTCCCTGGCCCCGCCGGCCGACGACTGCGGCCAGCCGCTCCGCCGTCGTCCCGGGTCGCTGCGCGTCCTCCTCCGTCGCAGCGAGCTCTCCGGCGACCACCGCGCCATGAAGGACACCAACTGGCTCCACGAACGGCTGGTACGGCGGGCCGAACTCCTTCACGCACGTGCCCAGGAGCACCGCGGCGCCCTCGGCGTGCAGCCGGACGGCGACCTCCGCCAACAGCCGGGTCTTGCCGGCGCCCGGCTCGCCGCCGAGGAAGACCGTCTGACGGCTTCCGGCGAGGACGGCCGCCCACACGTCCTCGAACACGGCGAGCTCGCGGCGCCGTCCCACGAGCCTCGGAAGGGCCTCCGGCGACCAGCCCGGCGGCAACCCCGGACGCGCCCACCCGGCCATCTGGCCACGCTACGGCGTGGGCCCTGAGGCGTCGATGGTCAGATCTGACCATTGCCACATCGAACCCATGGAGGGCAATTCCGGTCATGCGCCGGCCCGGCCCGATCCATAGCGTCGAAGCCATCGACGCATTCCAACGGAGAAGGGGTCGCAGCCGTGAGCAAGCAGACGATAGAGGACTTGACCGCCCAGGTGACCGGCACGGTCGTGACGCCGCGGGACGGCGAGTACGAGGACGCCCGTCACGTGTACAACCAGATGATCGATCGCAGGCCCGCGGCCATCGTCCGGTGCGCGACGACGGCCGACGTCGCGGCGGTCGTGCGCCACGCTCAGGAGAGCGGACGCCCGCTGGCCGTGCGCGGCGGCGGTCACAGCGTCCCGGGCTTCGGCACCGCCGACGATGCGGTGGTCGCCGACCTCTCCGGGCTGCGGCAGGTGGACGTCGATCCAGCGCACCGCCTGGCGCGAGCCGGTGGTGGCACGACCTGGAACGACTTCAACGAGGCGACCTCCCGGCACGGCCTGGCCACCACCGGCGGCATCATCTCGACGACGGGGATCGGGGGCCTCACCCTCGGCGGCGGGATCGGCTACCTCTCCCGGGGCTACGGGCTGTCCTGCGACAACCTGGTGTCGGCGCGGGTTGTGACCGCCGACGGTGAGACCCTGACCGCGAGCGAGAGCGAGCACCCCGACCTCTTCTGGGCACTGCGCGGTGGTGGGGGCAACTTCGGTGTCGTCACAGAGTTCACCTACCGACTGCACCCGGTCTCAGAGGTCTACGGCGGCCCGATGTTCTTCGAGCTCGCCGACGCCCCGGCGATCCTCGCCTACTTCCGTGACTTCATCCGGGACGCGCCTCGCGAGTACGGGGGGTTCCCGGCCTTCCAGATCGCGCCGCCGCTGCCCTTCGTCCCGGAGGACCGCGTCGGCGAGCCGTTCATCGCGGTTGTCTCCTGCTGGACCGGGTCCGCGGCAGACGGCGAGAAGGTCCTGCAGGGGTTCCGCGAGGTCGCCCAGCCGGTCGCCGAGCACGTTGGCACGATGCCCTACGCCGCGTTGAACAGCGCGTTCGACGCACTGGTCCCGCCCGGGCTGCAGCACTACTGGAAGGCCAGCTTCGTCTCTGAGCTGACCGACGGGGCCATCGCCGCCCACGTCGAGCACGGCGCGAAGGTTCCCGTCGTCAACTCGACGATGCACCTGTACCCAATCAACGGCGCATGCCATGACGTGGCCTCGGACGCCACCGCCTTCGGTCACCGGGACGCGACCTTCGCCGCGGTGATCGCCGGGATGTGGCCGGACCCTGCCGACAACGAGGCGAACACCCGATGGGTCAAGGACTACCACGCGGCGATCGAACCGCACTCCCAGCCCGGCGGGTACGTCAACTTCGCCTCGGCGGACGACCAGGGCAAGGTGGCCGAGAACTACGGCGCCAACTACGGACGGCTGCGCGAGGTCAAGCGCCGCTACGACCCCGACAACCTGTTCCGGCTCAACCAGAACATCCGCCCGTAGGCGGACTGGGGCACCGCCGCCGGGTCGGGCGCGTCGGCGCCCCGCCCGGTCGTGGCGCAAGCGGCGCGGAGCTAGCCTCGCCGACGTGACTGTCCACCGGCTCTCGCGCGCCGACGCCCGGCGCATCGCGGTGCGGGCGCAGCTGCTCGACGGGAACCGGCCCACCGACCTGCTCGACGTCGTACGCCACCTGACGCTGGTGCAGAACGACCCGACCAGCGTCGTAGCGCCGAGCGCGGAGCTGGTGCTGTGGAGCCGGCTGGGGTCGTCATACGACTCGGACGGCCTGTGGGAGGCGCTGGACGCGCAGCGGCTGATCGAGCTCCACATGATGCTCCGGCCGCGCGAGGACCTGCGCCTCTACACCGCCGAGATGGCGATGTGGCCGGGGCCCGGCTCGCTGCGGGAGTGGCAGGAGGGCATCGAGCGCTGGGTGGCCGCCAACGAGGCGTGTCGGCTCGACATCCTGGAGCGACTCCGCATGGACGGGCCGCTCCCCGCCCGCGAGCTGCCCGACTCCTGCGTGCTGGCGTGGAGGTCGAGCGGGTGGACGAACAACCAGAACGTGGCGAAGATGCTTGACTTCATGGTCCAGCGCGGCGACGTCGCCTGCGCCGGCCGGGACGGTCGCGAACGGCTGTGGGACCTGGCGGAGCGGGTGTACCCCGACGACCCACCGGTCCCCTACGAGGAGGCGCTGCGGGTCCGCGCCGAGCGGCGGCTGCGCGCGCTCGGCATCGCCCGGCCGACGGCGCCGGGGACCCCGACCGAGCCGAGCAAGGCCGGTCCGGTCGGCGAGCCGGCCGTGGTGGACGGCGTGCGTGGCAGGTGGCGCGTCGACCCGGAGCAGCTGGCACGCCTGGGCGAGCCGTTCACCGGCCGCACCGCGATCCTGTCTCCGCTGGACCGGCTGGTCTTCGACCGGAAGCGGATGGCCGAGCTGTTCGAGTTCCACTACCAGCTCGAGATGTACAAGCCGGTCGCCAAGCGGCGTTGGGGGTACTGGGCGATGCCGGTCCTGCACGGCGACCGGCTGGTCGGCAAGGTGGACGCCACGGCCGATCGCGGC
>DASTVO010000371.1:0-28120 GCA_035759075.1 Actinomycetes bacterium
CCAGGGTGAGCCCCTCGTAGTAGTAGAGGGTCACGACGATCTTCTCGCGCTCGGGCAGCGTGTTGATCGCCTTCGCGAGCAGGTACTTGGTCTCCTCGGACTCGAACGCGAGGACCGGGTCCTCGGCGCGGGTGTCCTCCAGGGTGTCGACCAGGCTGAGCTTGTCGCCCTTCTCGCCGCCGACGCTGAGCAGCTCGTCGAGCGCGACGACGTTGACGAACGACACCTGGCTGAAGATCTGGTGCAGGTCCTCGAGGGCGATGCCCATCTCGGCGGCGACCTCGGACTCGCTGGGCGTCCGGTGCAGGTCGGCCTCGAGCTTGGCGTACGCCTTCTCGACCTCACGCGCCTTGTACCGGACCGAGCGCGGGATCCAGTCGATCGCGCGCAGCTCGTCGATGATGGCCCCGCGGATCCGGCTGATCGCGTACGTCTCGAACTTGATCGCCCGCTCGAGGTCGAACTTGTCGATCGCGTCGATCAGCCCGAAGATCCCGTAGGAGACCAGGTCGGCCTGCTCGATGTTCGGCGGAAGGCCCACGCCGACCCGCCCGGCGACGTACTTGACCAGCGGCGAGTAGTGCAGGATCAGCCGCTCGCGCAGCGGGGCGTCGCCGGACTTCTTGTAGTCCTGCCAGAGCTCGCGCAGCGCGGCCTCGGCGGCACTCTTCTCGGCCGCGGCCTCGTCCACCACGGCTTCGCGTGCTGTGGCGGCGCCCACTCCCCGTGGGGCGGCGGCTGCGCCGTCACGCCCGTGGGTGCGCTTGGTCATAAGTTGCCTTCAACCTGTCGACGGATACATGCGTGTAGATCTGCGTCGTGGCGAGCGTAGCGTGACCGAGCAGCTCCTGAACGGATCTCAGGTCCGCGCCCCCCTCCAGGAGGTGGGTGGCTGCGGAGTGCCGCAGCCCGTGCGGTCCGAGGTCGGGCGCGCCCGGCACGTGCGCGAGCAGCGCGTGGACCGCTCGCCGGACGGTGCGCGGGTCGACCCGCCGGCCGCGGGCGCCGAGGAAGAGCGCGGGACCGCTCGTCGGGGTGGCCAGCGCCGGCCGGCCGTCGGCCAGCCAGCGGTCGACGGCCCTCAGCGCCGGCTGGCCGACGGGGACCGTCCGCTCCTTGGCCCCCTTCCCGAGGACCCGCACCACCCGACGGGAGCGGTCGACGTCGTCGACGTCGAGGCCACAGAGCTCCCCGACGCGGATTCCGCTGGCGTAGAGGAGCTCGAGGACCGCCAGGTCACGCAGTCCGACGGGTGACTCGTCGTCGGCCGCCAGGCTCGCGACGTCCAGCAGGGCGTCGGCCTCGTCCCGGCGCAGCACGCCGGGCAAGGTGCGGCCGGTCCGCGGCGTGGCGAGCAGCGTGCCCGGGTCAGTGGGGGTGAGTCCCTGACGGGTGGTCCAGGCGGTGAAGGCGCGGGCGGCCGCGGCCCGGCGGGCCAGGGTGGTGCGCGCCATGCCGCGGGAGGACTGCCCGGCCAGCCAGCTCCGCAGGGCGAGCAGGTCGAGGTCGGCCAGCCGGGTGCGGCCCATGCGTGCGAGGTGCCCGAGCAGGGAGGTCACGTCGCCGCGGTAGGCCCGCACGGAGTGCTCGGCGAGGCCCCGCTCGGACCGCAGGTGCCGGACGAACCCCTCGAGGGCCACGTCGAGCTCGGCCGGCAGCCCGTCCGCGTGCTCCGGCTCGACGCTCACGCGCTCACCGTGACCGCACCGTGTCTCCGGCGCAAGCACCGACGCACCCGCGCGGCGGCCGACCTCGGGTCCCGTCAGGCGCGGCGCCAGGCACCGTCGCGGGTGGTGGCCAGCCCGGCCGACGCCAGCGCACCCAAGGACCGCAGCACCGTCGGCGCGTCAAGCCCCGCGACGACGCCCACCCGGTCCGGGGCGACCCAGCGGCGCAGCGGCAGGGCCTCCAGGACACGCAGCGCGAGCCGGTCCAGGTCGTCGTGCGGACGACGCTCGCCGCGACGCTCGGGAGAGCCGTCCTGGAGCAGGTCCCCGACGAGGTCCACGACGTCGGCCGCGTCGGTGACGAGGGCGGCCGCGGCGGTGCGCACCAGTTCATGGCAGCCGGCTGAGGTCGCGGACGTCACCGGGCCCGGGACCGCCATGACCGGCCGGGACAGCTTCTCGGCGTGACCGGCCGTGTTGCGTGCCCCGCTGCGGACCGCGGCCTCCACGACCACGGTGCCCCGCGCCAGGGCGGCGATCACCCGGTTGCGCTCGAGGAACCGCCCGCGGGTGGGGTGGCACCCGGGCGACAGCTCCGTGACGACCGCGCCGGACGCCCGGACGTTCGCCAGCAGCCGCTCGTGGCTGGCCGGGTACGCGACGTCGACACCGCAGGCCAGCACCGCGACCGTGCGACCGTCGACGGCCATGGCGCCGCGGTGGGCGGCCGCGTCGATGCCGTAGGCCCCGCCCGACACCACCGTCCAGCCGCGGTCACCGAGACCGGCGGCCAGGTCGGCGGCCACGTGCTCGCCGTACGCGGTGCACGCGCGCGCCCCGACCACGGCGACCGCCCGCCGGGTCAGCGCCGCGAGGTCGGGCAGCCCACCCACCCACAGCAGCAGCGGCCGCGCCGGCCCGAGGTCGTCGAGCTGGACCGGCCACTCCTCGTCGCCCGGCACGACCACCCGGGCCCGCGCCCGGGCGGCCGCCGCCAGGTCCCGGTCGACGTCGACCCGTTCCAGGCGGGCCCGGTAGTGGCGCTCCCCGGTGCCCCCCAGCCGGCCGTCCCGGATCCGTGCGAGCACCTCCGGCGCACCGAGACCCAGCACCGCGGCACCGAGCCGCTCGTCGCCCGGCTCGGCGAGGCCCGCCAGCGCGACCCGGGCCCGCAGGTCCGGGTCCGCGTGCCGGTCGTCGACCGGCGCGACGCTCATGCCGCCCTCAGCCGGTTGCCCCGGCAGTCCAGCGCCACCCGGACGTCCCCGGCGTCGGGCTGGTCGCGCCCGGCGAGGTCGGCCAGCGTCCAGGCCACCCGCACGACCCGGTCCACGCCGCGCGCGGTCAGCTGACCGAGGTCGAGCAGCCGCTCGGCCTCCGCGACGGTCTCCCAGGGCAGCCGCCACTGCCGGCGCAGCACGTGGCCGGGCACCTCCGCGTTCAGCCGCCACGGGGTCTCCGCCAGCCGGGCCGCCATCCGCTCCCTGGCGGCGGCGACCCGTGCCGCCACCTGGGCGGTGCCGTCTACCCCGGACGCGTCGCCGCGCAGGTCGGCCCGGGACGCTGCGTGCATCTCGATCCGCAGGTCGACCCGGTCCAGCAGCGGCCCGGAGAGCCGACCCAGGTAGCGGATCCGGGCCATCGGGGTGCAGCTGCAGGCATCGCCGCGCTCGGCCGCCAGCCCGCACGGGCACGGGTTCGCGGCCAGCACGAGCTGGAAGCGCGCCGGGAACCGCACCTGGGCCGCCAGCCGGGACACCGTGATCTCACCGGACTCCAGCGGCTCGCGCAGGGCGTCGAGCACGCCTGGCGCGAACTCCGGCGCCTCGTCGAGGAACAGCACTCCGCGGTGGGCCAGGCTGGCCGCCCCGGGGCGGATGTGCGACGAGCCGCCGCCGACGATGGACGGCACCGACGCGGTGTGGTGCGGGGCCTGGAACGGCGGGGTGCTCAGCAGCGGCGGCCGGCCGGCGCCGTGCCGAAGGGACCCGGCCACGGAGTGCACCGCGGTGACCTCCAGGGCGGACTCCCGGTCCAGGGAGGGCAGCAGCCCGGGTAGCCGCTCCGCCAGCATCGTCTTGCCGGCGCCCGGCGGGCCGAGCATCAGCAGGTGGTGGCCGCCGGCCGCCGCGACCTCCAGCAGGAAGCGCGCCGTGGCCTGTCCGAGCACGTCGGCGAGATCGGGGCGGTGCGCGTCGTCGTCGGGGTCGGGGTCGAGGTGCTCGGGCGGGTCGTCGTCCCGGCCCGGTGGCGGCTCCTCGCCGCGGGCCAGGGCCACCAGCACGGCGAGCGACGGCACCCCGGTCACCCGCACCCCCGGCACCAGCAGGGCCTCGGCCGCGTTCGCGCGCGGCACGACCACGCTCTCGACACCCGCCCGGGCGGCTGCGGCCACCGACGGCAGCACCCCGCGCACCGGGCGCACCCGACCGTCGAGGCCCAGCTCGCCGACGAGCACCGACCGGTCGAAGACCCCGGCCGGGACCGCTTCCTGCGCGGTGAGGATCGCCGCGGCGATCGCCAGGTCGAAGCTCGACCCGCGCTTCGGCAGGCTCGCCGGCGACAAGTTGACCGTGACCCGGCGGGAGGACGGCCAGCTCTGCCCCGAGTTGACCATCGCCGCCCGCACCCGGTCCCGCGACTCCGCCAGCGAGGCGTCCGGGAGGCCGACCAGGCTGTACGAGGGCACGCCCTGCCCGAGGTCCGCCTCGACCTCCACCAGGTGGCCGTCCACCCCGACGAGGGCCACGCCGCGGGTCCGCGCCAGCCCCAACTCAGGCCACCCCGCGGACGTGCTCGACCTGGGCCGGCCCGCGCCGCGGCCGGAGCACCCCGACGAGGTCGATGCGGATCTCCGGCAGGTGCACGCCCCGCTCGTGCACCCACGCGCCGGCCAGGCGGCGCAGGCGGGCCGCCTTGCGCGCTGTGACCGCCTCCAGCGGCGACCCGTAGCCGGTGCCGCGCCTGGTCTTCACCTCGCAGACGACCAGTGTGTCGCCGTCCCGCGCGACGATGTCGATCTCACCCGCGGGGCAGCGCCAGTTCTGCTCCAGGATCACCATCCCGGCCGCGACCAGGTGGGCCGCCGCGACCCGCTCGCCGTACGCCCCCACGGCGTCCTTCGCCCGCACCCGCGGCTGGTTCTCCGTCATGCCGACCAGCCTGCGCGGGTCGGCGCGACCGACCGCCCCGGCAGCGACGACCTGTGGACGGATGCGCCCTCGACCCGGCCTGTGGACGGCCTTGCGCTGGCTCCCCCCGAGCTGCACGGCGACACGATGTCCCTCATGAGCGAGTCGTGCAGGCTGACGACGGCGTCGTCCTCCTTCGGCAGCTGGAGCTGTCCGACGTGGACACTCACCTGGCTGGTGAGGATGACGACCTCGTCCGCTGGTACAACGGCGGGCCCGGAACTCGGGCGACGGTCGAGGCCCACGTGCGTGCCGCGCGGGCTGCCTGGGAGGCCGGCGGGCCGACGTTCACATTCGGAATCTGCACCGGGGACCCCGCGCAGCTGGTGGGCACGGTCGATGCGCACCTGACGCTGCCAAGTCTTCGCGCGGGCCAGGCGAACATCGCCTACGGCCTGTACCCCTCTGCCCGTGGCCGGGCCTGGCGTCGCGAGCCGTCGTCCTGGTGTGCCACTTCCTCGCCGGCCGCGCCGAGGTCGAGCAGGCGGTCGTCCGGGTCGACGAGGGCCAACGGCGCGTCAGCGGCGGTCGCGCTCCGCGCGGGCTTCACGCTCGCGCGACGGGGGGTCGACGGGGAGCTCGACCGGTACGTCCGCAACCTCTGAGCAACGCGCACCCATGCGGAGGTACTCGACGTACGTCAAGTACTTGACGTACGTGGCGCGCGCGCGGACCATTGAGGTCATCCCCGAAGGAGCCCGCCATGACCTCGCGCCACTTCACGTCCTACACCCAGGCCCGGCAGCAGTTCCGGGCTGTGCTCGACGCTGCCAGCAGCGGCCTCGTCACCACCATCGACCGTGACGACGAGCGCTTCCTGGTCGTGTCGGCCGAGCAGCAGCGCCGGGACCTGGCGGCCCTGCTCCCCTCCCGCGCCTCGGTTGTCGCCGAGGGTGGCGGCTGGGCGGTCATCCTGCCCGGACTGCCGGTCCACGGCGACGGTGAGACCTTCGACGACGCCATCGACGACGCCCTCGCCGCGCTGCGCGAGTACGCCGAGGACTGGAACACCCGGCTGCGCCTCGCGCCGAACCACGCCCAGAACCACGTGCTCGTCGAGCTGGTAGAGCTCTCCGACGACGACCAGCTGCGCGACTGGCTCGTCGGGGGCGGCTCCGTCGAGGCGACTGCGGAGCCCGGAGCGCAGCACCGGCCGGAGCGGCCGCTGCCGGCGTGAACGCAGGCAACCGAATCGATCACCACCAGTTCTGCGTCAACGACCAGTGGGAGAAGGCCCGCGACGCCCGCGGCCGCGAGGTCGGGCATCACGTCACGTGGGAGCTCGCGCTCCCTGACGGGCGCATTCTCCGCACGCGGATCTCACGGCCGTTGAAGAAGGAGACGTACGGCCCGACTCTGTGGAAGACCATCCTGCGCGACCAGCTTGAGGTCACCGAGGACGACTTCTGGGCGTGTGTGAAGGACAGAGTTCGCCCCGACCGCGGCCACGACCTTGTGCCACCGCCTGACGCGCTGCCCGCTCAGCTCGTGTACCAGCTCATCCACCGGGCCGGCGTTGCTGAGAACGAGGTCGCACAGATGACCCTCCAGCAGGCGATGGACGCGCTGACCGCGTACTGGAGCACTCCGAAGGGCCAGTGATCCGGCGCGGAGCGCGTACCTCAGCGGGCATTGCGCATCCCGGGCAGAGCGTGCTTGCCGTTACGGACCCGGCAGCTCCTCCGGGTCAGCCCTCCGGGAGGTTGTCGACGGACAGCTCGGCGCGAGCGAGCTCCTCGACGTTGACGTCCTTGAAGGTCAGCACCCGGACGTTCTTCACGAAGCGCGCCTGGCGGTACATGTCCCAGACCCAGGCGTCGGCCATCGTGACCTCGAAGTAGACCTCTCCGCCGTCGGTGCTGCGCGGCGTCACGTCGACGTGGTTGGTCAGGTAGAAGCGTCGCTCGGTCTCGACGACGAACGTGAACAGCCCGACCACGTCGCGGTACTCGCGGTAGAGCTGCAGCTCCATCTCGGTCTCGTACTTCTCCAGGTCCTCGGCACTCATCCGGCCAGCACCTCCTCGGCGACCGACAGGTCGCGGACGTCGACATCGGCTGCCACGTTCTCGTCGGCGTCCTCGACACCCTCCTCGAGCCGTACCAGGGTGCGCGCCGGCACGCGGTCGTCCGGTCCGGTGCGCAGCACCCTCCGGGCCACGTTGACGTAGGAGAACCGGTGCTCCGGGCACGGCCCGTGCTCGTCGAGCGCGGCGTTGTGCACCGGGGTGACGTAGCCCTTGTGGCCGATGAAGTCGTACGCGGGGAAGCGCTCGTGCAGCCCCGCCATGAGCCTGTCCCTGGTCACCTTCGCCAGCACGGACGCGGCCGCGATCGAGGCGCTCACCCGGTCGCCCTTCCAGACGGCCAGCGTCGGCGCGGGCAGCCCCCGGATCGGGAAGCCGTCGGTGAGGACGTACGCGGGCGTCACGTCGAGCTGCATCAGTGCCCTCCGCATGCCCTGGACGTTGCACACGTGCAGCCCGACCCGGTCGACCTCGCCCGGCGGCACCACGACGACGGACCAGGTGAGCGCCCGGCGCAGCACCTCGTGGTACACCCGGTCGCGCGCCGCGGCGGTCAGCAGCTTGGAGTCGGCGAGCCCGGGGACCTGTCCCCGCCGGCCGGCCGGCAGGACCACGGCGGCGACCACGAGGGGCCCGGCGCAGGCGCCGCGGCCGGCCTCGTCGGCCCCGGCCACGGGCGTCAGGCCGGCCCGCTCCAACGCCCGCTCGTAGGCCCACAGCCCGCCCTCGCGACGCACGACGAAACGCTGCCGGGGGCGCATCAGTCCTCCACCTCCACCGGGACTGCCGGCGGGCCGTTCTGCAGCAGCTCGACCAGACGCGGCGCCAGGGAGGCGGGATGGACCGTCTCGGGGGTCGCCGCCAGCTCGGCCGCGGTCCACCACCGGTGCCAGAGCACGGCCCGCTGCTCCAGGTCCGTGAAGCCGCTGGTGTCCACCTCCCAGGAGGAGATCCGCGCCAGGAAGAACGTCTCCGCGGAGACGATCCGCTCCCCCTCGAAGAGGAAGTCGACGCGGCGCGTCCAGACCGGCGGACCGAGGTCCACGTCCGCGCAGCCGGTCTCCTCGAGCAGCTCGCGGCGGGCCGCGTCCACCAGCGACTCGCCCTCCTCGACCCCTCCGCCCGGCGTGAACCAGAAGCGGTCCTCGGGCTGGTGAGGGTCGACGCCGCAGAAGAGCAGCAGGCGCTCGTCGTCGTCGAGGAGCAGCACGCGCGCGGCGCGCCGCTCGGTCGGGAGGAGCTGCTCGGCCATCGCCAGCGAGCCTACGACGGGCCGCGCCGGGTCAGCGCGAGGACTCGGCGAGAGCCGGGTTCTCGAACGTGGTGGGCCGGCGCAGGACCTGCCCCCGGTCCACCGGCCACACGATCGTGAAAGCCCGGCCGATGACGTCCTCGACCGGGACGAACCCGTTGCCCGGCTGCTGGCGGTGCGCCCGGCTGTCCTCGGAGACCGACCGGTGGTCGCCCATGACCCAGAGCTTGCCCTTCGGCACGGTGACCGTGAACTCGTCGAACGACGGCTCGTCACCGGGGAACAGGTACGGCTCGTCCAGCGGGACCCCGTTGACCATCAGCCGGCCCTGGTCGTCGCAGCACTCGACCTCGTCGCCGCCGACCCCGATCACGCGCTTGATCAGGTCCTCCTCGCCCACCGCCGGGGCCAGGCCCACGAAGACCAGCACGTCGCGGACGGCCCCGAGCACGCCGCCGCGCCCCGAGTCGGCCCCCGGCCCGCTGAGCCAGCCACCCGGGTCGTGGAAGACCACGACGTCCCCGCGGCGCACCTCGTCGGGCTTGTCGACCAGCTTGTTGACCAGCACCCGGTCATTGACCCGCAGCGTGTTCTCCATCGACCCGGAAGGGATGTAGAACGCCTGCACCAGGAAGGTCTTGATCAGGACCGAGATAACCAGTGCGGTGACCACGATGCCCGGCAGCTCGCGCAGGAACGACTTCTTCGGCGCCGGGCGGCGGCGCGGTCGCGGGCCGCCGGTGGCGTGCGAGCGGGGAAGGGCGGGGGGCGCGGCCGGCGGCTGCTGCACCGGCGGGACCGCGGAGGGCGGTTGCGCGGAACCGGCCGTCGCCGACCGGGGTCGCGACGAGTCGTCCGTGGTCATCGTGTCCGTCCTCCGTCTCCGGGCGTCCCCGGCCGGGAACACGCGCCGCGCACCTGCCGAGCGTACGTCCTCCCCGGACCACGGCCCGCCACCGTCACGGCAGTCATGACCGTCACGGCACCCCGCCAAGCCGCGACAGCGGCCACACGACGGCAAGCACCGGTCCGATCACGTCGTCCGCGGGGATCGTGCCGCCGCCCGGTGCGCCCAGGAACGCGCGGGAGTCCCGGGAGCTGGAGCGGTGGTCACCCATCACCCACAGGCGTCCCTCCGGCACGCGCACGTCGAAGCGCAGCTCGCTGGGCTTGTCGCCGGGGTACAGGTACGCCTCCTCGTCGACGGGCTCGCCGTTGACGGTCAGTCTCCCGCGGTCGTCGCAGCAGACCACCCGGTCACCGCCGACGCCGATGACGCGCTTGACGTAGTCGGTCTCACCGGCGGACCGGGACCCGTCGAGGGCGCCGAAGGTGTCCGTGCCGTCGAAGACCACGATCTCGCCCCGGCGGACGTCCCGGAACCGGGCAGACAGGCGGTCGACGAGGATGCGGTCGCCGACCTGAAGGGTCTCCGTCATCGACCTCGAGGGAATCGAGAACGGCGCAACGACGAACGTCCGGACCAGGAACCCGGCGACCAGGACGACAACGGCCACGAGGGCGACCTCGCCGGCACGGGCGGCCCAGGCGCGCCGCGGCGGGCGCACCCGGCGGTGCTTCACGCGGTAAGGGCGGGGCGGTCAGCTGGCCGGACGCGAGTCCCGGCGCTCCTTGATCTTGGCGGCCTTGCCGCGCAGGTCGCGCAGGTAGTAGAGCTTGGCCCGGCGGACGTCGCCGCGGGTCACGACCTCGATCTTGTCGATGACCGGGGTGTGCACGGGAAAGGTGCGCTCGACGCCGACCCCGAAGCTGACCTTGCGGACCGTGAAGGTCTCGCGCACGCCGGCACCCTGGCGGCGGATCACGACGCCCTGGAACACCTGGATGCGAGAGCGGGTGCCCTCGATGACCTTGACGTGGACCTTCAGGGTGTCGCCGGGCCGGAAGTCGGGGATGTCCGTGCGCTTCGAGGCGGCGTCGAGGGCGTCCAGCGTCTGCATCGTGGTCTCTTCTCTCGCGGTGCCACAGGTCACCCACGCGGGTGTAGTTGTGAGTCGGTCGGTGTGCCTCGGCCGCGCAGCCGCGCCTCCCCTGTGGCGGGGGCGCAGACGGCCGGGTGCAGCAGCGGGTCAGTCTGCCACAGGCGGCTCGACGTCGGCCAATCTGCGCAGCCGGCCGTCGGCGCCGCGGCCCCAGCCGAGGCGGGCCAGCAGCTCGAGGTCCTGGTCGTCGAGGCTGTCCGCGGGCAGGCGCTCCAGCAGGTCCGGCCGGCGGACGGCGGTGCGGCGCAGCGACTCGTCGCGGCGCCACCGAGCGACGTGGCCGTGGTGCCCTGACAGCAGCACCTCGGGCACCTCCCGGCCGCGCCAGCTCGGCGGCTTGGTGTAGCCGGGTGCCTCGAGCAGCCCCGCCGCGTGGGACTCCTCGTCCAGAGAGGAGGCGTTGCCGATCACGCCCGGCAGCAGTCTCGCCACGGCCTCGACGACGACGAGGACGGCGACCTCCCCGCCGTTGAGGACGACGTCCCCGACCGAGACCTCGGTGAGCGGCATCCGTGACGCGGCCTCGTCCAGGACCCGCTGGTCGATGCCCTCGTAGCGGCCGCAGGCGAACAGCAGCCACGGTTCGGCCGCGAGCTCCCGCGCCATGGCCTGGGTGATCGGCTCCCCGGCCGGGGACGGGACCACCAGCCGGGGCTGCGGGCCGTCCGGCGGCGCGATCGTGTCCAGCGCGACGCCCCAGGGCTCGGGGCGCATGAGCATGCCCGGACCGCCGCCGTACGGCGTGTCGTCGACGGTGCGGTGGCGGTCGGTGGTCCAGCTCCGGAGGTCGTGCACGCGCAGGTCGAGCAGGCCGTCCTCGACGGCCCGGCCGATCAGTGACAGCCGCAGCGGTGCGAGGTACTCCGGGAAGATCGAGACGACGTCGACCCTCACGGCTCGGGCTCCGCGTCCTCGGCCGGCGAGAGCAGACCGGGCGGCGGGTCGACGAGCAGCTGGCCCGCCTGGAGGTCCACCTCGGGCACGATCTCGTGGACGAACGGCACCAGCACTTCCGAGCCGTCGGCCCGGCGCACCGCCAGCACGTCCTGGCCGGGCAGGTGCAGAATTTCGTGCAGCGTGCCGACGTCCTCACCCTCGACGGTCCGCACCGCCAGGCCGGCCAGCTGATGGTCGTAGTACTCCTCCGGGTCCTCCGGAAGCTCGTCCGGGTCGACGTCGGCGACCAGCAGAACGCCCCGCAGCGCCTCCACGGCGGTGCGGTCCGGGTAGCCCTGAAAGCCGAGCAGCAGGCGCCCGCTGTGCACCCGGCCGGTCTCGATGGTCAGCGGCCCGGCGGCGGCCGGGTCAGTGCGCAGCGTCGTCCCGGGCGCGAGGCGCCCCTCGGGGTCGTCCGTCCGCACCTCGACGGACACCTCGCCCCTGATGCCGTGCGGCCGGCCGATCCGGCCCACCACGACCTCCACGAACGGCCTCCCGCGGGGAGTCAGCGCTCGTCGACGTCGAGGAAGTCCACGCGGACACCGCGACCGGGCGTGAGCGCGCCCACCACGGTGCGCAGGGCCTTGGCGGTGCGCCCGGCGCGGCCGATGACCTTGCCCAGGTCGTCCGGGTGCACGCGGACCTCGAGCGTGCGCCCGCGCCGCGTGGTGCGGTCACGGACGGACACGTCGTCCGGGTGCTCGACGATCCCGCGCACCAGGTGCTCGAGCGCCTCGTCGAGCACGGTCAGCCCTCGTCCTTGACGGTCTCGGTCTCGGCCGTGGCCGCGGTCTCCTCGGTGGCGGGCGCCTCGTCGGTGGCGGGCGCCTCGTCGGCGGCGGGCGCCGCGTCGGCGGCGGGCGCCGCGTCGGCAGCCGGCGCCGCGTCGGCAGCCGGCGCCTCGTCGGCGGCAACGGCCTTCTTGGCGGCCTTCTTCTTCGGCGTGGTGGCGCCGGCCTTCGGCTCGCCCGCGGAGTCCTTGGCGGCGGCCTCGAACACGGCCTTCTTGTCGGCCTTCGGCTCGGCGGTCCGCAGCGTCCCCTCGGCGCCGGGCTCGCCCTTGAACTTCTGCCAGTCGCCGGTGACCTTCAGGATCGCGGCGACGGGCTCGGTCGGCTGCGCGCCGACGCCGAGCCCGTACTGCGCGCGCTCGGAGTCGACCTCGATCAGCGAGGGCTCCTGGGTGGGGTGGTACTTCCCGATCTCCTCGATCGCGCGACCGTCGCGCTTGGTGCGCGAGTCGGCGACGACGATGCGGTAGTACGGCGCACGGATCTTGCCCATGCGCATCAGCTTGATCTTGACAGCCACGGGTGTGGGACTCCTGGGTTCTGTGGTGGCGGACCTGCGCCGCGTGGGGTGCGGAGCCCGGACCGGCCGGAGGTGGACACGGCGCACGGCGGTGAGAGGGGCCGCGTGCTCCGGGTTCAGCCGGCCATCATGCCAGACCGGGCCCGTCCGGCCGAATCGTCCGCCCGCGCAGGACGACCAGCCGCGGGTGCGCGAGAACCCGCAGGTCGGCCCGCGGGTCGGTGTCGTAGACCACCAGGTCCGCCGACGTGCCGGGCTCCAGCCCCGGGCGGCCGAGCCAGTCCCGCGCCGCCCACGACCCGGCGCCGAGAGCGGTAGTCGCGGGGAGGCCCACCTGCTCGTGCAGGGCGAGCACCTCCCGGCCGACGAGCCCGTGTGGCAGCACTCCCCCGGCGTCGGTCCCGACGTAGATCGCGACCCCCGCGTCGTGGGCGGCGCGCAGGGTGGTGTCGCAACGGGCGTGCAGGTCACGCATGTGAGCGGCGTAGGTCGGGAACTTCTCCGCGGCCTGCTCCGCGTACGCGGGGAAGTTGTCCAGCTGCAGCCTCGTCGGCACCAGCGCCGTGCCCCGCGAGGCCATCTCGGCGATCACCGCGTCGGACGCGCCGGTGCCGTGCTCGATGCAGTCGATGCCGGCAGCGACCAGCTCGGCCACCGACTGCTCGCCGAAGCAGTGCGCGGTGACCCGGGCGCCGAGCTCGTGCGCGCGGGAGATCGCGGCGGCGGCGACGTCCCGCGGCCAGAGCGGGGCCAGGTCACCGAGGTCCCGGTCGATCCAGTCCCCGACCAGCTTCACCCAGCCGTCGCCACGGGCGGCCTGCCGCTCGACCTCGGCGACCAGCTCCGCGGGCTCGACCTCGGCGCCGTAGTTGCGGATGTAGCGCTTGGGGCGGGCGATGTGCCGGCCGGCGCGCACCATCCGCGGGAGGTCCTCACGGTCGTCGATCCAGTGGGTGTCGACGGGCGACCCCGCGTCGCGCACCAGCAGGGCGCCGGCGTCGCGGTCGGCCGTGATCTGGCGCTCCTGCTCGGCCCTGTCGACGGCGCCGTGCGCGTCCAGACCGACGTGGCAGTGGGCGTCGACGAGCCCGGGTACGGCGAAGCCCGTGGTGACGACCGTCTCGGCGCCCGGCACCGGTTCGGCGCTGACCAGCCCCTGGTCGTCGACCCACAGGTCGCGCTCCTCGCCGGCGGGCAGCACGACCACCCGCAGGTGCAGCGGCGGAACGCCCATCACCCCTCCCGCTTCATGATCGTGAGGAGGAACGGTCGCATCGGTGGGCCGAATCCCCTCACGATCACGGTGGACGGCGCGGTCAGCGCTGGCGGTCGTCCGTCTGGGACAGCAGGCCCTTGAGCTCGTCGGGCAGCTCGAAGTCGGCAGGCAGGTCCAGCCCGGCGGCCTCGCCGGACTGGCGCGCCTCCCACTGCCGCTGCTCCAGCGCCCGCTTGGCCGGGTTGCCGGAGCGGCCGCCCTTGGCCTTCTGCTTCCGCGGCGCGGACGCCTTGCCCTTCGCCTTCTTGCCGCGCCCCATCCCCGGCATCCCCGGCATCGCCGGCATGCCGGGGACCCCACCGCCGGACGCGAGCTGGCGCATCATCTTCTGCGCCTCGGTGAAGCGCTCGACCAGACCGTTGACGTCGGCGACGGTCCGTCCGGACCCGCGCGCGATGCGCTGCCGCCGGGACCCGTTGAGGATCTTGTGGTTGCGCCGCTCCTCGGGCGTCATCGACTTGATGATCGCGGTGGTGCGGTCGATCTCCCGCTCGTCGATGTTCTCGATCTGCTCGCGCATCGCGCCCATGCCCGGCAGCATCCCGAGCAGCTTGGACATCGAGCCCATCTTGCGGACGCTCTCCATCTGCGCCAGGAAGTCCTCGAAGGTGAAGTCCTCGCCGCGGCCGAACTTGCCGGCCATCTCCTCCGCCTGCTCCTTGTCGAAGGCCTTCTCGGCCTGCTCGATCAAGGTCATGACGTCGCCCATCCCGAGGATGCGCGAAGCCATCCGGTCGGGGTGGAAGGTGTCGAAGTCGGTGAGCTTCTCGCCGTTGCTGGCGAACATCACCTGGCGTCCGGTCACCTTCGCGACGGACAGCGCGGCGCCACCACGGGCGTCGCCGTCGAGCTTGGTGAGGACCACCCCGTCGAAGCCGACGCCGTCGAGGAAGGCCTGCGCGGTGGTCACCGCGTCCTGGCCGATCATCGCGTCGACCACGTACAACGTCTCGTCGGGGCTGACCGCGTCGCGGATGTCGGCGGCCTGCTGCATCAGCTCGGCGTCGATGCCGAGACGCCCGGCGGTGTCGACGATGACGACGTCGTGCAGCTTCGACCGGGCGTGCTCCACCGCCTGGCGGGCGACGGCGACCGGGTCCCCGACGCCGTTACCAGGCTCGGGGGCGAACACCGGCACGCCGGCACGCTCGCCCACGACCTGCAGCTGCGTGACGGCGTTGGGCCGCTGCAGGTCAGCAGCGACGAGCAACGGCGCGTGCCCCTGACCCTTGAGCCAGTGCGCCAGCTTCCCGGCGAGGGTCGTCTTGCCCGAGCCCTGCAGACCGGCGAGCAGGATCACGCTGGGCGGGTTCTTCGCGAAGCGCAAGCGCCGCGTCTCGCCACCGAGGATGCCGATGAGCTCCTCGTTGACGATCTTGATGATCTGCTGGGCCGGGTTCAGCGCCTGGTGCACCTCGGCGCCGCGGGCACGCTCGCGCACCGCGGCGATGAAGTCCTTGACGACGGGGAGCGCGACGTCGGCCTCGAGCAGCGCGACCCGGATCTCCCGGGTGGTCGCGTCGATGTCCTCGTCGGTCAGCCGTCCCTTGCCGCGCAGGTTCTTGAACGTGGCGGCAAGACGGTCCTGGAGGGTGGCGAACACAGGGGCTTCCTAGCGTCGTACGACGGGCAGGCAACCGCCTCAGCCTAGCCGCCGGCCGGTCGGTGGCAGGTCAGGCACGGGTCCGGCAGCGGTTCAGCCGGCAGCGTCCGCGAGCAGCCGCACCACCTCGCGCTCGGCGAGGGCGTCGAGCGACTGCCCCGCCGCGTCCTGCAGGTAGAAGACGTCGACGGCCTCCGCGCCGAGCGTCACGACGCGGGCCCCGCGCACACTGATGCCCATCAGCGCCAGCGCCCGGCCCAGGCGGTGGAGCAGCCCGGGCCGGTCGGCCGCCCGGACCTCGACGACGGTCGCCGACGCCGACGCCCCTGCGACGATGTCCACCCGCGGGGCCGGCGGCGGGACGGCCGGCGGTCGCTGGCCGGCGTCCCGCGCGACGAGCCGCTGGGTCACGTCCAGGTCGCCTCCGAGGGCGCGCTCGATGTCCAGGCGCAACGCGTCCGCGCGCGGCTCGTGGTCACGCTCGGGGACGACGGTCCACACGTCCAGCGCCATGCCCTGCTCGGTGCGGACCTGCGCCGAGCGCACCGACAAGCGGTGCAGGGCGAGCACCCCGGCGATCTGGAAGAACAGACCGGTCCGGTCCGGCGCGACCACCGTCACGGTCCAGGTGACCGCCTCGTCCGGCTCGGCGAGCACGGCGAGGTTTCCGCGCTGGACGAGCGCCCGCTGCTCGGCGGTGAGCGGCGGCCGTGGCGGTGCCGGTGCACCGCCGAGCCGGAGGGCGACGCGTCCCACGAGGTCGTCCACGAGTGCTTCCTTCCAGTCGCTCCACGCCAACGGCCCGGTGGCTCGGGCGTCCGCCCGGGTCAGCACGGCCAGCAGCTCCAAGGTCGCTCGGTCGTCGACGGCGTCGGCGACCGCGGACACGGTCAGGGGATCGTCTAGGTCGCGGCGGGTCGCCGCCTCCACGAGGAGGAGGTGATGCCGCACCAGGGTCGCGACCGTGGCGAGGTCGGGCTCCGAGAAGCCCATCCGCCGGGCGGCGGTGGCGGCCATCCGCTCCCCCGCGGCGCTGTGGTCCTCGCCGCCGGCCTCCGAGCCCTTGCCGATGTCGTGCAGGAGGGCGCCGACCAGCAGCAGGTCGGGCCGCGCCACCTGGCGGACCATGGGCGCCGCGCAGACGGCGGCCTCGAGCAGGTGCCGGTCCACGCTGAAGCGGTGCACGGCGTTGCGCTGGGGCCGGTGCCGGACCGGCTCCCACTCCGGCAGCAGCCGGGTCATGAGGCCGGCCTGGTCCAGCGCCTCCCACACCGGCACCAGCGGGGGCCCGGCACCGAGCAGGTCCACGAACAGCTGCCGGGCGCTCTCGGGCCAAGGCTCCGGAAGCGGCGGACAGTCCGCGAGCAGCCGGTCCACCGAGCTGGCCGAGAGCGGCAGCCCGGCGCGCGCGGCGCGCGCGGCCATCCGCAGGACGAGCAGCGGGTCCGAGCGAGGGTCGGCCTGGGCGGTGAGGACCGCCTCGCCGTCGTGCTCCGCCAGGCCCGGGCCGAGCAGCTTGAGCACCGGCTTGCGGCCGCGGACGAACCGGGAGCGCTGCGGCCGGGTGGCCTGCAGGGCGCGCCGCCAGGTGCCGTCGGCGGCGTGCGTGACGGCGGCCGCGGCCGCACCGACGCGGCGCAGCAGGTCGTCCGCGTCGGCGAGGCCGAGCGCCGCGGCAACGGTCTCCTGCTCCTGGTGCACCAGGGTGTTCGTGGCCCGGCCGGTCGCGAGGTGCAGGGCGTCCCGCACGTCGGCCAGCCGGCGGACCGCGTCGTCGAGGTCGCGGTGCGGACGGTCGGCCACCCACGACGCCGCGACGGCACGCAGCGACACCAGGTCGCGCAGCCCGCCCCGGCCGTCCTTGAGGTCGGGCTCCAGGTCGTGGCGGAGGTCGCCGGCTCGGCGGCCGCGCTCCTCCCAGGCCTCCCGCAGCTGTGGGAGGCGCCGGCGCGCGGCGGCCCGCCAGTCGCCCAGCACGCTGGTGCGCAGGCGACCGACCAGGGCCTGGCTGCCGGCCACCGGGCGGGCGTCGAGCAGCCCGAGCAGGACGGCGAGGTCGCTGCTCGCCAGCCGCCGGGCCTCGTCGAAGGTGCGCACCGAGTGGTCGAGGTGCACGCCGCTGTCCCACACGGGGTACCAGAGCTTCTCGGCCATCAGGGCGGCGCTGTCGCGGTCGGCGTGCAGCAGGACGAGGTCGAGGTCACTGCCCGGCGACAGCTCTCCCCGGCCGTACCCGCCGACCGCGACGAGCGCCGTGCCCTCGCGCGCGGTGCCGGTGGCCGCGCACGCCTCGGCGAACACCTGACGCAGCCAGGAGTCGGTCAGGACGGCGAGGCCGCGGCGCCGCGCGGCGCCGGGGCTGCTGGTCTCCAGCAGCTCCCGGCGCCGCGCGACGTAGTCGGCCGGCGTCGCTGCCGATGCGACCGACTCGACGGCCACTGGGTCAGAGCGCCTCGGGCCCACGGTCGCCCGTACGGACCCGGACGAGCGTCTCGACCGGGACCGACCAGACCTTGCCGTCGCCGATCCGGCCGGTCTGGGCGCTCTTCACGATGACCTCGATGACGTCCTCGGCGTCGTCGTCGTCGACGAGCACCTCGACGCGCACCTTCGGCACGAGGTCGACCGTGTACTCGGCGCCGCGGTACACCTCGGTGTGCCCGCGCTGGCGGCCGTAGCCGCTCGCCTCGGTGACGGTGATCCCGTTCACCCCGAACGACTCCAGCGCGCTCTTCACGTCGTCGAGCTTGAAGGGCTTGATGACTGCGGTGACGAGCCTCATGCGTCCACCTTCTCCTTCTGCGGGGCGAGCGACGGGCTCGCGCGGTAGCCACTGCCGGTGACGGCGCCGAGCTCGTAGGCCGACTCGGCGTGCGTGACCAGGTCGACGCCGGTGATCTCGGTCTCCTCGTCGACCCGGAACCCGATCGTCCGCTGGATCGCCACGCCCAACAGGTAGGCGACGGTGAAGGAGAAGACCATGACCACACCTGCCGCGACGGCCTGCCGCCACAGCTGGTCGAGTCCGCCGCCGTAGAGCAGCCCGTCGACCCCGGCCGGTGCGGCCGACGTGGCGAGGACGCCGATGAGCAGCGTGCCGACGAGCCCACCGACGAGGTGGACGCCGACGACGTCGAGCGAGTCGTCGTAGCCGAGCTTGTACTTCAGGCCCACGGCGAGGGCACACAGGACACCCGCCACCGCGCCGACGAGGATCGCGCCGACGGGGTTGACCGCGGAGCAGGCCGGGGTGATGGCGACCAGACCGGCGACCACACCGGAGGCGGCGCCCAGCGACGTGGCGTGCCCGTCGCGGAGCTTCTCGGTGAGCAGCCATGCCAGGGCGGCCGCACCGGTGGCGACCAGCGTGTTGATCCAGGCCACCGCCGCCACGTCACCCGCGCCGAGAGCGGAGCCGGCGTTGAACCCGAACCAGCCGAACCACAGCAGCCCGGCGCCGACCATCACCAGCGTGAGGTTGTGCGGACGCATCGGCTCCTTGCCGAAGCCGATCCGCTTGCCGAGCACCAGCGCGAGCGCCAGGGCGGCGGCGCCGGCGTTGATGTGCACAGCGGTGCCGCCGGCGAAGTCGACGGCCGCGAGGTCGTTGGCGATCCAGCCGCCGACCTCGGCGGTGTAGCCGTCGAAGGCGAAGACCCAGTGCGCGACAGGGAAGTAGACGACCGTCGCCCAGATGCCCGCGAACACCATCCAGGACCCGAACTTCGCGCGGTCCGCGATGGCGCCGCTGATCAGCGCGACGGTGATGATGGCGAACACGGCCTGGAAGCCCGCGAACGCCAGGGGCGGCAGCCCGGCGGCCTCACCCTCCACGCCCCCGAGCGGCGTCGTGGAGAGCAGGCCGGACAGGCCCGCGAAGTCGAGGTTGCCGACAAGGCCACCCTTGACGTCGTCGCCGAACGCCAGCGTGTAGCCGTACAGCACCCACAGCACACTGATGAGTCCGAGCGCCCCGAAGCTCATCATCATCATGTTGAGGACGCTCTTGGCCCGGACCATGCCCCCGTAGAACAGGGCGAGGCCCGGGGTCATGAGCAGGACGAGCGCGGCGCTCGTCATGACCCAGGCGGTGTCGCCGGAGCTGGGTGTCACGTTGTACCTCCTGGACGGGACGGTTTTCTCGTCCAGAGGAGGCTGGCGCCCGGGCGTTTCCCCCGACCGCCTGCGAGGTTTCGTCGGTGTGACTTCTGCGCGCGGGGTGTTACGTGCTGGTTACGCGACGAGCTTGTCGCCCAGGCGGAGGACCCAGTCGACCAACGCGTCGGCGTCCTCGGCGGTGGTCCGGGGGTTGATGAAGCACGGGCGCAGCGCGTAGCGACCGCCGACGCGGGTGAAGGACGGCACGTACGGGGACTCGGCGTGCAGGAGCCGCAGGATCTTCTGGTTCAGCAGGTCCAGGGCCGGCTCGTCGAGCCCGTCGACTCGGTAGCGGAAGCAGCACACCGACAGCTCGGGCTCGGTCAGCAGCTCGAGCCGGTCGTCGTCCCGGGCGCGGTCGGCGACGCGGCGCGCGAGGTCGTTGTCGCGGACGATCCGCTCGCGCAGGCCGTCGAGGCCGATCTCGTGCAGGGCGGCCCAGACCACGACGCCCCGTGCGGGAGCGGTCAGGTCGAGCGCCCAGTCGTGGAAGGGCAGGCCCATCGCGTCGAAGGGCGAGGTGGACCAGGTCGTGTCGAAGCCGCCCTCGATGTAGTCGGCAGGCTCCCCGGTGAACGCACGCCCCAGCAGTTCCCGGTCGCGGACGAACGTCGCGGCGATCCCGCTCGGTGTCGCGAGCCACTTGTGCGGGTCGACCACCGCCGAGTCGGCGCGCCGGACGCCGGCGTACCGCGCGGTGAGACGCGGGTCGAGTCGCCCGAACAGCCCGTAGGCCCCGTCGACGTGGAACCAGGCCTCGTGCTCGGCCGCCACGTCGGCCAGGGCGTCGAGGTCGTCGATCGCACCGGTGTTCGTGGTGCCGGCAGCACCGACGACGGCGACGGGGACGTGCCCGGCCGCCACGTCCGCCGCGACCGCCGCCCGCAGTGCCGCGACGTCCACGCGCTGCGCGGAGTCGACCGGAAGCAGGACCACGTCCGACCTGCCCAGCCCGAGCACGCCGGCGGCCTTGATCAGGCTGTGGTGCAGCTCGACGCTGGCGTAGACGTGCCCCCGCGGCTGCCCGGAGAGCCCGTCCCTGGCGACGTCGTGGCCACGGCGCTCGTACGCGTGCTGGCGGGCCGCCCCCAGCGCCAGCAGGTTCGCCACCGACCCGCTGCTGGAGAACACCCCGTCGCGGGCTCGCGCGCCGTCCAGGCCGCAGGCCTCGGCCAGCCAGCGCAGGGCCAGCTCTTCGAGGAAGCTCGTGGCGTGGCCCAGGTAGCGCTGGGTCCCGGCGAACGCCGTGGCGAGCCCGGCCAGCGCGGGCACCACGGTGGAACCGGTCGTGATCCACCCGAGGAAACCGGGCGAGGTCATCCGCTGCCCGTGGCGGACCACGGGATCGCCCAGCCGGCGCAACGTCTCCTCCGCGCCTCGGCCCTGACGTGGCAGCGGCTCGTCGAGCACCGCCCGCCAGCTCGCCGTCTCGCCGAACTCGGTGCCGGTGGCGGGCGCCGCCAGGTGCGCCTCCAGAGCCGGCAGCAGCGACGCGAGCGCGCCGCCCAGGTCTCGGGTCTCGGCCGCATCCTTCCTCATCCCCGTCAATCTAGGCGGACCCACCGACAGCCGGACCGGCGCGCATCGGGCTGCCCGTCCCATGATCGGAGCAGATCGGTGCAGCAACCCGGCACCCCGGTGCTCCGATCATGGCGCTGGAGAAGGGAAGCCACCGGTCGTCGCACCCGACACCAGCCCGCGAAGGGTCTCCACGTCGCGCTCGTGCTGCCACGGAAGCGGAATGGGCGCCCCCCCCAGCCGCCCATCACCCAGCTGTCGACGCCGCACGCGACGAGCATCGCGTAGAGAGCCAGCGCGTCCTGCGCCGACAGTCAGTCGCCCAGCAGGGCGTCCACGAACACCTCGGGGTCGAAGGGCGCGAGGTCGTCGGCACCCTCCCCCAGCCCCACGAGCTTGACCGGCACGCCGAGCTCGCGCTGCACGGCGACGACGATGCCGCCCTTCGCCGTGCCGTCGAGCTTGGTGAGCACGATGCCGGTGACGTCGACGACCTCCGAGAAGACCCGGGCCTGCACCAGCCCGTTCTGCCCAGTCGTCGCGTCGAGCACGAGCAGGACCTCGTCGACGGGGCCGTGCTTCTCGACGACGCGCTTGACCTTGCCGAGCTCGTCCATCAGGCCGACCTTGTTCTGCAGCCGTCCTGCCGTGTCGACGACGACCACGTCGTACCCGCCGTCCATTCCCTGGCGCACCGCGTCGAACGCGACGCTGGCCGGGTCGCCGCCCTCGGGGCCGCGCACCACCGGCGCGCCGACCCGCTCGCCCCAGGTCTGCAGCTGGTCCGCTGCGGCGGCCCGGAACGTGTCGGCAGCCCCGAGCAGCACGGTGCGGCCCTCGGCGACCAGCACCCGCGCGAGCTTGCCCACGGTCGTGGTCTTGCCGGTGCCGTTCACACCAACGACCAGCGCGACCGCGGGCCGGCCGTCCTGCCCCACGGTCCGCAGCGAGCGGTCGACGTCCGGGCCAAGAAGCGTGAGCAGCTCCTCCCGGAGCAGGGACCGGACCTCGGCGGGGCCCCGCTCCCCGAGGTCCTTGACCCGGGTCCGCAGCCGCTCGACGAGCTCCTGGGTCGGGCCGACGCCGACGTCGGCGGAGAGCAGGACCTCCTCGACCTCCTCCCAGGTCGCCTCGTCGAGCCGGTCACGGGAGAGCAGGCCGAGCAGCCCGCGGCCCAGGGAACGCTGCGAGCCCGCGAGCCGCGACCGCAGCCGGGCGAGCCGGCCCTCGACCGGCTCGGGTGCCTCGACCAGGGGTGGCGCGACCTCGACCGGCTCGAGGAGGGTGACGTCACCGCTGGGCGGTGTCTCGGTGTCGGTGGACGGCTCGGTGAGGGGTGGCAGCGGGGCCTTGCGCGGCCGGCGGCCCAGCAGGACGGCCCCGGCGACGACGATGACGACCAGGACGAGTACCGACAGGACCAGGATCGAGGTGAGCGTGTTCATCGCGGCCCAGTCTCGCAGGTCCCGGCGCGTCATCGGCCGGCGAGGGCGGCCGCCCAGGGCGGCCGGCGGAGGGCGGTCTGCGTCAGCCTCGTCCGGCGGTGACGAGTACGCGGGCACCCCGGCGCAGTCGCCGCTCGGCCCGCTCGAACCGCTCCGACATCGCCCGCGACTTCTCCGGGGTGCTGAGCACGCCCAGGGGCGGCGCGTCGCCGGGGTCCACCCGGTCGGCGACCTCCGCGACCTTCTCCACGATCCGGTCCCCCACCGGCGTGGGCCGGCCGCGGTACGGGTAGGCGACGAAGCCGACGACGAGCAGGCCGACGACGCCGAGCACCACGTGCGCGATGAGCAGTTCGGTCACGTCGGGCGACCTTCCCGCGGTGTCATCGGCGAAACGTCACAAGACCGTCACGAACGTCACACCGGACGCGCGTCAGGCGGGCTCGGCCTCGCGCAGCCGCTGACCGATCACCGTGGTGATGCCGTCGCCGCGCATCGAGACGCCGTAGAGAGCGTCGGCGACCTCCATCGTGCGCTTCTGGTGAGTGATGACGATGAGCTGGCTGTTCTCCCGCAGCTCCTCCATGATCGCGATCAGCCGGCCCAGGTTGGTGTCGTCGAGCGCCGCCTCGACCTCGTCCATGACGTAGAACGGGCTGGGCCGCGCCCGGAAGATCGCCACGAGCAGGGCCACCGCGGTGAGCGAGCGCTCCCCGCCGGAGAGCAGGGAGAGCCGCTTGACCTTCTTGCCCGGCGGGCGGGCCTCGACCTCGATGCCGGTCGTGAGCATGTCGCCCGGGTCGGTGAGCACGAGCCGACCCTCGCCGCCGGGGAACAGCCGCGCGAAGACGCCCTCGAACTCGCGGGCGGTGTCCTCGAACGCGGCGGTGAAGACCTGCTCGACCCGCTCGTCGACCTCGCGGACGATGTCGAGCAGGTCGCGACGTGTCGCCTTGATGTCCTCGAGCTGTTCGGCCAGGAACTGGTGGCGCTCCTCCAGCGCGGCGAACTCCTCCAGCGCCAGCGGGTTGACCCGCCCGAGCAGGGCCAGGGACCGCTCGGCCGAGCGCAGCCGCTTCTCCTGCTCGGCCCGCACGTAGGGCGTCGGGTCCGGCTCGACCTCGCGCGCCTCGTCCGGCGCCGGCGGCGACGGCGGCACCAGCTGGTGCGGGCCGTACTCCTCGACCAGCGCCTCCGGGTCGACGCCCAGGTCCTCGAGCGCCTTCTGCTGCAGCGCCTCGATCCGCAGCCGCTGCTCGGCCCGGGCGACCTCGTCCCGGTGCACGCTGTCGGTCAGCCGCTCGAGCTCGGCGCCGAGCTCCCGCAGCCGTCCGCGCAGGCCGGCCAGCTCCTGGTCGCGTTCGGCCCGGGCCCGCTCTGCGACCTCGCGGGCCTGTGCCGCGGCGGCCAAGGAGTGCTCCAGGTGGGCCAGCGCGGCCTCGGCGGCCAGCGCGACCTGCTGGGCGACGGCGGCCTCGCGGGCGCGGCGCTCGCGGCGGGCCGCGGCCTTGGCGCGGTGCTCGCGCTCCTGCGCGGCGGCCCGGGCCAGGCCGTCCGCACGGCCGGCGAGGGCGCGGGCCCGCTCCTCGCCGGTGCGCACGGCGAGCCGCGCCTCCATCTCGCTCTGCCGGCCGGCGCGGGCGGCCTCCTCCAGCTCGTCCCGCAGCGTGGTGTCGGGGTCGCCGTCGTCGGGCGCCGACTCCGCCGCGAGCAGGCGCTCCTCGAGCCCGACGAGCGCCTGCCGGTCGGTGTCGAGGGCCTCCTGCGCGGCGGCGATGGAGCGTTGCAGGCGGTCGGCCTCGCCGCGGGCGGCCCGGGCCTGCGCACCGAGCTGGCCGAGCTGCTCGGCGACGGCGGACATCCGTGCGTCGGACTCGTGCAACCGGTCCAGCGCGGCCTGCACGTCCTTGGTCGCGAGCGCCTGCTCCTCCAGCGCCGCCTGCAGCGAGAACCGGGCCCGGTCCAGGCGGTGACCGGCCTCGGTCAGCCGGGTCCCGGCCTCGTCCACGGCGGCCTGCACCTCGAGCAGGGTGGGCGCGGTGGCCGAGCCACCGGCGGCGCGGTCCCTCGACAGCACGTCACCGTCGCGGGTCACGGCCACCAGCTCGGGCCGTTCGGCGACGACCGCCCGGGCCGCGCCGAGATCGTCCACGACCACGACGTCGGCGAGCAGCCCGGCCACCGACCGGCGCAGCGCACCGGGGGCCGTGACGAGGTCGAGCGCGGCGCGCGCGCCCGGGGGTGCCGGCGCGGCGGCCTCGCCCGCGTACGCGGTGTCGGAGCCCAGCAGCAGCCCCACCCGTCCCGCGTCGTCGTTCTTGAGCAGCCGGATCGCCGCCTCCGCGGCAGACACGTCGGTCACGGCGACGGCGTCCGCGGCCGAGCCCAGTGCGGCGGCGACCGCCGTCTCGTAGCCGTGCTCGACGGTCACCAGCGCCGCGACCGAGCCCAGGACGCCGGAGAGGCGGTCGGTGGCCGCGAGCACGGTGCCGGAGCCGTCCTTGCGGGACAGCCCCATCTCGAGGGCGTCCTTGCGAGCGCTGAGGGCGGCGCGCTCCCGCTCGGCGTCCCGCTCCTCGGCCCGCAGGGCAGCGACCCGCTCGTCGGCGGCGGCCAGCCGCAGCGCGGCCTCCTCGTGGTCGGAGTCGAGGTCCTCCTCTCCCGCGTCGAGGCCGGCGACCTGGGTCTCGACGGTCGTGAACTCCGCCTGCGCGCGGGCGGCGCGCTCGGCCGCCTCCTCCAGCGCGGGGGTGAGCCGGCCGATCTCGGCCTCGCCGGCCTCGACCCGGCTGCGCGCGGCGGCGACCTGGCCGGAGAGCCGGGCCAGCCCCTCGCGACGGTCGGCGGCGGCCCGGGCCGCCGCCGCGACCCGCTTCTGCTCCACCTCGAGCGCCTGCTCGGCCTCCTGGCGCGCGGTCACCGCGGCGCTCAGCGCCTCCCGGTCGCGCACGACCGCGGCCTCGATCTGCTGCTCCTCGGCCCGGACCTGCTCGGCCTGCGCCTCGAGAGCCTCCGGGTCGCGGCCGGTGCCCTGCTCATCGGGCTCGTCGGCGAGGTGCCGGACGCGCTCGGCGGCGAGGCTGCCGGTGCCCCGGAAGCGCTCGCGCAGCGAGGAGAGCCGGTACCACGTCTCCTGGGCCCGGGCGAGCGTGGGCGCCTCGGCAGCGGCGGTCGCCTCGACCTCGGTCTCCCGCGCGGTCGCCTCGGCGAGCTCGGCCTCCACCTCGGCCCGGCGGGCCCGCAGGGCGGTCTCGTCGGCCACCTCGGCCTCGAGGCTTGCGGTGAGCTGCACGAGGTCGTCGGCCAGCAGGCGCAGGCGCGCGTCGCGCACGTCGGACTGGATCACGGCCGCGCGGCGGGCGACCTCCGCCTGGCGGCCCAGCGGCTTGAGCTGCCTGCGCAGCTCGACGGTGAGGTCCTGCACCCGGGTGAGGTTGGCCTGCATCGCGTCGAGCTTGCGCAGCGCCTTCTCCTTGCGCTTGCGGTGCTTGAGGACCCCGGCGGCCTCCTCGATGAACCCGCGGCGCTCCTCCGGGCCGGCGGAGAGCACGGCGTCGAGCTGGCCCTGGCCCACGATGACGTGCATCTCGCGGCCGATGCCGGAGTCGGAGAGCAGCTCCTGGACGTCGAGCAGCCGGCAGGGGTTGCCGTTGATCGCGTACTCCGAGCCCCCGTTGCGGAACATGATCCGCGAGATGGTGACCTCGGCGTAGTCGATGGGCAGCGCGCCGTCGGCGTTGTCGATGGTCAGGGAGACCTCGGCCCGTCCCAGCGGGGCGCGGCCGGCGGCGCCCTCGCGGCCGGCCGACCCGGCGAAGATGACGTCCTCCATCTTGCCGCCGCGCAGCGACTTGGCGCCCTGCTCGCCCATGACCCAGGCGAGCGCGTCGACGACGTTGGACTTGCCCGAGCCGTTCGGACCGACGACACAGGTGATGCCGGGCTCGAAGTGGAAGGTCGTCGCCGACGCGAAGGACTTGAAGCCCTTGAGGGTGAGGCTCTTCAGGTGCACGCGGGGGTTCTCCTCGCGTCCCGGCACCGCGGGTTTCCGCAGGTCGCCGCAGGGGGCGAGGCGGGGCGGTCAGGGACGTACGTCGGGCGGGGAAGGCCGGGGGCCACCCTACCCGCCGCCGCCGTAGCTCCCGACCCGGCGCGCCGGGCTCGGCGCGCCGGGTGCGGGAGGTGTCAACGGGTGCGGGAGACGGCCGGCACGCCCAGCCGGCGGCGGCGGACCGCTGCCAGCCCGACCAGCCCGACCAGGCCGGTCGCCAGGACCATGACCGCCGGGTCGGGTCCGCCCAGGGGGCCGAGCGGCAGGGCGCCGGCGACCGAGCCGAGCAGCGACGTCGAGCCCGCGGACCCCGGCAGGTCGACCGTGTAGACGTCGAGCCCGCGGACCGCGTCCACGGTGTAGACGATGTTGGTCCTGCTGTCGGTCGCGACGCCGCTCTTGTTCCGCTGCGGCACCCAGTAGGCGTCCCAGACCTCGGAGAGCCCGCTCGCCACGTAGCCGTACTCCTTGAGGTCACGGGGGTCCCGGGCGTCGATCAGGCGCAGCCCGCCCTCGTAGAAGCCGGCCGCGACGATCCCGCTCTGGTGGACGTCGAACCAGTGCGCCGAGCAGAACGCCATGTGCGGCGCGGACACGCCCTCACCGAGGTCGACCGGGTTGATGCGGTCCAGCGGGTGGATGGTTCCCGGGGTGCCGTCCAGGCTGGTGACCTGCCAGGACTGGAAGCTGCCGGCGGTGGCGCAGTCGGTGTTCTCGTAGTCCTCCTCGGTCACCAGCAGGACGTTGCCCTTCGCCAGGCTGGGCGCGGCGGTGGCGTCGAAGCTGGCCGCGTTCGGGCGGGCCGAGTTGTGGTGGATGAAGTTGTTCCAGGGGTCCTTCGTGCCGTTCTCGTCGGTCGTGGCGACCAGCCGGGGCGCGACGGGGTCGGACACGTCGAAGACCGCGCTGCCGCCGGAGCCGGTGTGGATCCCGTACCCGGCGTCGTCGAAGTTCCACTTGTGCCCGGCGCCCGTGGTGAACACCGCGTTCGGGCCACCCGCCGGCGACGTGAACGGCTGGGTGCCGGCGGTGGCCGGGTCCGCGTCGACCTCACGCGGGTTGTCGAGGTCGCTCAGGTCCACGATGGAGTACTCGCCGCGGCGCCCGGCCGTGTACGCGTACTGGCAGTCGCGCTCGTTGATGCAGCTCACCGTGTGGGTGTTCGTCGTGGTCTTCAGGCGTGACCGGACGGACGGGTTGGCCGGGTCGGTCACGTCGACGACGATGACCTCGTTGCTGCGTCCCACGCTCGTCGGGTCGTCGGGGCTGTACTGCACGAGGTCGGCCCCCACCAGCACGAAGCGGTTGACGACGCCGTCGACCTTCTTCTCGCCGTAGTTCATGGCCTCGTTCTCGAACACGAGGTTGGCCAGCGTGCCGGTCAGCCGTGGCCGGACCGGGTCGGAGACGTCGAACACCGAGATGCTGTCGGTGCTCGAGACGTAGAAGTACGGGGCGCTCTTGGCGAAGACCCCCGAGATGGCCGCGGTCTCCGGGAAGTTCCCGACGAAGCGGATGTTCGGGCTGCTGATCACCGGGACGCTGACGCCGTCCAGGTACTGCTGGCGCTTCTGCGGCGCCTTGGACTCGTCCGTCTGGTGGGCGGCCGCCGGGGCGGCGACGGCTGCGCCGCTGAGCGCGAGGGCCGCGGTGGCGACCAGCACGCCCGCGGGACGCAGG